>SCQH01000083.1 GCA_004321925.1 Nitrospirota bacterium | reverse complement strand
GTCCACTCCGCCCCCCATCGAGAGCTTACCGAGAAGTGAGCTGGCCTCCTTTTCCTTGACAAGGGTCGGAACAATATTCTTCTTCCTGACCTGGTTTATGGCATCCTCTTTTGAGTTGGCGGTCACCTCGCCCTTCTCAATCATGCCTTTGCTGTTCTTACCAGACCATTCGTAGATCACTGCCATACCATCACCTCCCGCGGCCGGTCGGCGCGCTTGTCATTCTCTGCAGCATCGTGGCCATTTCATCAGGGACGGACGACCTGCTGAGTGCGGCTTCATAGCTTATGTTACCTTTTGTATAGTTGTCCAAAAGGGACTGGTTCATGGTCTGCATCCCGAATTTGCCCTGACCGGTCTGCATCGAGGAATAGATCTGATGGATCTTGTCCTCGCGGATCAGGTTGCGTATCGCAGGGTTCGGAACGAGCAGTTCGATCGCCAGACATCTCCCTTTGCCGGTCTTCTTCGGTATAAGCTGCTGCGCAAGGATACCCTCAAGCACAAAGGAGAGCTGGACCCTTATCTGCTCCTGCTGGTGCGGGGGAAAGACATCGATAACACGGTTTATGGTCTGCACCGCCGAGTTCGTATGCAGGGTTGCAAGGGTCAAATGGCCTGTCTCGGCAACGGTCAGGGCAGCTTCTATCGTCTCAAGGTCGCGCATCTCACCGATGAGCACGACATCAGGGTCCTGCCTGAGGATATATCTGAGGGCCGTTTTGAAGGAAGACGTATCAGCATTGACCTCACGCTGGTTGATAAGGCATTTCTTATGCCCGTGCAGGTACTCAATGGGGTCTTCAACAGTTATGATATGGTCGGACCTTTCTGAGTTGATCCTGTCGACCATCGCGGCGAGTGTCGTGGACTTGCCGCTTCCGGTTGCCCCCGTGACCAGGATGAGACCGCTCGGCTTGTTGACCAGTTCGTTGACTATTTCCGGGAGCATGAGGTCCTTAAAGGTCTTGATCTCGAACGGGATCGTTCTGAAGGCTCCGGCCACTGCCCCTCTCTGCATGAAGATGTTGCCTCTGAACCGGCTGAGCCCCTTGACGCCGAAGGAAAGGTCCAGCTCGCTGCTCTCCTCAAACTTATGTTTCTGGGCATCCGTCAGGACGCTGTAACAGAGAGATTTTGTCTCGGGCGGCGTCAGTGCCGGGTAATCAATAGGGATAAGTTTGCCGTCAACCCGCAGCCTTGGCGGACTCGCGGTTGTTATATGAAGGTCCGAGGCCCCCTTTTCTATCATTATTTTCAAAAGATCATAGATGCTTCCCATACGTTTCTCCTTTAGTCCCCAAATGTAACGCGCAAGACTTCTTCGATCGTGGTAACGCCTTCGGCTATTTTTGTCAGACCGCTCATCCTCAATGTCTTCATGCCAAGACGTATGGCGGCTTTTTTGATCTCTGAGGTCGAGGCCCCCTCAAGTATCAGCTCTTTTAATTCATCCTTGATGAGCATGACCTCATACAGGGCGACCCTTCCCTTATATCCGGTGCCGTTGCAGGTCGGACATCCCTTGCCCTTGGAGCAGGTGACCGTCTTTGCCTCCTCTTCGGAGAACCCGACCCTGGTGAGGGCGGACATAGGGAATTTTTCCTCTTCCTTGCATTTCTGACAGATCCTCCTTGCAAGCCGCTGCGCAAGGATAAGGACGACAGAGGACGAAACAAGGAAGGGCTCTATACCCATATTGAGAAGCCTGCTGATCGTGCCTGGGGCGTCGTTGGTATGGAGCGTGCTCAGGACAAGGTGGCCGGTCAGTGCGGCCTTGACGCCGATCTCCGCAGTCTCAAAGTCCCGGATCTCCCCGACCATGATGATGTCGGGGTCCTGCCTGAGGAACGACCTCAGAGCGGCGGCAAAGGTAAGGCCTATCTCCTCCTTGACCTGCACCTGGTTGATGCCCATGAAGTTGAACTCGACCGGGTCCTCGGCCGTCATGATATTGGTGTCGGGTTTGTTCAGATGGTTCAGGGCGGAATAAAGGGTCGTGGTCTTGCCGCTCCCGGTCGGCCCCGTGACCAGGATCATGCCATAGGGCTTGTCGAGCGCCTCCATGAAATCGTCCATTGCGCCCTGCTCAAATCCGAGTTTGGTAAGGTCGACCTGAAGGTTCTGCTTGTCCAGAAGCCTCAGGACCGTCTTTTCACCCCACAGAGTCGGCAGGACAGAGACACGGAAGTCGATGTCGCGCTTTTTCCCGAGCTTCAGCTTTATTCTGCCGTCCTGCGGCAGTCTTCTTTCCGCAATATCCAGTTTTGACATGATCTTGATACGGGAGGTCAGGGCGGCCTTGATCTTGGTCGGAAGGTTCATGACCGTATACATAACGCCGTCAACCCGGTACCGCACCCGCAGGGACTGCTCATAGGGCTCGATATGGATATCGCTTGCGCCCTGCTTGACCGCATTGACAAAGATCCCGTTGACCAGCTTGATGATCGGGGCCTCAACCTCCTTGACCGAATCCCCTTCGTCTTTTTCTTCAAGGACATCGACATTATCAAGGGCACTCCCGACGATCTGATCAAAATCGTCAACATTGATGTTCGGCCCCTCTTCATACGCCGTCGATTCAAATCCGTTCTTCATATCCTCATCGCTCAGGGTATAGTCCTTGGCCTCGATCCTGGCGCTGGAGGCCGGCGCGGCAGCTGTCGACGATGCTGTTGCAAGCATGCCGTCGCCCTTGCCGAGGTAATAGTTCGTGATCGCCCCGATGATCGCAGACTCGCTCGATACGACCACCTCGACGTTATACCCGGTCATGAACTTCACGTCATCGATCGCAAAGACGTTCGAAGGGTCTGCCAGGGCGACCGTCAGGGTAGCACCAACCCGGGCGATCGGCATGATGAGATATTTTTTGGCCATCTCGGCCGGGACCAGCTTCAGGACAGCAGCGTCTATCTTATAATCGGAAAGGTTTATTGACGGAACACCATACTGCTTGCTCAGGAAGGCAACGAGCTTATCCTCAGTAAGAAAGCCGAGTTTGACAAGATTGGTCCCGAGCCGACCCCCGTCCTTTCTCTGGACATTCAGGGCCTGCTTCAGTTGCTCTTCAGAGATAATGCTGGAGGCTATCAGTAATTGTCCCAGTTTTACTGCCATAGGAATAAAATATATGAAAAAGTGCTTATTGTCAACAAATTAGAAACATTGTAACAGCTCTGATTTTATAGATTTTGAGCCCGGTTTCATTTTATTATTAACCCATGGGTCAACGGGGGTGATTTATTAATTCTAAATTGAGGACAAATCACGGGCACTATGCTTAATACGGACAGGAAGATACCTTCGGCTGAAGCACGGGAAAGGGCCGAAAGGCTCAGGGAGGTCCTCGATGCCCTCAGTGAGGTCAACAGGACCATCCCGGTGATCGTTGAAGGCAAAAATGACGCCGCAGCCCTGAAGAAGCTCGGCTTTACCGGTCAGATCATAACCCTGCACCAGGGGAAAGGCCTGTATGATTTCTGCGAGGATATCATCATGAGGTTTACCAAGGTGATACTGCTTCCTGACTGGGATGATTCAGGGGAGTCGCTCCACAGGACGCTTGCCGGCCTTCTGAGCGGTCATTATGAGGACTTCACCCCCTTTCGGGAGATGCTCAGGATACTCTGCCAGAAGGATATCAAGGATATCGAGAGCATACCCGGACTTCTTCTCAGGCTCGAAGGCACGCTCCCGCAGCCCAAGAATGAATAAACTCGGCAGGGACGGGGAGGAGGCAGCCCTGGTCTTCCTGAAAAAGACCGGATACACGATCATCGATACAAACTATAAGACCGTCTTCGGTGAGGTGGATATCATCGCCAGGGACAGGGGGGTCACCGTCTTCATAGAGGTCAAGGCCAGGTCGAGCATCGCCTTCGGACATCCCTTTGAGGCGGTTACCAGGAAGAAGCAGGAAAAACTCAAAAAGCTTGCCCTGTTCTATATGAAACAGAAGAAAAAGGAGCTGCCTCTGCGCTTCGATGTACTGAGCATCAACATTTCCGGAGGCAAAACCTCCATAGACCATATCAGGGATGCCTTTGAGGTCTGAATGACATGCCCCGCATGGCCCTGCCGATAAAATTTCTGTTGTATCCGTGCCCCATGCCATAGTAATATGACAGGAGCAGGACATTAAAGAAAAAAAGGGGTCCCTCATGAAATATGCTCGGCTCATCATGCTCAGCTGCCTTACCCTCTTCTTTATAGCAGGCTGCAGAGCAGTGCCATCGGACGAGGAGATAAAAGAGATCATCTCCCAATATCTTACACCCAAGCATTATACGGTTGCGGTCCTGGAACTCGGGGAGGTCAGGGAAGGGAACATCAACACCCAGGTTTACATGGGCAAGCCTTCCTATACCGTCAGCATCAAAAAGATAACCCTGGTGGCCGATAAGGACACCGTCACCCCGATCCCGCTGACAAAAGGCCAGACAGTCACTTATACCAACGCCAAGATTCGGGTGCGGGAAAAGGACCGGGCGCAGAACAAATGGGAGATCGCTGTCGTATCCGGCCTCCCCATATTGTAGCTGCTAAGTTGTCAAGAGCAAAGCCGATGTGTTATTTTATTGGGTTGTCTCCCACCCCTGTGGGGCTGTAGCTCAGTTGGGAGAGCGCTTGAATGGCATTCAAGAGGTCGTCGGTTCGATCCCGATCAGCTCCACCATTTTCCGCCAGTAAAATTAATTCGTTACGAAGTTCATCGGTCCACGTTCTTCTTGATCCTGGTCAAGCTCAGAGCTTGACCGCTTCCCTGAGCTTTATGCTATTAACCACAACATGCCCGCCGGCCTCTACCAGAAAGCCGATGCCTCCGGCCTCCAGTTGTTCATCTTCAAATGCTATGAGAAACGAATCATTCAGATAAACGTCAACCTGTGAGCCATAGACGACGATCCTGAACCTGTTCTTTTCGGTGCCGCGGTGCAGCAGAGGCGTGGCCTGCAGAGGGACCAGGCCAAAGCGTGTGGCGTACCTGCTCAGCCTTACCTCAAACCTGCCATCACTTGAGAGGAAGAGTCTGTATGCGTTCAAGTCGGCGTAAGACCCTTTGCTCCTGAAACATATATCAATGCCGCTGGCGCGCCGGGAAGACTTTTCAAATTCGATCTCACCTTCCAGAATAAAATTTGATAGTTTATCAAACGGCATGGGATAGAAGGCATAGGCATGGTAGGCCTTCAGATGCGTTGCGTTCAGATGGAAAACACCCGTCTGGTAGGCTTCACCCTTATTGAAGCCGGGAGCGAGATATTGCCGGGACTTCATGTCGTCCTCAAGAAGCAGTCTGCCGGGCTGCACCGAACTGAGCAGGGGGGTCTTTGAAATAACAGGCCGGCCGGAAGGGAGCGGCTCAAGAGAGACAATGTCCCCGGTTTTTACAGGCCGCGAACCGCTTCCCGGACCTTTAACTTTTGCCTGCGAACCCTCTCTGGCAGCACGGGTCACCTCCAGAAGGCCCACCCGCCGATAATCACTGAGCAACTCTCCGCCCTTATCGTCCACAACCGAGGTCTTCTCGGCCACAAAAACCCTTGCCCCTTCCCTGACACCGTGTGCCTCTCCAAGGTCAATGATAAAGGCATCTCCCTCTTTGCCCGTCACTGTTCCGAGCAGGGGATACTGCATCAGTATCTCGGCAGCCGCCCATTTGGCAACCGCCTTGGGACCAAAGTTGCCGAAATACCTGAGTTTGGTGAATTCCACACGGGCAGTCGGCACATCGACGACGCTTATCTTGATCGTCAGCGCCTCTTTCCGGTACAGCGATGTGTGGATCAGCTTGTCCACACCCAGAATTTTTCCGATAGCAGCGGTTTTTTTGCTGTCAGTCGCCCCGGTCAGCTGGAAGCTCTGCTCACTCAGCACCTGGTCGATCCGGGCGCGCTCAACGAATTTATATTTGGCAGACTGTATCAGGACCGCAGACAGGGTATTTTCGGCATCATCCCGTTCCTCAGCGGTCACATTATCTGAAGCCTCCATCGGAAGAATGGCAAAAGATATCTGCTGAACAGCGGAACTGATACCTGCACCGGTCAACACCAGAACAAAGGAGAGAAAAACGATAATGATCCTCATGGCTGATTATATCATAAGTTCACCCGTGGCATCGGGCCCTGCTCATTGGCAAACCCGGACGCATTGAAATATAATAATGGCGACTGACCGGCCGGCAAAATAACTGAGCACAATGAGGAACGATGAACCAAAATAAGATATGTCCCTCCTGCGGGGCAGAGTATTATCCGCATATCGAGAAATGCGCGGACTGCGGCGCGGTCCTGCTTACACCCGATGAGTACAGCAAGGCGCAGGAGGAGAGGAAACTGACAGAAGAGAAGGCGGTCGAAAACGCGGTAAAGATCATGGTGGGGGACCTCAACTGGATGAGTGAGTTGAGGGCGGTCCTCCTGGATTCCGGCATCCCCTGCCTTCTCCATTCCGATGCCGGCTGCACAAAGGGCTGCCGCAGTAATACCGTACAGCTGGTGGTCTCGCCGGAAGATAGCGAAAGGGCGCAGGAGGCGATCGAGGAATACCTCATGGACCTCGAACCTGACCTGCGGACCGCCCGCGAGATGCTCGGGAAAGGGAAATGCCCGGCCTGCGGGTCCTCTATCGGGCCTGATGCCCGGGACTGCCCGGATTGCGGGCTGCCCCTGATCATTGTCGAGGAGTGATAGAGAAGAAGCTCATAGTTCATAGCTCATGGAGGGATAGCAAGCATGAAGAAATGGCTGGACTTACCGATCACACGTCGTCAGGCAATAAAGATCATCGGTCAGGGCGGGCTTTATACCTTTATCCTTACCCAGTCACCGGGCTGTGTTTCTTTTCAGCCAAAAGGTTCGGCCGCATTTCCATCTGTTTCAGATCCCCTGACAAACCCTGAAGGACTCTGTTTTTCCCCCTTTAACAGGACACTGGGCGACAAGGCACCCAGAGAGTTCGGCGGCGACCGGCCGGATGTCCCTCATGACTTCTTTTTATTCAAGAGCGCAGCCGAACGCAGGGAGCTCGCTGACAGCATCCGGGATATAGAGAAGGCCCGCGTGGTTGTCGTCGGGGCCGGGATCGCGGGCATCACCGCCGCCTATGAGCTTCGCAGCTACAAGCCCGTCCTGCTCGACCAGGGGCCCCGCTTTGGCGGCAATGCACAGGGCGAGGCATGGCGGGGCACGGACTATTCCACGGCAGCCGCTTATTTTTGCGGCCAGGATGCCGACAGCCCCATCCTCAAATTCTATCAGGAGATCGGCATCGATAAGATCTGGAGGACCAAGAAAGAGGAAGACCCTGTTCTGCTCAAGGGCAAACGTTACACGAATTTCTGGAACGGAGAGACAGCCCCGGAGGCCGCGGAACAGTTCTTAAAGCTCAGGAAATACTTTGAAGACGTCAATGGAGAAAATGAGGGTCAGATCTATCCTGAGATCCCGCCGGCAGATGAAAAAGTCCTCCAAAGACTGAAACAGCTGGACCAGATGACCTTCAGGAGGCATCTGGAGGAGGTTCTCGGCTCCAAGCTCCATCCGCACATAGAGACCGCGCTGGAGCATTATTGCTGGTCGACCTTTGCCTGCACGCTTGACCAGATGAGCGCCGCAGGAGGGATGAACGCCTATGCCGCTGAATTCGGCGATATCTATGTCATGCCCGGCGGCAACGGTGCCATAGCCGAAGCTGCCCTGAGGAAGATGACTGAAACGGTGCCTCTGAGCCACTTCAGGCCGTCAGCCCTGGTGTTCGATGTGCAGGTGAAAGGCGAAGGGGTGCTGGTCTCCTATATGGATCATAAGGGGAAACCGGTCAGGATCCAGGCTGAAACAGCCATCCTCGGCTGCCCGAAGTTCGTGGTCAAGAAGATCCTCCGCGACATTGAACCCGAGCGCCTGAGGGCCCTTGAGCAGCTGAATTACAACGCTTACCTGGTGGCCAATGTCCTGGTGGACCAGCCCTTCGGCGGGGATGAGTTCTATGATTACTATCTACTGGGCGACGGCACTGTTGACTCCGCTGACATGGAAAAGGCAACCGATGAACAGGGCATCACCGATGTGATCTATGGCAGCTATGCCCGGCCCGACAGAACCGCTGCAGGCCGCCCCGGGCATACCGTCCTGACCCTTTACCGGGGATTCCCGTACACTGAAGGACGCGGGAACCTCTATAGGGATGGCGCCTTTGAGAAGTACTACAGCCAATTTGAACGCCAGATCAAAGAGGAGGTCCTGCCTCAGCTGAAGCTGGACCGCTCAAAGATCGTGGATATCAGGATATCGCGCTGGGGCCACCCCATGCCTGTCCAGACGCCCGGGTTGATCCGCGATGGCATCATCGACAGCTTGCGCAGGCCGTTTAGGGGATCTGTCTTCTTTGTCCAGCAGGACAACTGGATGTATGCCGCGATCGAGACCTCGATCCAGGAAGGCCTGATCTGGGCTAAAGAGGCGAAGGGGAAGCTCGCTGGTTCAAAAGTTCAATAGCGCAAAAGTTCAAAAAGTTTTCAAGAGGAGGGAACGACTGATCCATCTGTCTCTCTTCCTGATCACCCCTCTTAGGGTAAGAGGGGCTCCGGGAGATATTCAGGCCGGGGAAGGGGCCTTTTCTTCCTCTGCCTTTTCAACCCCGCCCGGTTTGGACGAGAGCGCCCCGATGATGCCGCTGATGACCGCGATCCCCAAAATACCGGTTATGAAAAATAACTTGCACCTCATAGTTGTACGCTATCACACCGCAGGCCCTTCTGCAATAAAATAGTGGCTATGCCTTGCTTGACTTTCGGACCCGATGCGGTAGAATTTAAGTGCACCGGACAATATTATGAACCAATCAAAGGGGGAAGTATGAAACAGCTAAAGGATCTATTCAGGGGTATTGCAATCGTCTGTCTTTTATTTATCGTGGCCGCAGCAGGTACCGCCTTCGCTGAAACATCGTATTCGGCCAGCGGGGTCCTCTATCTGTCCCAGGTCAATGTTTCAGGGGAGGGTATGTTTGAGGTCTTCCTCAAGACCGCTGACAAGAACGGTCAGGAGTTCTTCCTCCAGAGCGCAACCCCGTTCGTATCAGGACAGCCGGCAGACGCAACCTTCGATCAGGCAACGGGCGTTTTGCATATCTCTGATCTTGCGATCGTTGTGGGAGGCAGCCGCAGGGACCATGTTTCTGTCGACATGACGCTGGTGCCCGGCTCTGACCCGATGAGGTTCCGCGTAACGTCTGTCATAGAACAGAACCTGCCCTATTCGGGAGGGAACGTCATTTCCGGCATTATCGGTCCTGAAGGGAATATTGTCGGCGGCTCGGGAGGTTTTAGTGTCACCCCTGTCGATTTCGGTTTTTTATACGCCGTTGACTTCGGGACCGATGCCTCAGGGTTCGTCTGCAGCTGCACGCAGTCGTTCGAATTGAGAGCGGGGCCTCCGGCGAGGCTCTCCCTGGCAGCGCCGTTCGGGCTGGCCTCTTGTATCATCATGAAGGGCGGTCTTCTCCGAAAGAACAGCCTCGACCTCATCATCGGCCCCGGCGGCCCCAATACGATCATGTTCGAATTCCCGGACGGGACAAGCGGATTCCATTTTATCTGCGTGAAGTCCTGAAGTTAAAGGGGGATACCATGAAACAGCTGAAGAACTATTACAGGGGTATGGCAGTTATCTCTTTGTTGCTTATCCTGGCTGCGGCAGGCACAGCCTTTGGTGAGTCGTCGTATTCGGGCACCGGGGTCCTTTATCTTTCCCAGGTCGATACTTCCGGAGCCGGTCTGTATGAGGTGTTTCTCAAGGCCGTAGACAAGAACGGTCAGGAGTTCGTTGTCCAGAGCTCGACCCCGTTCGTCTCGGGACAGCCGTCTGACGCAACCTTCGATCAGGCAACGGGCGTCTTGCATATTTCTGACCTTGAGATCGTCCTTTCAGGCAGCTTCAGGAACCATGTCTCTGTCGATATGCTGCTGCAGCCCGGCTCTGACCCGATGAGGTTCCGGGTGACGTCGGTGATCGCGCAGAACCTGCCTTATTCGGCCGGGAACACCCTGACCGGGATCATCGGTCCCAACGGAAATATTGTCGGGGGATCGGGAGGGTACAGTGTATCTGAGATCGGCCTGGGTCTCTATTCCGTTGACTTCGGGACCGATGTTTCAGGGTTCGTCTGCAGCTGCACGCCGTCGCTCGAAGAGGTTGTCGGTCCTCCGATCCAGAACCAGCAAGCCACCGGTATAGGGATATCTTCCTGCATCATCATAAAGGGCGCTTTCTTTGGCGGCCCTACGGCGGTACTGTTCGGTTTCCCGGGCGGGTCATCCGGTTTCCATTTCATCTGCGTAAGATCCTGACCATCGAACGCCGGAGCCTGAGCATGGGGAGGGTGGGCCTGAAAGCTCCCTCTCCCCTGCTCTGCTTCTGTCACCGACAGCAGGACATCAGCCTGACCAATGATCTTAATGCCTGAAGCCCAATGCAGCTGAGGGATCCGGCCATGATCGTTCGTCCATATCAGCTTTAGCCCCGGCAACTGATACAATAGACGAGAGAAAGAATCCAGGGAGAAAAGGAGCTGACAGGTTGAAATACGGCGGCATGCGGCGCTTTCAGTCAGGTTTGACCCCGGCAGTAAAATATCTTGTCATCATAAACTCGGGGATCTTCCTTGCGGAATTTCTTTTCCGACCGGGATGGATGGGTCTCCTCGGCCTGGCCCCTGCTTCTTTCCTGAAGGGGGCCCTCTGGCAGCCGGTCACCTATATGTTCCTCCATGGCAGCATCTTTCATCTTCTCTTCAATATGCTCGTGCTCTGGATGTTCGGCACTACCCTGGAAGCGACATGGGGCGGCCGCAGGTTTCTCATTTTTTATTTTATCTGCGGCATCGGGGCAGGCCTCCTGAACACCGCAGTTACCCCCGGCAGCCATGTCCCCATCGTCGGCTCATCAGGCGCTATCTACGGCCTTCTCATGGCCTTCGGCATCCTCTTCCCCGATCAGCTCATTTATATTTGGGGCGTTTTCCCGGTCAGGGCCCGGTACTTTGTGATCGGCCTCGGCCTCATCGAATTACTTACCGCACTGGGCGGTGCGCAGGACCGCATTGCCCATTTCGCACACCTCGGCGGCATGCTCTTCGGGCTGGTCTATATGAAGTGGGATATTCTCGGGAAGTCGGTCTCCGGGTGGAGGAGCGGACAGAAAAATAAGCGGCGTCTGAAGGTGGTATGGGACCGTGAGCAGGAGAGGCGGAAACTCCAGGAGGAGATAGACCGTATCCTGGATAAAGGACGAAAAAGCGGGACCGGCTCGCTCACTGCTGCGGAGCGCGAAAATTTCGGGGAGCTCAGCAGAAAATTGTCAGAACTTGAGGCCAGGGAGCAGGCCGCAGAGCCCGGACCGGACAGATGGACCGGAGGGAAGTAACCGGTATTGTGTATCCCCTCCTCAGTCTTAAACCTTGACCAGCAGGAACAGCACGATCTCCACGGCGATCAGGATGATAATGATAATTTCGAGCATCTCTGTTCTCTTGTTCGAGATCACCCGGTAGAGCATGTCATAGACCCGTGAGGCTATGGATATCTTTCTTTCGATGCTGGTTTCCCACTGCTGGACCTTAAAGAGCGCAAGCATCGAGGCATAGACACGCGCATAGTAGACATCCTCCGTCACCTTGATCGAATTGTCGATCTTCTCCGTAATACCGGTGACGTCCATAACGGTCCTCATCACCTGTGCAGCCAGCTCTTCATACCGCTTTATCTTCCATCGGGCGGGCGGGACCTGTGCGATCATCCGTTCGTTGATGATATCAAGCTCACGGTCGAGCATATCGTCATGGACCCTGAGCTCAAGGAGCTGAGCATTGGCAAATTCGAGAAGGTCGGGGATATCCATGCTTCCGCTGGGCTCAAGGACAAGGGCCTTATTCCAGCTCAGGACCACAAGGTCGTTGTCGGAGTAAGAGAAGCTGTAGGAGAGGAGTTCTTCCTTGGTCGCTTGGCTGGGCTGGACCTCCCCTTCCTCATGCAGAAGAAGACTGCCGAAGTCGCAGGTACTGAGCAGCCCGGCTGCGGTCATGTCCGGGGTCAGCTGTCTCAGGTAATAGACGGTATAGTCCTCCTCGCACCGGCTCCGGTTGACCTGATGGAGCGCCTCCCCGAGGTCAGAGACCAGGCGGTCGAGTTCCCTCGGAAAGTCCTCCTTCAGCGGCTCCTCGACCTTTTTCGTCAAGGCCTCAAAAGCAGTCAGGCTCATATCAGTGACCGGTATCTCGAATATGATGCTCAGCACCCCGTAGTCAAAGGCCTTTGCATGTGCATTGACCGGGTAGAGTCTTCCCTGCAGCTCTTTCTCAAAGGGTTTCAGCGTGAGGGAAAGCGGCGGGTTGGCGAACTGGAAGGCCTTGCTGAAGCGTTTCCTGTCGATGCTCAGGCGCCGGTAATCGCCCACCTTTTCCTCGACCTTCTTGAGGTCAATGTCCCAGGCAACATCATAGAGCCTGTATATCAGAATGCTGCCCGATACCCTGGTCCCTTCATCATCCATGAGGAAATAGTATCATATCCCGGAAGTATTGCAACCCGGCCGTGCAGGCAGCGTCTTCTTCAGAGGAGCGTCGCCGGGTCCGCTGCCGGGGATAGCCCGGGAGTAGACATAATAGAAGGAAATGCTACACTAAGTGATGAAGGTTATTGACAGACCGGGTTTATGGCTGATGGAGCATACGAGAGGTGACGTAACATGGCTGAAAGAAAGGCAAAGATAATCTGCACGCTGGGACCGGCGTCTGTTGATCCCACCGTGCTCTTTTCTCTCATAAAGAATGGCATGAATGTGGCGCGCCTGAATTTTTCGCACGGCGACCACGAAGGCCACAGAAAGGCGATCGGCCTGGTCAGGAAGGGCTCGGCCCGGGCCGGAAGGCCGGTTGCGATACTGCAGGACCTGCAGGGGCTCAAGATAAGGACGGACAGGGTAGCCGGGGGCTCGGTCTTCCTCGAGAAGGGGAGTACGGTCTTCCTCACGCCCGGCAAGGGCATCGGCGACCAGACGCGGATCTTCATAAACTGCGCCGACCTTCTCAGGAACGCCCGCAAGGGAGATATGATCTCTCTCGACGACGGCCTGATCCGGCTTGAGGTGAGGGCAAAGGGCAGGGATTCGCTGAAGACCGTTGTCCTGGAAAGCGGTGTCCTGAAGGACAGGAAGGGCGTCAATCTGCCGTTCAGCATCGATGCTCCTTCCTTTACCGAAAAGGATGCGACCGACCTCGCCTTCGGGCTTGCCATGGGACTGGACTATGCAGCCCTCTCCTTTGTGCGGTCCGCCGAAGACATTGAACGGGTCGAGCACTGGCTCAGGAGACGGAAAAAGCGGATCCCCCTGATAGCGAAGATAGAGAGGGCCGAGGCCCTTGCAAATATAGAAGAGATACTCGACAGGGCCGACGGCATCATGATCGCCCGCGGGGACCTGGGGCTGGACCTGCCTGCGGAGGAGATACCGCTGATACAGAAAAAGCTGATCGCCCTTTCCAACAGACGGGGGAAACTGGTCATCACCGCGACCCAGATGCTTGAATCCATGACAGAGCATAGCAGCCCGACCCGGGCAGAGGCCAATGATGTTGCCAATGCGGTCATTGACGGCTCAGACGCCCTGATGCTCTCGGCCGAGACAGCCTCAGGCAAATACCCGGTAGAGGCGCTGATGATGATGGCCAGGATCATCAAGTATACGGAGCGGGAGGCGCCGGCGCAGTCTTCCCCCTTCGGCTTCCCGGAGGTCAGGGCTGCCTCACTCGGCGCTCAGCCGGAGGCTGCGGCAACATTCGAAAATGCCCTCTTTTCCGGTGCCGTTGCCGACGCGGCCTGCAGGGCTGCCGAGGACATCCGGGCGCGCTTCGTTGTCGCCTGCACGGATACGGGATTCACCGCGCGGCTGGTCTCGAAATTCAGGCCCCGGATGCCGATCATCGCCTTTACCCCTGAGGCCCGCACCCTTAACAGGATGGCCCTCTACTGGGGTGTCCACCCCCGGCTGATGTCTCCTCCCATCGGCACCGACACCATGATACGGGAGGTCGAGAGGCTGCTGGTCGAGGAGGGCCTGGTGAAAAAAGGGGAGCGGGTGGTGATCACCGCAAGCGCCCCGCTGCTCGGCTCAGGTAAGACGAACCTGCTGAAGCTCCAGCGTATCGGGGAAGACAAGACCAAGTGATAAGGGCCCTGCTCCTTGCCGCGCTCTGTCTTCTTCAACCTGCCGCAGCCACGGCAGAGCTGCGGGACAACAGCGGCCTCGCAGAGGTCTCGCTCCCAATCCTTCTTTACCACCGTTTCGGGCCTGCTGTAATTGACAACATGACCGTGACCACGGACGCCTTCGAGTCCCATCTGAATTATATGAAGCAGAAGGGACATACGGTCATACGGCTCAGGGACCTCGTGGATCATTTCCTCGGGAAGGGAAAGATACCCCGGCCGCGTTCTGTCGTCATCACCCTCGACGACGGCCACAAGAGCGTCTATACAGACCTCTTCCCCCTGATAAAGAAATACCGGCTGCCGGTCACTCTCTTCATCTATCCTTCAGCCATATCCAATGCGCCGTATGCCATGACCTGGGACCAACTGAGGGAGATGCAGGGCTCCGGGCTCGTGGATATACAGGGCCATACCTTCTGGCACCCCAATTTCAAAAAAGAGAAGAAACGACTGGGGCCGGCAGAGTATGCGGCCTTCGCCCGGACGCAGTTCAGCAGATCGAAGACAAGGCTCGAAAAGGAGCTGGGGCAGACCATCGATATGGTGGCGTGGCCCTTCGGCATCCATGACGAGGAACTGATCAGGCTGGCGGGAGAAGCAGGTTACAAGGCAGCGTTCACCATGGAGCGCAGGAATGCCGGGCCGCATGAAAACAGCATGGCGCTCCCGCGCTATCTCATGACCGGGGCAGGCAGGGAAAAGGCCATCGGCCCCATCCTGGACCCGCGGCGCTGAATCATATGTCGTCCGGCAATAGACCATGAAGACCCTCCTCTTCCTGCTCATGCTGCTGCTCATCCCGCTGCAGGCGCCGGCCGCAGGGTCCGCCTTTATCAGGGGAAGGGTGATCGATTCGGTCACCGGCAGTCCGATACCGGATGCCTTTGTCACGGCCGGGGCGGAGGCGGTCAGGACCGACCGCACCGGGGCCTTCATGCTGGCCGCATCAAGCCCCCAGATCAGGGTGCGGGCATATGGCTACCGGCGGGCAGAGCAGACGGTCACCACGCCGCTCATGGCATTGCCCCGGCTCGTCAGACTCACGCCTGTCACACCCAAGGCGGTCTATCTATCCTTTTACGGGATCGGCAGCAGGGTCCTCAGGGAGAACGCCCTGAAGCTCCTGCGCGAGACAGAGCTCAATGCCGTCGTCATCGATATAAAGGGAGACCGCGGCATGATACCCTACCCGAGTTCCATTTCCCTGGCCCATGAGGCCGGCGCCCAGAAGATAATCACCGTGCGGGACATGAAGGCCCTGATCGGATCTCTCAAACAGGAGGGGATATACACCATCGCAAGGATCGTGGTCTTTAAGGACAACCTCCTGGCGCTCCTCAAACCTGACTGGGCCGTAAAAAGCCCCGGAGGGGGTATATGGAAGGACAGAGAGGGGCTCGCCTGGGTCGACCCCTTCAGGAAAGAGGTCCATGAGTACAATGCCGGGATAGCCGTTGAGGCGGCCGGGCTCGGGTTCGATGAGATACAGTTCGACTATGTGAGATTCCCGGATGCCCAGAACCTCTTGTTCTCGATGCCGAATAATGAGGAGAACAGGGTGAAGGCCATATCAGGCTTCCTCTCGGAGACGCGGAAAAAGCTCGAACCGGCCAATGTCTTCGTCTCCGCCGACATCTTCGGATATGTCTTCTGGAACAGCAACGACACCAACATCGGGCAGAGGCTTGAAGACATCGCTCTTGCCGTCGATTACCTCGCTCCGATGCTCTATCCCTCAGGCTTTCAGTTCGGCATACCCGGCTTCAGAAATCCTGTAGCACACCCCCATGAGATAGTCTTTCTCACGCTGCAGCGCGCCCGGCAGCGTACCGGCCTCGACGCGATACGGTTCAGGCCCTGGCTCCAGGCCTTCAGGGACTATGCCTTTGACAAGAGGCATTTTTCGGAGGCCGAAATAAAGGCGCAGATAAGCGCGGCCGAACAGTTCGGCAGCGGCGGATGGATGCTCTGGAACCCCAATAACGTTTATATACCCGACGGGCTGAAAAAGGAGTGACCTCTTCTTTATAATAGATTCAGAGACCATAATGGTGCCGCGCTGCCAGACTATTTCAGAGCATGCCAAAACCGGCGGGTGTATCGCTGCCCTCCTGCTCCTCATGTTTTTCCTCTCCCCTGCCCCGGGCAGTGCTGCTCCGGCAGCTTCGGGCCATCTTCAGAGCGGATCCGCTAAGACCGGCTTCTCCCGCATAGCAGACATGGTCAGGACAGAGATCAGAAAAGGCCGGATCCCCGGGGCTGTCGTCCTGGTCGGCACACGAGACAGGATACTGTACCGGCAGGCCTTCGGAAACCGCAGCTTGACGCCGGAGCGCCGGATGACCGCAGATACCCTTTTTGACCTTGCCTCACTGACCAAGGTCATTGCAACAACGACCGCTGTCATGCAGCTTATCGAAAAGAAGACCCTGGCCCTCGATAGCCCGGTCGCAGCCTACTGGCCTGAATTCGCATCGAACGGGAAGGAGCCGATCACGGTCAGGCAGCTTCTGACCCACTATTCAGGCCTGAGGCCTGACCTCAGCCTCTCTCCCCACTGGTCAGGGTACGGTCCCGGGATGGAGATGATCCTCTCAGAAAGACCTGTCTGTCCTCCCGGCTCCCGCTTCATTTACAGCGATATAAACTTTCAGATACTCGGCGAGCTGGTGCGACGCATGACCGGTCTTGGCCTTGAAGACTATGCCTCGCAGCATATATTCGGCCCTCTCGGCATGAAGGACACTCTCTTTACCCCGCCTCAGGAGCTCTGCAGCCGCATCGCCCCCACACAGCCCCGGAAGACCGAAGGCACAAAACCCTGCGGGGCGGTCCATGATCCGACCGCGTTTCGCCTGGGCGGTGCAGCAGGCAACGCAGGCCTCTTCTCTACCGCCGATGACCTCTCGGTCTTTGCGCAGATGCTCCTCCACAAGGGGTCTTTCAGGGGGGCCCGCATTCTGGAACCTGCCACGGTCGAGCTGATGACAGCTCCCCAGTCCCCTGCCGGAAGAGAAAAGCTGCGGGGGCTCGGCTGGGACATCAGGCCGGCGTTCGGTTCCAACAGGGATGAACTGCCTGCCTTCGGTTCTATCGGGCATACCGGCTACACCGGGACCGAGCTGCGCATCGACCCGGTCAGCGGCACCTATTACATCATCCTGACCAACCGTGTCCATATGGGCAAAAAAGGAGACGCAGGGAAGCTCCGCACTGCAGTCGCCGACCTGATCTACCATTCAACCGGGAAGGCGGTCGGGAAACTGCAGCCGGACCGGATCATTCGCCGGCCTGAGGCAGGGGTCATTACCGGCATCGATGTCCTGAAGGAAGAGGATTTCTCAAGTCTGGCCGGGCTCCGCATAGGCCTGATCACAAATCACACCGGCAGGGACGCCTCAGGCAGAAGGACCCTGGACCTGCTGAGGCAGGCCAAGACCTTCCGGCTTACTGCCCTCTTTACACCCGAGCACGGCCTATCAGGAGAAAAGGACGAATATCTGCGGTCTTCGACAGACCCGGCCACCGGGCTGCCTGTCCATAGTCTGTATGGCAGGGTAAAGCGGCCGACCGAAAAAATGCTTCAGGATATTGATGCGCTCGTCTTTGATATCCAGGACGCGGGCGTCCGTTTCTATACGTATATCAGCACCATGGGCTACGCCCTCGAGGCTGCTGCAGCCAGGGGCATCCCTTTTTATGTGCTCGACAGGCCGAATCCGATCACTGCCCTGTCTGTCCAGGGGCCTGTCCTGGACAGCGACCTTCGGTCCTTCACCGCTTACTTCCCCCTCCCTGTCCGGCACGGCATGACCGTCGGAGAGCTCGCCTCCCTCTTCAACAAAGAAAACAGCATCAACGCCGACCTCCGGGTGGTAAAGATGAAGGGCTACAGCCGCACTGACTGGTATGATGAGACGGGTCTCACATGGGTGAACCCCTCCCCCAACCTCAGGAGCATGACCGGCGCGGTCCTGTATCCCGGCGTAGCGCTGCTGGAAGGGGCCAATGTCAGCGTCGGAAGGGGCACGGAGACACCCTTTGAACTGGTTGGAGCCCCATGGATAGACCCTGAGAAATTGTCCTCGTTCCTTGCCGGGCGAAGCATCAGCGGCGTCAGGTTCGTCCCTGTTGCGTTCACCCCAAAGAGCAGCACGTATGAGAAGAAGCCCTGCCGCGGGGTCCGGGTCGTCCTCGAAGACCGCAACCTGCTCGACCCGGTCCTGCTGGGGATAGAAATGGTGTCTGCCCTCCGGAAGCTCTATCCTGACGTCTTTCAGATCGACAGGATCCTGGGCCTGATCGGTTCGAGGGATGTCCTCAAGAGACTCAAAGACGGAACAGACCCCTCGTCCATTGCCCTGCTCTGGCAGGACCGGCTTGAGGAGTTCAATACGATGCGGTCGAAATATCTTCTGTACTGATCTTACCTGACAGTTTTCAGCCCCCTGAGCACTGCCTTTTTCCCGCCATGTCCGGGGGCCTGTTCTACCGAGAACCCCGCGGCAGTAAGCCCCCTCCGCACCTCGCCGGCAACCGTATAGGTGGCGCAGGCGCCGCCGATAACTGTTTTTTCCCCTATTGCCAGAAGAAGCTCCTGCCGCCACATGGCAGGATTCTTTTTCGGACCATGACCGTCGAGGAACCAGGCGTCGCAGGGCCGGTCGAGCGCCCGGACCATGTCGAGGGCCTCCCCGATCCAGAGGTTCAGGGTCAGACTGCCGAAAGGACGGGTAAGTTGTACCTGCTGCCACCCCTTCCGACTCAGGTCGATGCTGCCGTAAGCCATGACCAGCTGATCGATGAGCGGGCCGACCTCCGGCCTGAAACTTTCGAGGATGGCTGCCATCCGGCCAGCAGCGACCGGGTGCAGTTCAACGGAATTGTAGGTTATGTTCAGACCGGTAAGGCCGCTGCTGCCGAGGAGATCCATGAGGGCGACAAGCACACGGCCTGCGCCGAAACCCGTCTCCCCGATCCTGAACTCCTTTTTTGCTGGCCCCATTGCAGAAAGGCTCTCCAGGATGCCGCTGCCCTGAAAAAAGACATGTTTCGCCTCTGCGATGGCATTGAACACATCGAAAAACCGGTCGTCATAATGCTCGTTAACCAGATAGGCCGGGATCTCCATCTCAGGCCGCCTCTGGACAGTCCGGTCAGTACAGCCGGGCAGTTCTGAATTTTTGGAGGTCATGAGCCATTGTAACATGATAAGATAGAAAAACTGATCATGGATGAAATCATCAGAAGAATGAAGAACAAATAAGGAGGACTATGATGTCAGGAAAAAAGTTCGTATTTATCATCACCGCTTCCCACGACAATCCGGACAAGGTGGCCGGGGCCCTGCAGCTTGCGACCAATATGAGGGCGATGGACACCCCCGTTGATTTCTTTCTCATGGACAAGGGAGCGCTGCTTGCGAAAAAGGGCTATGCAGAGACGCTCACCGGGCAGTCACAGGGCCAGTTCTCGCCGATAGCAGACCTGATGAAGACCCTGATAGAGGACTTCGGCTCAAAGTTCTATATCTGCGCCTCGTGCGTGAAGTATCACGGTCTCGACAAGGTCGAACTGGTACCCAACAGCGAGCCAAGACCGGGGTCGTTCCTTGGCGAAATGCTGCTTGAACGGGAAGGACTGACCTTTTAGGAGAATATGAACAGCCCTCTTACAGGCCGGGTGACCCCTGAGACAGCGAGGTGATGCTTATGTGCAGGAACATCAAACCCCTCTTCAACTTCGAGCCGCCGGTGACGGACACGGAGATCCGCGAAGCCGCACTGCAGTTCGTGAGAAAGGTCAGCGGCTTCAATAAACCCTCGAAAACAAACGAGGCTGCCTTTCTCGAGGCCGTCGACGGGATAGCAACTGTCAGCAGAAACCTTCTGGACTCGCTTCAGACAAGCTCGCCTCCCAGAGACCGTATCAAAGAGGCTGCCAGGGCAAAGACACGCGCAGCCCGAAGGTTCGCGTCAGATTGATCGACGTAAGCAGGGGAGGTATTTTGATATATCTGTTGCGTCAGACCTTCAGTGAGTTTTTGAAGATGTGAGGATGGACAATAAACTGATTAAGAAGGTTGCGCTCGGGGGCCTGCTGCTTTCTGCAGTGACCGCCTTTTGGCTGTTTCGTCTGGACCAGTATCTTACGCTTTCCTCCATCAAGGCATCCCAGGAGCATTTCAGTCTCCTCTATGCAGAACATCCGCTGGCCGTGGTCCTTATATACGCTGCGGTCTATATCGCCGCGACCTCTCTTTCCCTGCCTGGGGCGGTGGTCCTGACCCTTGCGGGCGGCGCCCTCTTCGGCCTCCGGACCGGGCTGCTGGTCGTATCCTTTGCAAGCACGATCGGGGCAACCCTGGCCTGCGTCGTCTCGCGGTTCATTCTGCGCGACTGGGTCCAGTCACGATTCGGGGAGAGGCTCAGCACGGTCAATGAAGGCATCGAAAAAGAAGGGGCATTTTACCTTTTTAGTCTGAGGCTGATCCCGGTCTTTCCGTTCTGGCTGATCAACCTGGTGATGGGACTTACGAAGATCCCGTTGCACAGATTCTACTGGGTCTCCCAGCTTGGGATGCTCCCGGGGACCTTTGTCTATGTGAACGCAGGGAAGGAACTGGCAAAGATCGAGTCGGTCTCAGGGATCCTCTCTCCCGGTCTGCTCATCTCCTTTGCAGTCCTCGGCATCTTCCCTGTCGCGGTGAAAAAGCTCCTTGCAGTTTATCGGAGAAAGAGGTCATAAGCAGACATTGAAAAGGAGGCATGTATGAGCGGCTTTGATTATGATATCGGCATTCTCGGGGGCGGTTCGGCAGGTCTGACCATCGCGGCAGGGGCGGCACAGTTCGGCGCAAAGACCCTGCTTATAGATAAGGAAGCGAAGCTGGGGGGCGACTGCCTCCATTACGGCTGTGTCCCGAGCAAGACCCTCATCAAGACAGCCCATGTCTACCAACTCATGAAAAGGGCACCCGCGTTCGGACTTCCGGCTGTGCCTCTGCAGCCGGTGGATTTCAGGGACGTCTCGAACCGGATCAGGTCGGTCATCGCCGCCATCCAGAAGCATGACTCGGTCGAGAGGTTCTGCGGCCTCGGGGTGAAGGTCGAATTCGGCGATGCCGCATTCACGGATGAGCATACCATCAGCCTTAACGGAAAAGGCATCACAGCCAGGAACTGGGTCATCGCCACCGGTTCATCCCCGGCCATTCCAACGGTCGACGGCCTCGACCGGACCCCGTATCTCACGAACAGGGACATCTTTTATCTCGACCGTCTGCCGAGGTCGATGATCATCCTGGGTGCCGGGCCGATATCGATCGAGATGGCCCAGGCCTTCTGCAGGCTCGGCACAGAGGTGACGGTGATCCAGCGCAGTTCTCAGATACTCGTCAGAGAGGATACTGACATGGCCGATGCGGTCAGGGAGAACCTTGCGGCTGAAGGGGTGAGGTTCCATCTCAACGCCTCTGTCGGGTCCGTAAAGGACCTCGGCAAAGAACGCGAGGTGACACTCAGGACAAAGGACGGAAAGACAGCGGCGGTCAGGGCCGAGCAGGTCCTTGTCGCCCTGGGCAGGGAGCCGAACCTCAGGGGGCTCAGACTTGAGAAGGCCGGGGTGGAGTTCGACGGAAAGGGGCTCAGGCTCGACAGCAGGCTCAGGACGACCCAAAAGCATATCTTCGGCGCAGGGGATGTTACCGGGGCATATCAGTTCACCCATGCCGCGGGGTATGAAGGCGGCGTTGTCCTGACGAATGCGATACTGCACCTGCCGCGCCGGACCGATTACACCTTCTTCCCCTGGTGCACGTATACGGACCCCGAGCTTGCCAGTATCGGCATGAACGAGACGGCTGCAAAGGAGGCAGGTCTGAAGCCAGCTGTCTGGACAGAGGAGTTCATAAGGAACGACAGGGGACTGGCTGAGGGAGAGGCCCCCGGCAGGATCAGGCTCATCCTCGATGAAAGGGAAAGACCGCTCGGGGTCCAGATTCTCGGGCTCCATGCAGGGGAACTGATCAGTGAATGGGTCGCGGCGCTCAACGGCAGGGTGAAGCTCTCTGCCCTTGCCGGTGCCGTGCATCCCTACCCCACCCTCGCGGAGATCAACAAGCGGGTCGTCGGAAATTATTTTTCGGGCAAGATCTTCTCGGAGAAGGTGAAAAAGACGCTGAGGTTCTTCTTCAGCCTCAGGGGAAGGGCCTGCGGCTGACGCCCTGGCCCGTATGTTCAATACACGGCGTGTAATTTCTGGTATCATGTTAAGCATAGGCTCGGTACCGAGCGTCTGAAAGGAACAGGAGGGAAAAGAATGCTGCCACATCAGAATCCCGTGCATACAGCCGCCTGGGAAAAGCTCCGGGGACATTATGAGGAGATGAAGGACACCAGGATGAACCAGCTCTTCTCCGATGATCCTGACCGGTTCACGAACTTTTCGGTCCGCTTCGAAGATATGCTTTTGGATTATTCAAAGAATATCCTCACCGATGAAACAATGCAGCTTCTGTTCGAACTGGCCGTAGAGGCAGGGGTCAGCCGTGCGATAGAGCAGATGTTCAGCGGCGACCGGATCAACGAGACCGAGGACCGTGCAGTGCTGCATGCAGCGCTCAGGAACCGGTCGAATACGCCGGTGCTGCTTGAAGGCAAGGACCTTATGCCGGAGATCAATGCAGTGCTGAAACAGATGGAGGCCTTTTCCGGCAGGGTCATCTCGGGCCAGTGGAAAGGCTATACAGGCAAGACCATCACCGACATCGTCAATATCGGCATCGGCGGCTCTGACCTTGGCCCGGTGATGGTGACCGAGGCGCTCAGGCCTTATCATGCCCCCGGGATCACCTCCCACTTTGTCTCGAACATCGACGGGACACATATCGTCGAGACCCTGAAGAAGGTCTCCCCTGAGACAACGCTCTTTATGATCGCCTCGAAGACCTTTACGACCCAGGAGACGATGACGAATGCCCATACTGCCCGGCAGTGGTTCCTCAAGGCCGCCGGGGACGAGACCCATATCAGGAAGCATTTCGTGGCCCTCTCGACGAATGCCCCTGAGGTCGAAAAGTTCGGCATTGCTCCCGAGAACATGTTCGTCTTCTGGGACTGGGTCGGAGGCAGATATTCCCTCTGGTCTGCCATCGGGCTTTCGATCGCCTGCACCATCGGCTTTGATAATTTCAGGGCATTGCTTGAAGGCGCCCATGCCATGGACAACCATTTCCGCGAGGCGCCGCCTCAGAAGAACCTCCCGCTCATCCTCGGGCTCATCGGGATATGGTATAACAACTTTTTCGGCTCGGAGACGCATGCCATCCTCCCCTATGACCAGTATATGCACCGGTTCCCGGCCTATTTCCAGCAGGGAGATATGGAGAGCAACGGGAAGTCTGTCGACCGCAGCGGAGAGGCTGTATCGTACCAGACCGGCCCGGTCATCTGGGGGGAGCCCGGCACGAACGGCCAGCATGCCTTTTACCAGCTGCTCCACCAGGGGACAAAGCTGGTCCCCTGTGATTTCATTGCGCCTGCCATAAGCCATAACCCTGTCGGCGACCACCACCTGATCCTCCTGTCGAATTTCTTCGCCCAGACAGAGGCCCTCATGTCCGGGAAGACGAAAGAAGAGGTTGTGGCCGAGCTGAAGGCGGCAGGCAAGGACGACATAGAGATAGCCAGGCAGACGCCTTACCGGGTCTTCAGCGGGAACAGGCCGACGAACTCCATCCTCCTTACAAAACTGACCCCCAGGACGCTCGGCAGTCTCATCGCACTGTATGAACATAAGATCTTCGTTCAGGGCGTGATCTGGAACATATTCAGTTTTGACCAGTGGGGGGTCGAGCTCGGCAAACAGCTTGCAAAAAAGATACTGACTGAACTGTCCGGCAAAAAAGAGCTGTCGCAGCATGATCCTTCGACCAGCGGCCTGATCAGGGCATGCATAGAGATGAGAACAAAGGAGACTTCAGATGCTTAAAAAGATCCTGACGATACTACCGGCAATACTGTTCATGGCGGGCCTGGTTTATGCTGAAACTGACCCGCTGCAGGCCTGGAGCAAAGAGGAGCTCACGACCATTCGCTCCCTTTCTCTTGCTTCGCTGCCTCCCCTGCCTAAGGACCCGTCAAATGCGTATGCCGCTGACCCGAAGGCAGCGGAGTTCGGGAAGAAGCTTTTTTTTGATAAGCGGTTCAGCGCAAACAAAAAGGTCTCCTGCGCGACCTGCCATATCCCGGCGATCAGTTTTACCGACAGACTGGCCCTGGCAAAAGGCATGGGCAGGACAACGAGAAGGACCATGCCACTTATCGGCTCTGCCTATAATGCCTGGTTCTTCTGGGACGGCAGGAAGGACAGCCTCTGGTCCCAGGCCATCGGGCCGATAGAAAGCTCGGTGGAGCATGGCTTTACCCGCTCCATGTGCGCGCACCTCATCCTTGATAAATACCGGACGGAATACGAAGCTATCTTCGGCAGTTTACCGAAGATAGACCATGCAAGCTGCCCTCCGAAGGCCAGCCCCGGCACCGGGAATCCTGCCGCAGCCAGGCTCTGGAACAGCATGAAACCTGCTGACCGGGACTCGGTGAACAGGATCTATGCCAACATCGGCAAGGCGCTGGCTGCCTATGTGAGCCGGATACTGCCGCAGCCCTCGGCCTTTGACAAGTATGTTGAGGCAGTGGCCGCAAACGACCCCGGAACAGCAGCGAAGATCATGGGCCGGGATGCTGTGGAGGGGCTCAGGCTTTTTATCGGCAGGGCAAAATGCATAAACTGCCATAACGGTCCGCTCTTTACGAACAGCAGCTTCCATCATGTGGGTCTGGACAGCCCTGACAGGGGACGGGCAGAGGGGATACCTAAAGTGCTTGCGGACGAGTTCAACTGCCTCGGCAGATACAGCGACGCAAAACCCGAGCAGTGCCTCGAACTCCGTTTTATCGACAGGGACCTGAAGAAATATGAAGGGACGTTCAAGACCCCTACACTGAGAAATACTGCTGAACGGCCACCTTATATGCATGCGGGCCAATTGAAGAGCCTGAGGGATGTCCTTCGATTTTACCGTATGTCTGCAAGCAGGGAGACCGATCACCCGGACCTGGAAGATGAGGACCTTCTGAAACTGGAGGCCTTTCTCAGGACGCTCAGCAGCCCCCTGAGTCAGCCCTGACGATGCAGGTCCTCGATCGTATCGAGGTCTGAAAGGGCAGGGAGAAGACTGTAGGACCTATTTAAACGGCTCAGGACCTTGAGCGTCTCCGAAAGAACTTCCGGGCTGCTCCAGGGGATATCATGAAAGAGTTCCGGCATAGGCTTCTTCATGCCGATAAGGTAATAGCCTCCGTCCAGGGCAGGTCCGAGCACGACGTCTGCATGGTCGAGCAGTTCAAAGGCCTGTACGAGGATCTCCCGGGAGAGACCGGGTATGTCAGCCCCGGTGATGACCGCCCTGGCAGCGCCAAGCCCGATAAGATGCCGGACCGCCGCATCCATCCTTTCACCCACATCCCTGCCGCTTTGCAGGATGAATGCCTCATCAGGGAGCCATGAGACGAAGTCCTGTCCCCGATCAGGCGGGTCATAAAAAATATACCGGTCATACCGGATATCTGCCCTGTCATCCGGAGAGGTCTGTCGCACGACCGTTTCAGCCGTCTGCCTGCTGATCAGGGCGGCCTGCTCCGGACCGATAACCCTGGCAAGGCGGGTCTTGACCCTGCCCGGTTCAGGGTACTTGATCATAAGACCGTAGAGGTTCCGGTTCACCCTAGCAGGCCCCAAGCCCGGAGGCCGCCTCTCTATCGAGAAGCCAGGTGATGCTGCCGCGAGAAGGTCTTATGCTTCCGGCAGGGTACAAGTCTCTTTGGCCTTTTTGAAGGACCTCCCTGACTATCCCTGCCTTAGCTGCGCCGGAGACAAGAAAAAGGATCTCCGCGGCATTGTTCAAAACAGCAAGGGTAAGGGTCACCCTCCAGTTTCCGGCGGCCCCGGAATATGACGGCAGCGCATAATGTCCTGTATCTTTCAGGCCATCAGACCCGGGGAAGAGAGAGGCAGTATGGCCGTCCTGTCCGAGGCCAAGGAGGATACAATCGAATGCCGGGGGGCCGGCAGTGCCAAAATAGCTGACCATCTCCCTTGCATATCCGGCTGCTGCTTCCAAAGGGGGGAGTTCACCCCTGATCCTGTGGATGTTGGAGGCAGGAATGAGGACCTTGCTGAGCAGCTCTTCATGAGCATGCCTGAAGTTGCTCTCTTCATGGTCAGGCGGAACTGAGCGCTCATCCGCCCAGAAAAGATGCACCTGCTCCCATCTGAGCGTATCGCCATAGGCCGAGCCGAGGATGCGAAAGAGTCCGAGAGGGGTCGAACCACCTGAAAGGGCGACAGAAAACCTGCCCTTCCCGGCAATGGCACGCTCAGCAGACCCTGCAAAGATAGCGGCGGCTGCCCGGGCCAGTCCTTCAGGGTCGGGGAATATCCGGACCTCCTCCCTCAGAGTGCTCTCCATTGCCTGCCGTCCCTCTTGAGCAGATCGTCTGCCCCTGCAGGGCCTGAAGAGCCGGCCGGGTAGTTCGGAAGATCTCCGGGTCTTGCCAGGGCGGTCAGCCGCTCGATCACCGGCGTCAGCACGGCCCAGGCCTGCTCCACGCCGTCTGCCCGGACAAAGAGCATCTGGTCAGCCTGCATACAGTCCAGGAGCACCCGCTCGTACCCGTCCAGCACAAAGGCATTTTGGTAGGAGAAGTTCATCAGGACGGTATTGAGGCATACCCGTGAGCCGGGGTTCTTGGCCTGGAAATGCAGGCCTATCCCCTCATCAGGCTGGACCCTGAGGATCAGCACGTTGGGGGCGATGCCGTCTGCCATGGCCTGAGAGAACATCAGGTGCGGGACCGGCCTGAAATGGATCGCGATCTCTGCCTTCCGGGCCGCAAGCCTCTTGCCCGAGCGGAGATAGAACGGGACGCCGCTCCATCTCCAGTTGTCGATATGGACCTTCATCGCCGCATATGTGGGGGTTGTTGATCCGGGAGAGACGCCGGGTTCATCCCGGTATGCAGGGACATCGCTGCCACTGACAGACCCGCTGTCATACTGCCCGGTAACGACCTGGCTGCCGAGATCCTCAAGGTCGAACGGACGGATGGCCCTCAGGACCTTTACCTTTTCATCCCGCACCCGTTCGGCATCGAAGAGGACAGGCGGCTCCATTGCGGTCAGTGCAAGGAGCTGGAAGATATGGTTCTGGAACATGTCCCGTATCACCCCGGCCTGCTCGTAATAGCCTGCCCGGTGCTCGACGCCCAGCGTCTCTGACGCTGTGATCTCGACATGGTCGATATACATCTTGTTCCAGACAGGCTCGAAGAGCGAATTCGCAAACCGAAACATCAGGATGTTCTGGACCGTCTCCTTAGCGAGATAATGGTCCATCCGGTATATCTGACGCTCGCCAAACGATGCGGCAAGGGTCTGGTTGAGATGTCTCGCCGACTCCAGATCGCTCCCGATCGGTTTTTCGACAACGATATGCCGGTATGCGCCCTCCTCCTGGGAAAGCCCGGCAAGCCCGAGGTTTTCGATGACCGGCTCATAGACTGCCGGAGGTGTGGCCAGATAGTATATCCTGTTGCCGCCGGTGGCATGCTTCGCCTCGAGGTCCTGTATCTTATCCCGCAGTCCGACGTAGCTCTCACTGCCGTCATAGTCGATCTGCACGAAATACAGCATTTCAGAAAAAGTCTCCCATGAGCTTTCGGAAAAGTCCTTGGGGAGGGCCTCCTGCACAGCCTTCTTCATCGATGCCCTGAAGTCAGCGTCGCTGGTCGGGGTGCGGGCAGCGCCTATGACAAAGAAAGGATCGGGAAGCAGGCCGATGGCAAGGAGCCGGTAGAGCGAGGGGATTATCTTCCTCCGGGTGAGGTCGCCGGAGGCGCCGAATATGATCACTGAGCAGGGGGAGGGAATATCAATGCTGCAGTGCGGATCGGCCCCGGAGATCACCCTGCCGAAGACATTCCCTGTAAGGTCGAAAAAAGGTCCCTCAACCATGGTCAGTCCCCCTTCTTCTGAACAGCGTGGCCTCCGAACTCGTTCCTGAGAGCCGCAAGGAGACGGTCAGCAAATGGATCGTCCTGCCTCGACCGGAACCGCTGATACAGGGCGGCCGTGATGACCGGGGCAGGGACAGCAGAATCGATGGCCTGCTGGACGGTCCATCTCCCCTCGCCCGAATCTTCAATAAAGCCCCTGACCGTCTCAAGCCTCCCGTCTTTTTTAAATGCCTCTTCGGCCAGTTCGAGCAGCCATGACCGCACCACGCTCCCCTGGTTCCAGAGATGGGCGACCGCCGCAGGATCGACCGTGCTTCCGTACGGGGAGGCGTTCAGGATCTCGAAACCCTCGCCATAGGCGGACATCATGCCGTATTCAATGCCGTTATGAATCATCTTGACAAAGTGGCCTGCGCCGGCCGGACCGCAATAGAGATATCCGTCCTGCGGGGCAAGAGCCTCAAAGAGCGGGAGCAGGGCATCATAGACCTGCCGCTCGCCTCCGAGCATAAGGCAATAGCCGTTCTTGAGCCCCCAGACCCCGCCGCTCACCCCGGCATCGAGCCACTGCATGCCTGCTGTGCGGAGCAGACCCTCCCGCCTGATATCGTCCTTATAGAAACTGTTGCCGCCCTCGACGATCGTATCTCCCTTTGCGAGCAATGGGATGAGCGCTTCCAGCAGATCGTCCACCGGTCTGCCCGCAGGGAGCATGAGCCATATCACCCTCGGCCGGTCAAGCTTAGCGACCAGTTCTCCAAGGGTATGGGCGCCTTCTGCCCCCTCTTTCATGATCTCGGCCACCTTTTCAGGGGACCGGTTGAAGGCCACCACCTTCTGCCCTTTCAGAAGCAGGCGCCGCGCCATATTCATCCCCATCTTCCCAAGCCCGACCATGCCGATCTTCATATGCTCTCCTCCCTGTCCGATATAAGCATATTGTATACTGCAACCCCCCATTTCACAATCCAGAGGCCCCGATGGAACGCCACCCTCTTTTTATCTATAATAAATAATGCAGCCGGAGACAGGATATGGAATTTAAGCAGAGGATAGAAGAACTGTTGAAGCAGCCTCTCACCCCGATCAGGGTACAGAGCCTTCAGGTCAACCTGGGCTATCTCTGCAATATGGCCTGCAGCCATTGCCATGTCAGTGCAGGACCCGGCAGGACCGAGGTGATGACGAAAGACACCGTTGACGAGGTCCTCGCCCTGCTCAGGGCTGAGCAGATCATGACGCTCGATATCACCGGCGGGGCACCTGAACTGAATCCCCATTTCCGTTACCTCGTGCAGGAGGCGAAGAAGACCGGCTGCCACGTTGTCGTCCATTCGAACCTCACGGTCTTCTTTGAACCGGGCCTTGAGCACCTGCCTCAATTTTACCAAGACCATGATGCAGAGATAACCGCCTCCCTGCCCTGCTACCTCGACAGCGGGGTCGACTCGGCGCGGGGCAAGGGGACCTACCACAAAAGCGTTGAGGCACTCAGGCAGCTCAATCATCTGGGCTATGGGGACGGCAAGGCCGGCAGAAAATTGAACCTCGTCTATAACCCTTCCGGACCGTTCCTTCCTCCGGAACAAAAAAGGCTGGAAGAAGACTACCGGCGCGAACTTGCAGCGCGGCAGGGGATAACCTTTGACCGCCTCTTCGTCTTTGCAAATATGCCGGTCGGAAGGTTCAGGAAACAGCTCGAAAGGGCCGGCGCCCTGCAGCAATATTGCGATCTGCTGGAGCAGGCCTTCAATCCCTCGACCCTGACCGGCCTGATGTGCAGGCACCTCATCAGTGTGGGCTGGGACGGGACGCTCTACGACTGCGACTTCAACCAGGGGCTCGGCCTGGGTCTGCAGCATATCCGGGATTTTGACCGGGACCGGCTTGCCGGCAGGGAGATCATGACCGGCGGCCACTGCTACGGCTGCACAGCCGGTCAGGGCTCCACCTGAACAGGCGCAATCGCGTAGCAGGCGGTCGCCTGCAGAAAAAACTGCAGCGGCAAAACTCCTACTGTCAGGGTTGATATATAATAGCGATGATGAATGACACAAAAGGCCGCGGCCTCCTCGTCTTTGTCCTTACCATATTATTTCTGGCGCCCCTGATACATACCGGGGTATTCAAGGGCGGGAACGACGCCTCCCGGTTTGCCCAGATGGAGTCTCTCGTCGATTACGGTCACACGTATATTGACGAATCCATCTATTCGGGGACCATTGACAGGGTCAGAATTGGCGACAAGGTCTATAGCAATAAGCCGCCTGTCTTGAGCATAATCGGTGCGGGCGCCTATTATCTGCTCAAAAAGACAGGCGGGATAACCTTTGCGGGCAATGAGGCGGTGGTGGTCTATCTCCTCGTCATGATCCTGGTGGTCATCCCGACCGCATGGCTTGTTTCGCTCTTTTACTCCTCCCTGGAGCAGTACCGTGACCTGTCATCCCGGTCGAAATACCTCGCGACGCTTGCCGTTGCTGCCGGGACCATCCTGACGAGCTTCTCCGTGACCCTGAATAATCATACCGTTGCCGCGGCACTTTTGTTTGCTGCTTTTCTGTCGGCCGGGCGGGGCAAGGCAGTACAGACCGGGGTATGGTCTGCCCTGGCGGCATGCATCGATATCGTTCCCGGGCTTCTTTTTATTCCCTATCTTGCCTATCGGCTTTACAGTCTGTCCGGCCGCAGAGCGCTGGCGAAGTATTCCCTCCTCCTGAGCGCCGGTGCAGCAGTCTTTATCGCAAGCAATATCTGGATCGTAGGCCATCCGCTGCCTCCCAAACTTGTCCCCGGCGCAATTGACTTCAGCAGTGCCTTCGGCCCAAGTGCCGCGGGAGTGCTCCTGCCCGATTCCTGGACATACCCTCTTGAGTGCCTCTTCGGCTGGCATGGGTTTTTTACCGTTTCACCGGTCCTGATCTTTGGAGTGCTCGGCCTCGGCAAGGCCCTGAAGTCCGCAGCCCCGCTGTCGGAAAGATCATACTTGCTGCTCGCAGTAACCCTGGTAGTGATGATCGCCGGTCATATCCTCTTTGTCGGCTCTTATGGCGGGTGGTCTTACGGGTTCCGCTATCTGATCCCGATCATTCCGGTCCTGCTCTTCTTCGCGCCGGTCATGATAGAAAAGCATGCCGGCATATTTACCGGCATACTGGCTCTATCCATATTGTCCGCATTGCTCGGCACATACAATCCCTGGCCTCCGGGGTATAGCCAGGAACTTCAAAAAGATCCTGTCTCATCCCTGGTGAAGAATCCGGCAGGTGCAAATGCCGCAGCATGGCTGGAAAAGAACTTCCCCGGCTCTGCTCTTACCGGCAGGATGAAGACCTCAGTCATCGGTCCTTCAGAAAGACCACAGGTCCAATATCTTATGCTCTTTTATCTCAGCAAGAACGACAGGGATATGGCGAAAAAGATGCGCCGACTCCTGTAAGAAAATCCTTATCCCTCACGAAATAATCCTACATCACCGCCGGATTTCCCTTATTCCCCTTCCCCGAAGACTGTATTAAAATTGGAGCATAAAAATTCAAGGTGGTCCATTACTCTTTTATGCTAAACAATCCGTCAGGCGCTGATATTGGATGCCGTTACTGGGTAGACAGTGACCCGTCCTATTGCCGTGCTCTGCCCAAGCGGTATCTGCCGGACAACATAAGGTCCGAAAGATATTGCAGAAGTCTGGACCATAAGCAATGCCCTTTCTATTTTTACTGGGACTACCGCGAAAGACATTCGGCAGCCAAGACCGCAATTCCTGCCCCGACCGGACTCACCGCATTTCCTCCAACCCCGAATAACCACAAAGCAGCCCGGGATATCTGACCTGCGGCTGTCCGTGTCCGGGACTGCTTGTTATTCAGAGCCCTGTCTTGATCTTCATCCTTCCGTCATGCAGCCCTTGTAACTTATTTACCGGCGGGCGCCGGCTGACGACTCTGCTTGATGCCGTTTGAACTGGTCCAGCTGACCGAGCATATTGAGGTGCTTCTTTTCATCTTCAACCAGGTAGGCAAGGAGGAACCGGGGGATGATGAGTTCGCCCTGTTTCAGGGCCTTTTCAGCAAAACGGAGGGCCTCTGCCTCTGCCTCTACATGCTTCTGCAGCCCTTCGGAGAGCTTTGCCAGTTCATCGGAGCTGAGGTGAGGGGCCTCTTTCGTCAGGCTGTCAATGATCATCTGCTGTACCAGACGATGTTTTTCGGAGTCATGCGCGATCAGTTCCATGGTCATTTTGATGAGGGGGTTGGTGGTCTTCGAGATGATGTCCCGGGCGTTCGCAATTGCCGAGGCCTCCAGCTCCTGCCACTTTCTGATACTGTCGATGAACTCAGTGCTCATTTCGAGAGCTTTCGCCATTTTTCCATTATTACCGTTATGACCGTTGTTCATTGCGTCCTCCGTAGTCACTATGTCGTCCTCACCTTCCGAGCTTTCAGGGGTCATTCGGGGCGTCTGCAGGTTATCGCCGGATCAGCCCGCGCAACACGCCGAGAGCTTTTTCATAATCAGGGTGGTCGGTGATCTCAGGAACGATCTCGATGTATTGGATGATGCCGGACTTGTCGATGACAAAGATGGAGCGGGCCAGAAGCCTCAGTTCCTTGATCAGGACGCCGTAGCTCGTCCCGAAAGAGGCGTCCCTGTGGTCTGAGAGCGCCTTCACTTTATCGATCCCGGCCTGGGTGCAGAACCGCGAGATGGCAAAAGGCAGGTCCATGCTTATATTGAGGACAATCACGTCCTCCGGCAGATTGGCGGCCTCCTGATTGAACCTCCGCAACTGGAGGTCGCAGACCGGTGTATCCAGGGACGGCGTCACGCTAATCGCCTTTATCTTTCCCGAAAAATCGCCGAGCTTCACTTCCTTAAGGTCTCCGTCGAGAACGACGAATTCCGGGGCCCGGTCTCCGGGCTGCAGGGCCGGGCCGATCAGGGTAAGCGGCGCCCCTTGTCCCTTGATCATGCCTTTTCTTTCCATAACTCCTCCTGACACCTATTTTTCAGCCCGCCGATTTCTTACAACTGCCCCTGCCTTTTACTTTTTTCCTGGGTCTCTGTGATCGCAGGAAAAAACGTACCGCCCGGATCCAGCTGTCGAGGTTGTCTCCCGCTATTTTCCCGGTCTGCCGGTAATATTCATAGACAGCATGATCGATCTCGTATTCATGTCTCATCGTCCTCTCCTTCCTGCGTCAAAAAATGCCTGTTCAGTGCTTCCCATCCGGAAGAAGACTCACCCTTGTTATTTTCTGTTGTGCAGATCTCATCAGGCACTGTGCAGAGGCATACTGCCTGATGCAAACATTCTACCCTTCGTAGTCCGGGATTTCCATAAGCAATTCCCTATAATTACGTAGGATGATACGAGAAAATATGTCAGTTTTATCTGACATATTTTTATGACATATTCTTCACTATATAATGATATTATTAAAAATGGAACTGTTCCTTGTGAGACTGTATACACCACATGCCCTGAAGGGGTCAATGATCCAGGGACTGCAACGCAGGCATGAGCGATAGAACCACACGGCCGGACCCGGAACGGGAGTTGCAGGAATTAAGAAGGTCTAACGAACTGCTTATTAGTGAGCTCTCAGATCTGAAGCAGCAACAGAAACAGCTTCAGATGCTGGCGTCTTTTCCGAGGATGAATCCGAACCCGGTCATGGAGATCGGTATGGACGGCTCATTGAAGTATCTGAACCCTGCCACACTCAAACTTTTTCCTGATCTCGAGGCTAAGGGCGTCCTTCACCCTTTTCTTCTGAATTTTGATCATATCGTTGAGAGTCTCAGGAAGGATCATACTGCCTCGCCGGTTACAGAGGTTCAGGTCGGAGACTCATGGTATTATTGCATTTCCTCAATTGTCCCCGGAGGAGACTCTGTCCGTATCTATGCGGTGGATATCAGCAAACGCAGACGGGCGGAGGAAGAGCTGAAAAAAAGTGAGGCGATCTACCGTGCTATCGGAGAGAGCATTGACTTCGGCATCTGGATCTGCGAACCTGATGGCCGCAACATTTACGCCAGCGACTCGTTCCTGGAACTCGTCGGCATTACACAGGAGCAATGCTCAAACTTCGGTTGGGGTGACGTATTGCATCCTGATGAAGCCGAGGCCACGATCGCAGCCTGGAAGGAATGCGTGAAGACCGGTGGCAGGTGGGACAGAGAACACCGGTTCCGGGGCGCAGACGGTCAGTGGTATCCGATCCTGGCCCGGGGGGAACCTGTTCGCGACGACCAGGGCGAGATAACGTGCTGGGCCGGCATTAATCTGGACATGCGAAGTATTAAACGGGTCGAAAACGAACTCCACCATTTGAACGAGGAACTGGAGTCGCGTGTCATGGAGAGGACGGCAGACCTGCTCAAGATCGCCGAAAAGCTGAAGGAAGAGATTGCCGAGCGCACCCTGGCGCAGGAACGTGTGGCGCGGCTGAACCGGCTGTATACCCTGCGCAGCAGGGTGAATGAGGCCATTGTGCGTATCCACGACACCACTGAATTGTATCGGAAGGTATGCCGTATTGTTGTTGAACAGGGCTTATTCAAGATGGCCTGGATAGGCATCGCCGACCCTGAGACCCGGGAAGTGAAGCCGTCCGCACAATGGGGGGACGACAACGGATATCTTGATACCATCAGGATCATTGCAGCGGATGTGCCTGAAGGCAGAGGTCCCACAGGCAGGGCTGTCTATGAGCTCAGGAGCGTCATATGCCGGGATATCGCAAATGACCCGGTCATGCTGCACTGGAGGGACAGGGCCCTCGCACACGGCTTCCTGTCCTCTGCGGCCATTCCGCTCAGGGCCGGATCGGTCGTCGTCGGAGCCCTGACCGTCTATGCCGGGGAGCCCCAGTTCTTTTCTGATGAAGAAATATATCTGCTTGAATCCCTGACCGAAGATATTTCCCATGCAACGGATGCCCTCGACAATGAAAAGAGACGCAAACAGGCCGAAACCGACCTCATCAGGTCGGCCCGCCAGATAGAGGAGCTTTATAACAGCGCTCCCTGCGGATACCATTCCCTGGACAAAGACGGCGTAATAATCAGGATCAACGACACCGAGCTTGGGTGGACAGGTTACACCCGCGAGGAGGTTGTCGGGAAAAAAAGGTTCACAGACTTTCTCACATCCGACGGCATACAGAGGTTCAACAGGGAATTCCCGGAATTCATAAAGAAAGGCCAGGTCAGCAACATCGAGGCCGATATTCGCCTGAGGGATGGTTCGACCATCCCGATCCTCCTGAGTTCGACAGCCATCTACGACGAGACCGGCAGCTTTGTGATGGACAGTGCCACGCTCTATGATATAACTGACCGGAAGATCAGGGAAAAACATATCATGTCGATGAACGACCTGCTGAAGCTCTTTTCGAGCGCCCAGACCAAGAAGCAGTACCTCGATCAGCTCATTGCACTGCTCGGCCGGTGGTCGGAGTGCCGTTGCATCGGGGTCCGGCTGACGGATCACGGCGGCAATATTGTTTACGGGAGCAGCACCGGCTTCACCCCTGAATTCCTTAAGTGCGAAGACAACCTTTCGCTCGAAAACCCTGAATGCATCTGCCACCGGGTGATCGGCGATATCCGGGAGCCGGCCGAATCTGCCTTCGTGACACCGTACGGTTCGTTTGTCTGCAATGATCTCCCGGAGATCTTTGCAACAGGTGCATCCGGCGGCGACATCAGCTATCGTAAAACATGCCTTCTGCACAACCACCTTTCCCAGGGCATAATACCGATCCGTTATAAGGGTGAAATACTCGGCGCTCTCCATCTGGCCGACAACAGAAGATCGATGCTCCCGGCGACCCTTGTTGAGTTCATAGAATCGATGACACCGGTAATCGGGGAGGCCCTTTACCGGTTTAACATTGAAGAGGCGTTACTGGTCTCAAGCCGGAAATTCCGCGACCTCTCGAAGCACCTGCTGGACGCCAGGGAAGATGAGAGGATCAGGATCGGCAGGGAGATACACGACGAACTCGGCCAGATACTGACAGCGGCGGACATTGAGCTTGGACGTGCGATAAAAAAGTCCGGGCCGGACGATCCGCTGGCCCAAAAGCTCAGTGAGGTTTCTGAACTTATCGATGTTGCACTCGAGGACGTCCAGAGGATCTGCTCTGAGCTGAGGCCCCGGGTGCTCGATCATCTCGGGCTGACAGCCGCGCTGGAGTGGCAGGCGGAAGAGTTTTCGAACAGGTCCGGTATACGCTGCAGCCTGGACCTTCCGCCGCAGATCAACCTGTCGGGTGAGATCTCAACCGCATTGTTCCGGATCTTTCAGGAGGTGCTTACCAATGTTGCCCGTCATTCCGGGGCCAATGAAGTTTCGGCCCGTCTTATTGCAGACGGGACCGTTTCGTTTGAGATCAGGGACAACGGCAGAGGCATATCAGAGGCGGAGATAGCACATCATGATTCTTATGGTATCATAGGGATCAAAGAACGGGCCTTCCAGCTTGGGGGGACCGTGGACATCAGCGGGAGTAAAGGAAAAGGCACAACGGTAACCGTGAAGATTCCGTTAGACATTCAGGAGGGAAACGATGCTTAGGGTGCTTATCGCCGACGATCATCCGATAGTGCTGAAGGGGCTTACTCAGCTCCTTCAGGAGACCGGTCTTGTGAACAAGATCACTGCGGTCCATTCCGGGGAAGAGGCCGTTGCCCTGATCGCCGGAAATAATTACGACCTGGTCATTTTGGACATCTCGATGCCGGGCATGGACGGCATCGAAACAACGGAGGAAATAAGGAAACTGAACCCCTCACTCCCTGTTCTCATCATAAGTATGTACCCGGAAAAGGACTATGCCATCAGGGCCTTCAAGGCCGGTGCCCTGGGGTACCTGACCAAGAAAAGTGCATCCGGTGAGCTGGCGGTTGCCATAAAGAAGGTCATGAGGAGAGAACGCTACATTACCCCGACCCTGGCAGACCTTCTGGCGGAGAGTGTAACGGACAGCAACGACAAACCGCTCCATGAGCGCCTGTCGAACCGCGAGATGCAGGTGATGGGCCTGATCGTGGAGGGCAGGTCGTTGAAGGAGATCGGAGGGGCAATGTCCCTGAGTCCCAAGACGATAGGCACCTTCAGGACCCGTATCCTTCAGAAACTGAACATGACGAGCAACGCCGAGCTGGTCAAGTATGCGATGAAACATAACCTGTTTGAACTTCCGTCCGAGTAATATTTTCTCGGGATCATCCCGGCCTCAAGGAGTATATCTCCGGCGTATCACTTCCTGCTGTAACTCCCTTTTATCTCGCCGATATAGCGTGACGGCAGCATAGAGGACGTTCTCCCGAATTTCATCCGGTAATCTACAGACGAAAGGTAGAGTCCCTCTTTGGCCCTGGTGCAGGCCACGTAAAAAAGCCTCCGCTCTTCTTCAAGCGCTGCACCGCTCGCAAGGGACCTCTCGGAGGGGAATATCCCTTCTTCCAGCGCCGGCAGAAAGACCACCGGCCATTCGAGTCCCTTTGCCGCGTGTATCGTCATTATCTTGACGCTCTCTTCCTGGCTGATCCTGTCCTGGTCCGAGGCAAGGAGGCTGTCTTCCATGAACTCGGAGAAGAGCTTCCCCTCCGTCTCGATGGACAGGAGCACGTTGCAGAGTTCCGAGACGTTCTCTATGCGGTCCTCATGGTCTTCCTTATATTCGCCTTTCAGATATTCGAGGTAGTTCAGTTCCTGGATGATGCCCATCAGGACGGTGTACGGTTTTTCCTCCACCGCATCGCCGTGTTTCAAGAGCATGTTTATGAGCGCGTCCGCACTACCCCTCTGTCTCCGGGAAAGCCCGGCATCCCTGAGCGCCTGTATCCAGTCGGTCCTGAAATTTTCGGCGATCACCCCGATTGCCTTCTTGCCGATCCCCCGTGCCGGCGTGCCGACGACCCTGTCGAAGGCAGCCCTGTCTCTGGGGTTGGCAATCAGTCTGAGATAGCAGAGCAGGTCCTTGACCTCGGCCCGTTCATAGAACGCCAGACTCCGTACGATCTCGTAGGGAATGCCGTACTTCATAAAACTGCTTTCAAGACCACGGGAAAGGAAGCTCATACGGATCAGAACAGCCATGTCTGAATAGGAGTGCGCCGCGGCGAGATCTCGTATCTTTTCGGCAATATGCCTGTTTTCAGAGTCCTGATCGACGGAGTCATGGTATTCCACGACCCCTTCCTCTTCCTTGTCGGTGTGCAGCGTGAGGACCTTGTCCGCCCACATGCGGTCCACCTTGCCGATGACGATATTGGCGACATCAAGGATCTTTCTGGTCGACCGGTAGTTCTTTTCGAGCCGCATCTCCGTGGCGCCGAACTCCCGGCCGAATTTGAGAATGTTCTCCGGGACAGCCCCCCGCCAGGTATAGATCGTCTGGAAGGGATCGCCGACCACGAAGATGTTATTCCTGTTCTTTCCCGAAATGAGTTTTATAAGGGAGTACTGGATCTCGTTGGTGTCCTGAAACTCATCCACCATCACAAAATCATAGCGGTCCTGCCATTTCCCGAGGGTCGCAGCGCTGGTCACGAAAAGCTGGGTTGTGTAGTGGATCAGGTCATCATAGTCCAGGGCGTTTGACTGCTCAAGGACGCGTTGATAGACGTTTGCGACCTCCGCATACTGGTTCTGGGGGTACGGCAGGGATGAGATGTATTCGACCATGTTGCCCCTGTATGTCTGCTTGGCCTTCGATATGATCTTCTGTGCGTCATCCGCTTCCTTGGGGTCAAGATTGAAACGCTTCAGTATGTCCTTCAGCGTTTTTTTAGAGTCTGTCTGGTCGTAGATGATGAACCTCTGGTCGAAGTTCCTCCCGAGAGAGGCGATATCCTCCCTCAGGACCCGGACGCAGAACGAATGGAACGTGCTGACAGACCGCGGTTTTATCGCAAGCATCGTTTCGACACGGTTGGCCATTTCCTGCGCGGCCTTCTTCGTGAAGGTGATGGCGAGGATCCGGTGGGGCCTGATGCCCTTCTCCCTGATGAGATAGCCGATCTTGTGCGTTAGGACCTTGGTCTTGCCGCTGCCCGCCCCGGCCAGGAGCAGCAGGGGTGAACCGAAGTGCTCGACCGCAGCCTTCTGTGCCTGATTGAGACCCTTTACCATGTTTTGGGGAAGATTTCCTTTGATGCTGCCGCGCATTACTGTCGGACAGCCTTTAGCCTTGCGGAATTTATACCGACGTACAGAGGATGCCGTACACTTTCAGGTTTATTGTAAACCAGTCATATAAAATCCACAACTGAAATTGAGAGGCGGAAAGTCCCTGATGCGGATTCTGAATACACCGCACGTCCACAGGCCTTGAGGACCAGGACTGCTGAGCTTTTCAAGAGAAGGGCAGCAATTCAGCCATTCTAGGATGATACAAATGAGATTTGCAAGCGCAGTAGACGGGATGGAAAAGGTAGTGTAAAATATACTATTGAATCAGAATAATCAGGTTGGACACAAAACTTTTCAGACCCGGGGCGATGCCGGATAGCAGAGTCGTCCACATAGTACATGTTGAAATGTGAGGCCTGCGTCCTTGTAGATTTTTTTTACGACTCCTGATTTTTTTATTATTGGACCTTACTCCAGGAAGGGGGCGGAACAGTGAATCTCAGAAGAATCTCTATCATCTGCCTGGTGTCCGTGTCCCTGTTTTGTTCCGTCCTTCCCGCCCATGCGACCTCGGAAGAAGAACAGGCATTTCTTTCAATGTATTTCAATCCCGAGGAACTGGAGATCTCCACCCGGCGAGCCATTTCATTGATAAATGCCCCTGCTATTGCCACGGTGATCACGGAACGGGAAATACGCAATATGGGCGCCAGGACGTTATCGGATGTTCTCAAGCTTGTTCCCGGGATGGGCATCTCCATAACCGACCAGGGGTTTTTCAGGTTAGAGGTGAGAGGAACCGTCACCGGACAGTCTGAAAAGGTCCTCATCATGATCGACGGACATGCCCTGAACAAAAACCATTCAGGGAGCGCATTTCCCTTTTTTCTTGATCATCTCGGTGTCGATAACATTAAAAAAATTGAGATCGTCAGAGGACCCGGTTCCGCCCTGTACGGTTCTAACGCATTTGTCGCGGTGATAAACATCATCACCAAGAATGCGGTGGACATGGAAGGTGCGAATCTGTCGGTTTCAGGAGGAAGCTTTGACACCCGGAAATACAATCTTCTTGCAGGAAAGACCTTTAAGAACGGACTGAAGATATCGGGCAGCATCGATTACATGAAAACAGACGGACCTGACCTGCGCATAACAAGGGACCGGCTGTCAGGGTCGCCGTTCACAGCTGCACCGGGCAGGGCAGATACCAGGTTTAAGGGAACAGGGATATATTTTGAGATTTCGTATAAGAATGTAACGTATAGAAGCCAGTATCTGGCCAATGACAGGGGTGCATACATTGGCCTTGGTTTTGCACTGACGGATTTCAATTCCGTCAAATCAGATAATTTCTGGCAGGAACTGAGCTACAGCCATTCCTTCTCAGAGAAATTCTCTTCGAAGATCAAATTATATTATGACTATTTTAATCAGGACTGGCTTGTAAAGGTCTTTCCTGACGGTTTTGCCGGCTCGTTCCCGAATGGAATGATCGGCGGGCCGAAGGCCAAGGACAGGACGATAGGCGGTGAAATTCAGCTGGATTACCATATGTCGGATACAAATCATCTGCTGGCGGGCATTGATTACGAAGAGTTGAAGCAATATGATGTGAAAGCCATCTCGAATTTTAATCCCAACACCGGTGCGTTCCTTGGGCCCGTTCAGGACATATCGTCATTTGGCAACTGGAACAGGAATGCCAAGAGGAATATATTCGCAGCCTATCTTCAGGATGAGTGGAAGATCAAAGACAATGTAAGCCTTACCGCCGGGGTACGGTACGACCATTACAGTGACTTCGGCGATACCACAAATCCGAGGGTTGGTATAGTCTGGCGGTTTCTTGAAAATGCTGATCTGAAGCTGCTGTACGGTCAGGCATTCAGGGCACCCACTTTTACCGAGTTATACACCGTCAACAACCCTACTCTCATCGGGAACCCTGCCCTTGCTCCTGAAAAGATCAAAACGTATGAGGTGAGCATCGGCTATACGTATTCAGAGCGGTTCAGGATCGACCTGAACTATTTTCACAACGACATGGATGACCTGATCGTGCGTGATCTCTCCACGTCGCCGGCGACCTATGCAAACCTGGGAAGAGCAGAAAGCAAAGGCATCGAGGCCGTACTCTCCGGAAAGTATTCTCATGACAATTACTGGAAGATCGCCTATTCCTGGCAGGACCCGAGGGACTCTTATACTGGGGAGAGGATAGCCTTCGTCCCAAGCAACAGGGCAAGCGCCAGTCTAAATTATGGTTTTTCAAAATATCTTGTCTCACACGTTGATGTCTTATGGACAGGTCCGCGACCGAGGCCCTCGGGAGATACAAGGGATGAGGTGGCTTCATACACAACCGTCGATCTGACAATGACCTTGAGAAACATTTATAAAACCCTTGAGATCCAGGCAGCGATCCATAATCTGCTTAACGAAAAATACGAGGACCCTGATCTGTCGGGTGCTTCACGGTATATTCCCAATGATTTTCCGAGAGAAGGCATTTCTGCGCTGTTAAGGGTCAGCTATAAATTCTGATCTTTGAATCTTACGTCAACGGTGCAGATATGGCAAAAAGCCGTTGAGGAAAAGAGCGGCTATGAGGTCGACTACCGTATCCGCAGGCGCGATAACGGCATAGGATTTGACATGAAGCTGAGCGGCAAACTCTTCGGCTATTTCGAGAGGTTACATGCAGCAACGGAGGTGAGCGGGATAGGGATCGGACTTGCTATCGTTAAAAATATCATCTGGAAACACGGCGGACGCGTATGGGCGGAAGGCAAGCCGGATGATGGGGCAACCTTCTTTTTCACGCTGCCTGAAAAGAACGGTTACTATAAGAAAGCAACCTAAACAACTATTGGAGGACCAAACATGAAACAAGCATTATTATTGGCATTCACTTTTTTGTTCATTCTTTCCGTAACGGGACCGGCCTCGGCATATTGCATCTACAATAAGCTCAACAACGTTTATTCTTTTTCCGGCGAACATTGTGAGCGGTGTTTTAAGGGCATGATCGATGCAGGGTCAAAAAAATGCTGCCCGGGTGATAAGCCAGGGTGTAAAGGCGACACGAAGATATCGGTCTATGCTCACATAACCAAGTCAGAAGCCGGGGGCATTATTTTAAATGCCATCCTGACAGGCAACGTGACGGATCCCAGTATCTATGAATATTTGTGTCAGACGCCGGTTGCCGCTCATGGATGGGTCGAGATAAGCACGAAACATAACAGCTTATGGTGTGATGTCTTTAACAAAGACGGTTCTGTACGATCAAGCGGTGGCATGAAGACCATATACCAATAAGAGTAGTTCTGATGCCTCGTGCTCATGGATCGGACCGGCCGCAAAGGACCGCCCGCGCATGTTTACGATAATAAAGTTATACCCCGGCGTTTTCACCTATTACTGATCCCGGAGGCGTAGAGGACCTCTACGTTGAAGCGGATGCCTTCTTCGGTCCGCAGTGTGTCCACCTCCTGAAGGTGCTCCTCTTTGAACCTGGCGAGGTCCTCCGGCGAGAGCCGGCCCACCTGGCTTCTCAACCCGGCATTCCAGATGACGTCCCACCATTGCGAAGCATCCCTGAGATAATAGCCGTGGTCTTTGCGCTGCACCCGCACGTCAGTGAGCCCTGCATCCCTCAGAAGGGCCGCAACGCGTTCCTCCGTGGCGATCTGCTTCCACTTCAGGGGAGGCCTTTCGACGCCGTAGCTTTCCAGCCGGTCTCCGAACAGATCGATCAGGGGCCGGAAGGCATCTTCATGAAAGGCGGTCACCAGCAGAAAGCCTCCGTGCCTGGCCTTGGATGCCATATGGCGAAGCTGCCGCGGCATATCGTCGGCAAAGAAGATGCCGAAGGAACTTACCACCGCGTCGAAGTACCCGTCGGGGAAAGCCAGTTCGTGCATGTCCATTTCGAGGAACTCCAGATTCCGCAGACCGGCGGCCGCCGCCTTGGCCCTTGCCTGCGCCAGCATGCCCGGCGAAAGATCGACCCCGGTCACCCGGGCGGCCGGAAACCTGCCGGCGATTTCGAGGGACACATTGCCCGTCCCGGAAGCGACGTCGAGCACTCTGCCGTTTTCCGGGACTTCCAGATGGCTGGCCAAGCCCCGGGCGGTTTCGATGAAGAACCGGAGAGCCGGGTTGTCGTACCCGGACGCTACCGTGTCGAAGGTCTCTCTCATCATCTTCCTGCGGTCCGGCGCGTCCATGCATCCTCCCAAGGCAATAATTTTACTGAGTTTATGTTAGCACGGAAGCTCAATCCTTTTTGCCCCGCGATATAATTTCGCAGATCATAAAAGGTTGATTGCTCACAGCAATCAACCTTAGTCCGTCTCCCTTGAACTAATCGATGTCTTCCTGGACTCCGCATCTGTTTCAACTTTTGAGAACTGTTTTATACCAGTCGAAACAATATGATTGAGGCATATAATGACTGAGAAGGGGTTTGATTCCTTTGGCTATCACTTCAGCCCGAGGGTCTTTATTTGTTAGAAAAGACTATTTATAATTTTCTTTCACATGCAGTCCGGCTTTATGAGCAGGAGCAGAGGGGGCCTCCGCCCCCTCTGCTTGGAATGTATTAGGAGCAATGGCTGAATTGGGCTATATGGGTTGGCTGCAAGCCCCAACTATGCGAGCTAGATCTCCTTTACTAAGGTAAATACAACGACAATTAGAAACAATTTATTATTATGCGTTCCGGAGGCACTGTACTGCGTGAAGTAATACCGATACAATCTATTGTATGGGAATTACAATACGCTTGATTTACCCCGGCAACAGTCGTTTGGTTCAATGTGGTCACCCATGTATCGTGGAGGTAGTAAAACACGGACCAGCAATTGCCTAGGCCCGCGAAAGCTGCTGAGGGGCAATTAACGCTGTAGTTCAATAACTCTTTACCGGCCGGGCACAAGCAATAGTGGATGGAATTGCATGTGAACGTCTGTATGCTTGCCTTATCTATTACGCCGGGTGACCCTGTCGCCCCGGTCGGTCCGGCTGGCCCCTGAGGTCCCATAGGGCCGGTCAAACCGATCGGTCCCTGCGGTCCTGCCGGCCCTTGAGGACCTGCTGCACCCTGGATCCCCTGCGGCCCTGTTGCGCCTGTAGCACCCGTAGCGCCAGTCGGTCCAGGTAAGCCTATCAGACCCTGTGGTCCTGGAGGACCTACTGGCCCCATTGGTCCTGTAGCCCCTGTTGCGCCGGTGTCCCCTTTAAGTCCCCGAGGACCCATCGGCCCCCTGTCGTCAACACCGACCTGAAGGCCATAGACGCCCTTAACCTTAAATCTCATCGGGTCTGATCCCGGTATGAGCTCAAGATCAACATCCACATACTTCGTGTCGTTGCTCACCCCGTTCATCGCAAGCTTCGGGATGCTCAATATGCCGGTCTCCCAGGCAAACGTTGCTGCAATGGCCGGTCCCGGTACAACCTCCTGCGCGCTGGTAAGCTGAAACTCCATTCCGGTACCATCCGTTGCCTTCAGGTAGGCATCATACATGCCTGATCCCGGAACATCCACCATATACAGATGAATATTCCCGTCAGACGAATAGGTCGCATCTCCCCATGCACTGCCCATTACTGTCAAAACAAGCAGAGCTACCATAACAGCTAAACTGATATACCCCTTCTTCTCCTTTTTCATACTGTCCCCCTCTTGAAATTGGCAAACTCTAATTGCTGCCTCTTTGCGTTAATAGCCTGTCCCGATATATGGTCTTTCTTCCCGCTGTTTATATCCACATTGTACCGCTAACCACATTGTACCGCTAACAGCGCCTGTTGCAAACTCTTTATGAGGATGTTCCGAAGGTGTCTTATTCTGGTTGTACTCTCGAAAAGTTTGCGGTTTCTTGACAGTATCGGATTGTCGGCGGTACCGTGCAACTCACCAGCGTAAGGACAGTGT
>SCQH01000082.1 GCA_004321925.1 Nitrospirota bacterium | reverse complement strand
GTTGCCCGGAGGGTGGTAAAAATCCTCAGGCACGAGCAGCGTGTAATTTGCATGAAATATGGTGTCGTAATAATAGCCCCAGAGCCGTCCCTTTGCCGAACTGACCCCGGTGATCCCCGCTATCCTGGCTGCATAGCTCTCCGGAACAAGGTCCTGCCTGCCTGCCACGACCCGCTGCACCATGATCTCGGGTGCGTCCTTCAGTATAAGGAAGGCCTCTTTTTTTATGGCATAGGAAAAGAACATGACCGACGCCAGGACAAAGACGATGAGGGTATAGACAACCACCAGCGCCGCATTCTTACCCTTTCTCCTCAGGAGTGAAGAAAGGGTAAAGCCGATGAAGTTCTTCTGTCTTTCGAGCCAGCGCATCGTCGATCTCAGCGCCCCCGCAGGTGCGGCGGCGGAGGCATAAGCGATCCTGAGGGGAAATGCTCGAAGGACAGGGGATAGCTCTGGAAAGGCGTATGCAGGTCGGCCATGCTCGGATGCCTCGTATACCGTGCATCCGTAAAGATACAGAGGTCGGTCAGTCCGAACCTTTTCACCATCTCGGACTTCATTGTCAGTGCCGGCACGGCCTTCCGGCGCGCAGACCCGGCATGGACAAGCATGAGACAGAGCAGGAGGCCGGTCACGATGACAAGAAAGAGCATTAAGAAAGATCTTGTCCCTGACATTCAGGCTAACCCTTTCACAAGCTTACGTTCCCTGTCCGGAGAAGCATCATCAGTATAAATATAGCACATCAATGGTCCCCGCACAAAGATGCAGCAGTTCATTATGTAGGCTTTTACCTACAACGCGGGGGGCCTAATACCCACATGATAAATAAGTTATTGACTATAGCCAACAGGAGGTGTTAGTGCTACCATATATTATAAATTCTGTAATAGTAAGGATGATTCAGTGCATCCATTATTTGTTGCATCAGTCAAACTACATGGTCTATAATAAACATAGTATTTAGTTGAAAAATATAAATACGGCTTTACCGGACCTTTAACAGGTATAATAAAGGAGAGCTATGTACAATATCCTTTCAAATATGATCGCAGTTCAGAGCCTGACCATGGGTGCCTTCATGCAGCTTGTCGGGGCCTTCGCCCTGGCCGTGGTTTCCTATCAGGTGGCGCGACCGATAGCCTACACGTTCCAGATCCTCGATATTGCCAATGCCCGCAAGGTCCATTCCGATCCGACGCCGCGCACCGGCGGGGTGATGATATTCATCTCGTTTCTCATTATGCTGCCGCTCTCCGGTCTTCATAGCTGGTGGTATGTCCTGAGCCTTATCGGCATCTTTGCGCTTGGCCTCTGGGAAGATACAACTGCGATAAGACCTCTGATGCGCCTGTTCGGCCAGGTGGTCATCAGTTCCTTCTTTGTCATATTCGGCGGGATCATCATGACGAACTATGGCATCTTCTCGATGCCGGTCATGCTTGCGCTGCCCTTTACCATTTTCTGCATCGTCGGGGTCACCAACTCCTACAATATCATTGACGGGCTGAACGGTCTCGCCTCGGGATGCGCCGTGATCTTCTTCAGCATGATGGCATACGTCGCGTTTCAGCATGGCGAGGCAGTGCTCTTTCAGAGCTCCCTGATCATGGCAGGCTGCCTGTTCGGGTTCATGGTCTTCAACTTTCCCCGCGGCAAGATATTCCTCGGGGACGGTGGGAGCTACCTTGTGGGGTTCACAGTCATTACCATGACCCTCTTTGCAGTCACGCAGCATCCTGACATCTCCCCCTGGTCCTTTCTCCTGATGACCATCCTCCCGGTCTTCGATACCATCCTTGCCATAGTCAGAAGGATGAGGCAGAAGAGATCGCCCTTCAGGGCCGATAAAAAACATCTGCATCATGTTCTGCTGCGGAGATACAAAAGCGGCACCAAGGCTGTCGTGGTGATCTGGGCCCTGCAGCTCGCCATCGGCTCCCTGGCAGTGATCTTCCATCAGAACACCTATGCCCTGCTCGGCATCCTGCTCGCGGCAGTCCTCCTGCTGAGGAGATTATGGCTGAAGCCGACCCGCATCGCCGGGTTCACATTTTAATCCCCTCTTAGTAGATCACCCAGTCGCTCAGCCTGATGATCTTCGGCTGAGGCCCTGTTGAGAGCCTTACGACATAACAGCCCTTCGAGGCATAGCGCTGACCGGGCCCGAAGCTCAGGCGCGGGTAAGCGGCGACAGTACCGGCCTGGTCCTCCAGACTGTCAAAGAGGTCCAGAAAATAGTCCTGATAGAAATTGCCTCTCATGTCGGTCAATACCATCCCCAGCATCCGCGAGAGAAAATACATCTTTGATGAGATCGTCAGGTCTGTCGTCAGGATATTCCTGACCCGCAGCCACTGCTCAACGCTCGACCGCGGGAACGCCGCTTCTTCGGGCAGCCGGTTGGGATAGGTGATAAAGGTAAGATCCCGGATGCTCTCAGGAATGAGAGGGAGCGCACCTTTGAGCATGGTTGAAGAGACGAAGACCAGTGCCGGTCTATCGCCGGTCTCCGCAAGCTCAGCGCTTCCGTCAAGGTCTTCAGGCCCGAGCCAGAGCAGCAGGGCCGCCTTTGGGTATGCAGCGGAAAGGCCCTTCCAGAAATCCCTGCCGGTCTTCTCGCTATCTGAAATTATCCTGTTTTTCATTACAGCGGTCCCGAGCTTTTTCCAGACATCTGCAAAGCCCTGCGCGAGGGCCCTGCCCTGCACATTGTCGCGGTAGACTTGAATGATCTGCCCGTCCTGAGGAAAATCGAACACCCGGCCGAGATATTTTGCAGCTGTTTCGCCCTCCTGGTAATATCCCTTGGAGAAATAGAGCGTATAACCGTCACTGCCCGAGGCTGCCGGGAGGTCAGTGACCGGAAGGATGCAGGGGATCTTGTTCATCTCGCAGAACTCGTGAACGGGGACCCAGGTCCCTGATGAGATGCCTCCGAGCAGGCCAAAGACGGGCTGCCGGCGGTGCAATGAGTCAAGCTGCTCCCTCCATGTGGCGGCAGGCCCTTTCAGCTCCCAGACATCGAGAGACAGAGACCGGTATGAACTGTCCCTCTGCAGTTGTCGCAGCACGGGCAAAGAGACATTCCATTCGTTCCTGATATATGCCTTTAAAGGCTCAAGCATGGCGTCACGGTCCTGTGCAGATACGTCAGCCGTCACAACCGTTGCGAATCTCACCTCATTGTCAGTCACCCCGGGAGGGAAATGGGACGAGAGGTTCTTGAGGTAATAAATGAAGATCTCCATATCACGGTCGTCGAGGATATAGCGCGGCATGGTCTCTTTCAGTATCCGCCCGGAGGGGTCGATCCCGGCCCGCAGTGCCTTTGCCAGGGACTCGTCGGTATAGGCCGGCCTGGGGAACTCCAGCTGACCGCGCGCCATACCGGAGCCGGGAAGATCGGAACCGCTCCTGAGGGGCGCATAGAGCTTTACGCCGTTCGTCGGCGGCGTGAGGACCCACCCTTCAAAAGAGCCGAGCCCTCCTTTCATATGACAGTTTGCGCAGGTGACCATTTTGCCATGGAGTTTAAGGTCTCCCTGGGCAATGGCCTGCAGAGGTTTCCCTGACGGCAGCACCCCGTTTCGGTACATCAACTCACCGAGGCGCAGCGCCTCCGTGGCAGGATGTCCTGCAACGTCCCCCGCCGCCGCAGCCAGACTGCCGGAAAAGCAGAGAAGCACACCAAGTATCAAGACAAATCGCACCAGCTTGAGATCTTTTCGACTGTTCATCTGTTCTCAATCCCCCTTAACTCGCGCAGAAGATCTGCCTGACCGATCAGTCCCCTGATACGGATCCACTCATCGCCCTTCGGACCACGGAGGATGTACAGCGGCAGGTGGGACATTTTATCCACGACCGAGGCGTCAAAGGCCCTCAGCACCAGGGCTATATCCTCACGGCTCCCGGTGAGAAAATCCCACCCCTCGCCTGAATTGTACCGCTCAAGGTACCGTTTCATCTGCTCCGGCCTGTCATGCTCCGGGTCGACCGATATGGAGACGAGCTGCACCGACCGGGAGGCATCCCCGAGTTCATCCCTGAGGTTTGAAAACCCTGCCGAGAGTATCGGGCAGATGGTGGTGCAGGTGGTGTAAATGAAATCGATGATCACCGGCTTGCCGGAATCGAGATAGGACCTCAACCTGACAGGTTTTCCGTCCTGGTTTATCAGCGTCACGTTCGGGACCTTGTAATACTCCATGGTCCTCGGATATTTCGCCGCAGGCTTCCCGGCTTCCACTTTGCCTGTTCTGCCGCCCGGGCCTACGAAGAAGGGAAATACGGCCACGCCGCTATCGCTTCCCTTTTTTATCATGATCCTGAGGTCCCATTGCCCGCTTCTGGCGATGACGACATTCTCGGCATGGTAATTGCCGCCGCCTCTGTCAGTCACTACAGGCCTTTCCCATACCCCGTGGCCTCCGGCAGGTATCCAGGGTGTGACCGAGACCTCCGCCCCGGTCACCTTCCTGTTCTGGCTGTCGCGGATGACAAGATCGATACTGTTCGGTCCGACCGAGAGTTCCCCGACGCTGACCGTCAGGGAGACTGAAAACTGTCCTGTCGCGGTCGTCCTGACAAAAGAGCCCTTCTCTGCCGGCACTTTTTGCGGGGATGCAGCCTGGGAGCATGGAGGAACCACGAAAGAGGTCATAATCAACGCAAACAGGAGAATAAGCTTAATACCATTCATGCCGCACCACTCTGAATGCATGCCTCAGCTATATATTTGATCAGGATCATATTAATCTTCCTCCTTTATAGAGCAACCGAAATGTATGAATGAATGCTACCAATTTTTATACATGAATGCTATAAATTACTGAAAAAAACGATGGGGGAGCAAAATAAAGGGTACGCGGCGAAGACCGCGCACCCTTTATTTTCTTTACTGCCTGTTATAACGATTAGTTCAGTATTACCAGTTGCCCGTTACCGGGACCGCACCTGTCAGACCCACTCCATAGATGTAGAATTGATCGAAGGTCGTGCCGTCCCATGCGCCGCTGGCACTGAAATCCAGATACCAGGAACCGCCAAAATAAACACCTATCTCAGTAACACCGTCCTGGCTCCAGCCGCCTGCAACCGGCACAGCGCCGGTGAGGCCGCCGCCGAAACTTTCTATCCGGTCAACCGGCTCGCCATCCCACGCGCCATTCCCGTTCACATCGAGATACCACGTCCCGTCAAGATAGAGCCCTATCTCGTCTGTCCCGTCTCCGTTCCAGTCTCCAACCACCGGGACCGCTCCGGTCAGGCCTCCTCCAAAACTGTAAAACAGGTCTGCCCCTGAGCCTTCCCATTGACCGTTGCCGTTCCTGTCGAGATACCAGAGGCCGTCCGCATATATCCCGATCTCTGTCTTCCCATCTCCGTCCCAGTCTCCGGTTACCGGGACCGCTCCGGTCAGGCCTCCTCCAAAGCTATAAAAAATGTCTGTTGGGGCGCCTTCCCAGATGCCGTTTCCGTTATTGTCCAGATACCAGGAGCCGTTATCATATATCCCGACCTCAGTTCTCCCGCTTGCGTCCCAGTCACCGGTCACCGGAATCGCTCCGACAATGCCTCCTCCAAAGCTGAATAAAAGGTCTGCAGGGCTTCCGTCCCATGCCCCATTGCCGTTCTTATCCAGATACCAGAGGCCGTCGATATAAACCCCGGCCTTGGGAGCGGCAACAAAGGGGACTGACGGACCAAATATCTGCACATTGGTGTCAAGGGTATCAGCCGCATATACAGAGCCGGTTGAGCTGACCGCGATCCCTGACGGTGCTATGAACTCACCCGCAAGCTGTCCGAATGCGCCCCAGGTGGTGAAAAAGGTCCCGCCACCCGTAAATTTCTGGACCCTGAGATTCCCTGCATCGGTCACATACAGATTACCGGCCGCATCCAGTGCGAGACCGACCGGGGCAAAGAACTCTGCATTGGCGCTGCCCTGTATCCCCCACTTGCCGAGGAACACGCCATTGCTGTCGAACTTCTGTATCCTGTCGTTAAAGGTATCGACCACATAGACACTGCCGAAGACATCGACGGCAATGCCCTGCGGCTCAAAGAACTGGCCGTCAGCCGGGCCGTTGCTCCCCCATTGTATTAAGAACGCGCCGGAGCTGTCGAACTTCTGGACCCGGTCATTGATGGAGTCCGTTACATAGATGTTCCCCAGAGAATCCAGGGCAATACCGGACGGGCCGGTGAACTGACCGGCGGCCTGCCCTGCCGACCCGAAGGCAAGCTGAAACTGAAAATTATTGTTGAACTTCTGAACGCGGTTATTATGAAAATCAGTGACATAAACATTTCCGGCCGCATCAACAGCAATACCCCGGGGACCATTGAACTGGCCGTTGGCGCTGCCGAGCCCTGGTGAGTAGCTTGTGGTAAAGGTACCGGCCGGTCCGAACTTCTGGATCCGGTTGTTGCCTTCATCCGCTACATAAATGTTCCCTCCCGCATCAACGGCAGCACCGGAAGGGAGACTGAACTGGCTGTTGGCCGCGCCGGGGGTGCCCCATTCATCGGAGTAGAGATAGCTGGCAGCCGCCCATGACTGACCGGCAGTCAGACAAAGCACTATCGCAATTGCCGGTATTATTTTAAAGAGCATCATTCTATTTTTCATTTTCCTCGCCCCTCCTTAAGCAATATTTATAGGGATCTGGCCAGTGAACAGGAGCGCATTGTTCCTGTTATGTCTGAACTGCACACTCGCAAAAGAACTGACCGTCGAGGAAGACCTCATCAGCACATCAAAGCGCCGGGCAGTACTGAGGTCCATCGGCGTCCCGGCAGGCACCAGGAAGGCATGGTTGTACTGATTAAAAGGAGGCACCCCAAGCGCCCTGCCGTCATAGGCAATGACAACGACGTCGACCGGGAACGTGACCCTGATAAAGACATACGCTGCACAGAGGACCCTGATCAGAATGGTCTGGTTCCTCAGGGCGTTCACCGGGACCTGCATCCCGACCACGCCGCTGTTGAGTTCCGCCGGAACAACCACGTTCGATGCACAGGGGACCGTGCTCCCGACAGGGCCAGGAAAGGGAACCCCGGTCACGAAAAAGTAATCCGGGTTAAAGTCATGGAAATCGCCCTTGAAGAACTGGTCGTCGACCCCGGGCTGCACCAGACCGTGTGCCGGGAACGTGGCCCTGGCGTTTTTCATATTCGCAGCCCAGACCGAATCGCGGTCGTCGAGCACCCAGAGGGCCTCAACATCATAAGGGACCGTATAGGCATGAGGGTCAAGCGCGGGCTGTCCGGGCAGTCCGTTCAGGCCGCCAGGACCTGCCACTCCATGGACAGGGTCGCCCGGCACATAGCCCGGGAACTGCGGGAAGTTGATGAGATTGGCCGCTGTGCGGCGCGGATAACCGCCGGCATAATTGGGCAATGCCGGATTCTGCTGGGCATACGCGTCAGGGGGCTCAACTATGGTAAAGCCGTAGAGGCCGAACTCAAAATGCTGCATCGTGTTCCTGTGGCAGTGGTAGAAATAACTGCCGATAAAGTTAGGCTGTAATTGATAGGTGTATGAGCCTATCTCCATGGAACAGTGGCCCACACCATCATTCATGGGCGTCGGTTCCTGTCCGTGCCAGTGGATGGTATGGGGAGGAGGCCCTCCTGCAGCGACCTGGCAATGAAAGATTGAGCCGCGCACCATCCGGATTGTCGGGGCGGGCCATACTCCCCCGTTCGTCGAGGCGATGTCGGGGTCATCGAATGTAAAGAAGTCCACCCTGTTGCCGTCCCACATATCGATCCTGGTCGTCTTCATGAGGCCGCGTCTGATAGTAAAGGGGATGGTATTCGTTGCACCGGGAACGGTTGCCGCGACAAAGGCCGGAACCGGGTTGGTCGGGGCAACCAGTTCGCAGGTGGCAGGGCTGGCCGTGGGCGGATCGAACATCTTGCACCACTCGCCCTCCTCACCAACCACTGACCTGCGGGGTATTATATGTGCTGGGGATGCTACTGACATGTTATATCTCCTTTCTCCTTAGCAGTGAGGAGTTGCTCTATGTTCATCATAATAAATGCCTCGTGCCCTAGCCCGCTGCCGGCCCTGTGCCGTCAGGTCCATGGACGGTCGGCACATTCGGAAAGGTCGTAACCCCTCCGGCCGTGTTGCGGTCTCCGGTAAAGTTGATCCCCGAGATCAGACCGCAGTTGTAATTGCCGCCCTGTGCACCCTGGGAATGCTCGGAATGGTCATGCATCGGGTAACACATCGGCGACAGCTGGCACGATATGTCGATGCCTGTCAAACCACCCGAAAGTGTCCCGACAGGAGGCAGGAATGTATTTAATTCCTCTGTCGGCGGCCAGACCGGGTGAGGTACGGAGCCGGGGATGCCCGGGTTGGTAATCGAGGTAAGCGGGGTGTCCGCCTTGCCGATCCCCCTGATATTCGGGATATCCGGCGGCCTGATATACGGCACGGTCCAGTCCCAAACATCCAGGGGATACAGGGTCATGGTATCCACCCAGAGCGGGTTTTCCTGGACAACGCCGTTTATCGACGTCGTAAAGACATGATTGGCATGGATATGCATCGAATGAGCCTGGAGCCCGGCGTTCAGGACCCGGATGATGACCGGTTCCCCGACACGGTTGTTCGGACAGAGGAACGGGTTATTATGCGCAAAGTGGCCTGACTGGCCGCTGATCGTGAAAAAATGTGGCTTACGGTTCATGATCCCTGTATTGAATGTATCAACATACGGATCGTTGTTGAACAAGTTGGCGAACTGGGCTGCCGGATAGTCCAGTCCTGCTGTGAAGTTGCCCACCTCGGCAAAAAGGATGGGGCTTGCCTGATGACATAGCCAGACATACTGGCGGAAGGCCGGTGTATCGGTTGCCGGGTCACCCTGTTCCCAGGAGAGACCGGGAAAGTGTGCAGAAGTGCCGAAGTCATCGAACAGTTTCTGGACTGCCGGAGACGGCGCAGCGTACGGGGTGAATTTATGCCCCGGATGTGTGGCCCTCGGCATGACGATCATGCAACCATGCAGTCCCATCACCCGGTTCACCGGTGCATTAAGGTTATCGTAATAGAGATAGGTACCTGCCCTGAGGGCCCTGAACCTGAAGGTCTTCGTGGCAAGCGGGGCAATAGGTCCGCTGCTGAAAATACCGGGGATATACAGGGAATGCGGCTCATCCAGGTTATTGGTCAGGGTGATCGTGACAATGTCACCCTCTGTCGTAAAGATCGTCGGCCCCGGGCATTCGGGCAGCAGGTTGGGTGTGTTGCTCTTATAGATCCAGAAGTAACATCGCGCGTCGTTGAACGGGTTATGGGTCACCATCTCCTTCATCGCATCGGTAATGGTGAAGTTGAGAGTCGGCGTCTGGAATGCAGCATAGGCATTGCTTTCCATAAGCCAGGGCATCTCGCTCCCCACAACAAGGGCCGCCAAACTGCCCGCGCTGTACTTCAGAAAATCTCGTCGCTCCATAAATAACCTCCCGTAAAAGAGTAATTAGAAATTGATATAAAAAACACAGTACAAACTATAATTAATACAATTTAATTATCGTACATTCTCCACACCGATGTCAACAGACTTGGACATTACTGAAAGTATTGTAAGTTCAGAACAAAAAGTCAAGCTGGACGACATCTTACAAATCTCCTTTGCTTCCGTTAATTTATTTTCATAAAAATGATTCTTACCCATTATTATAGCCGCCGGTGGCCTGTTAATAAAATCAGTTAAACAGGCACTGACCTGTAAAATGATTCCCTGCCCGATGTAGGCATTACCTTACAGACCGGAATCCTGTATTATCCGCTCCACATCGGACCGCACCAGCATCTCATCCTTTATCAGGGCCCCGGCAAGGGCGTCGAGGGCATGCCTTTTCCCTGACAGTATCTCGGTCGCCTTTGACTCCGCATCGATGATGATCTTCTGGATCTCCTGGTCCATCAGCCAGGCCATCTCCTCGCTGTAGCGCTTTGGGAGAGACAGCTCCCTGCCCAGGAACGGATGTTCTTCTCCCCGTCCAAGGTTGATCGGCCCGACCCTGTCGCTCATACCCCACTGCGCCACCATCTTTTCGGCCAGGGACGTCGCCTCTTTCAGGTCGTTCTGCGCGCCGCTGCTGACGTCGTTAAAGACGAGCTTTTCCGCAACCCTCCCGGCAAGGGCAACACTCAATTTGTTCATGAGATAGGTGCGCGGATAATAATGCCTGTCCTCTTCCGGAAGGAGCTGGGTGACCCCCATCGCCATGCCTCGCGGGATGATGCTGACCTTATAGATCGGGTCGGTGCCGGGAAGCTCCCAGGCCACAAGGGTATGCCCTGCCTCATGATATGCCGTTATCCTCTTTTCCGCGTCGCTTATCGTCTCTTCTCTCACTGCCCCCATAAGGAGGATATCTTCGGCCTCCTCAAAATCCTGCATGTCTATCTTTTCTTTGTTCTTTCTCAGGGCAACGAGCGCGGCCTCGTTAGCGAGATTTTCGAGGTCGGCGCCGGTCATGCCCGGGGTGCCCCTCGCCAGTGTCTCGAAATCGACATTGTCCGCAAGCTTCTTGCCCCTGGCATGGATCTCAAGGATCGCCTTGCGCTCTTTCCAGGCCGGCCTGTCGATCACAATATGCCGGTCGAACCTGCCCGGCCTCAAAAGTGCCGGGTCGAGCACATCCGGCCTGTTGGTAGCAGCTATCACGATCACCTCTTCATGGGGGTCGAATCCGTCCATTTCACTCAAAAGCTGGTTCAGGGTCTGCTCCCGTTCATCATGACCGCCTCCAAGCCCTGTCCCCCGGGTACGGCCTACCGCATCGATCTCATCGATAAAGATGATGCTCGGATGGGAATCCTTTGCCTTTTTGAACATGTCCCTGACGCGCGAGGCGCCGACCCCTACGAACATCTCAATGAACTCGGAGGCGCTGATGCTGTAAAAAGGCACACCGGCCTCCCCTGCTGCTGCGCGCGCAAGGAGGGTCTTGCCCGTTCCCGGAGGCCCGATAAGAAGCACCCCCTTGGGGACCTTTGCCCCGAGCTTCTCGAACCGGGACGGGTCCTTCAGGAATTCGATCGTCTCCCTCAGCTCCATCTTTACATTCTCCATCCCGGCCACGTCTTTAAACGTCACGCCCGGTTTCTTCATATCGAAGAGTTTGGCCTTGCTCGCCCCGAACGTAAAGAGCCCGCCCGGGCCTCCCTGTATCTGCTGGCTCCTCCTCATGATCAGGACCCAGACCCCGATGATCAGCACCCAGGGCAGGACCCCGATCAGGACCTGCCAGAAGAATCCCTGTTCAGAGGACTCGATGGTGATGACCACATTTTTTTCCTCCAGCTGGGCCAGGAGCCCCTCGCCCTGGAAAGCAGGCAGGACGGTCTGGAATAATTTCACGGGAGAGGGTTTCTTTTCCCCGGGGAACTGCATACTGATCTCTTTATTCAGTTCCCCGCTGACCAGCAGCTTCTTTATCGAAACGGATTTGACGGTCCCGGCATTAAGCTGCTCCATGAACTGCGAGTAGTTAATCGTGTAACGGACAGGCGGGCTGACATTAAAATAACTGTTCCAGAGGAATACGACCACTAAAGCGAGGGCAAGGGCTGTGACATACCTCCAGAAGAGATCAGGGACACCGCCTATATTGCCTTTCTTCTCTTCAGCCATGCTTCATGCCTGCCTTGACCCTTTCTGTCCTGACGGGCCGATCTTCCTGAAATCGATGTATCCCCGGTCAACGTCCACGGATATCAGCTGCAGCCGTATCCGGTTGCCGACATCAAGCCCCTCGAAACCCCGGGCCACTCTTCCTTCAATAGGGATCGTCAGAAGCCTGGCCCAGGTGCCTTTATCTGCAGCGCCGGTGACAATGGCATCGAACTCTTCCCCGATCCTGTGTTCCAGCAGCATTGCCGCAGCGGATTTCCTGACCTGGCGTTCGACCTTGTTTGCTGCGTCTTCTTCTTCGGTGCAGTGTTTTGCCAGGATCTCAAGCTCCTCATTGCGGTAGGGGAGCGGACTTCCCTCTATTGCGGCCTTCAGGAGGCGTTGGGTGATCAGGTCCGGGTACCGCCGGTTAGGGGCGGTGGAATGGGTGTAGTCCCTGACCGCAAGACCGAAATGTCCCGGGGCAGTCTCTCCCGGAAGTTCCGCAACGTATTCGCCGGCCCCCATAAGTTTGATCACCGCGAGGGAGAGGTCCGGGAACCCGACCGGATCGGCCGCCTTCGCCCTGGTCAGGAAATCCTCCAGGGCCTTGGGGTCAGGCGTATGGGGGAGTTTGGTCCCATGTTCGTCGGCCAGCTCGACGATCCGCTCCCACCGTTTCGGAGTGCGCACGATACGGCGGATGGAAGGGAATTTTTTTGACGCCAGATACCGGGCGGTCACGCCGTTCGCCCCTATCATGAAATCCTCGATGATCTCCTTTGCCCGGTTCCTTTTATCGACTTCAAGGTCACGGATCTCATCCCCGTCAAATACCGGCCTTGCCTCGAGGGTCTCAAAGCTCAGGGCCCCGTGAACATGCCTGAGGTTCTTCATGCTCTGCGCTACACGGTCCTGCAGGCGCAGGTTCTCCTGCAATCCTTTTAAGGCTGCTGCTGCCTCGGGCAGATCTCCATTGCCCTCCAGCCATGCCGCAACATTGTTATAGGCGAGCTTTGCATGGTTGCGGACAACCGCCCTGTAGATATCGGAATTCTCCACGGCTCCGTCCGGCCCGATCACCATTTCGGCGACGACCGCCATCCGGTCCTCACTGAAATTAAGGGAGGTGAGGTCAGTCGAAAGCTTTTCAGGGAGCATCGGGAATATCCTGGCGCCGGTATATACGGAGGTGGTATTATGACGGGCATGTTCGTCAATTGCCGAACCGTTTTTGACGAGCGCGTCCACGTCGGCCACGGCAACACGTATCGTTACCCTGTCCCCGGGCATTGTCTCGGCAACGGTGAGCTGGTCCAGGTCGCGGGAATCATCGTTATCGATCGACGCCCAGAGCAGGTCCCTCAGGTCACGGACCTGCCCACCCTCTGCCGATGCAGGGGCCCGGATACTGTCAAGCTCAGCGAGCACTTCATTTGAAAAGTCGGGAAGCAGTCCCCTCTGAAGCATCGCCCGGCGAGCGATCTTCTGTAAGACAGCACGGTGCTGCTTATCATCATTATGCATTTGCCTGCCTTCCTTATTTCTCACTTGATCATTACGTATTTACAATAGCAGCAAGACATACCTGCAGCGGGCTCTTTTCCTTAACAAGTGATATATCCCATCAGAACGGTTTGCGCCCCTGAATGATCCTGATCAACACAACACCGATTGCGACAACCATCAGTATATGAATGAATCCGCCAATCGTGTTGCCGCTCACCAGCCCCAATAGCCAGAGTATAACAAGTATCGCAAAAATCGTCCAAAGCATTTATTCTTCCCTTCCGGCAATTAAGAGTTCAATTTGCCCGTGTAATTGCTTAAATTGTAACCTAGTTTCAGGCGGGCTTCAATATCAGGATTATCTTACATAAAAGTAAATGTCTCTTCACCTGTCATTTCTGATGCCTTTCACGTCGTTTGACGCGTGCGCACTTCTGTGATACTTTAAATCAGGATTTATATATTGAATGGAGACTCACATGTTCAGGCAAGGCAAGAATTTTTCTGGCAAAATAGTCTGATACTCTTCTCATGAATGCGACAGAGAAAAAAGTCCTTGTTATTCTTGCCGGCGGCGGCGCAGCCCTCGTTCTTGCAGCGGTCGTCTTTATCCTCTCCTTCGATATTAATTCTTACCGTCCCCGCATCGAGGCAGCCGCCTCCGGGGCGATCGATCTTGAGGTCAGGATCAAGGGAAAGATGGGTCTCTCTATCTTTCCCTTCGGCATATTGGCAAAGGATATCCGCGTCACCAATAAGGGGGTCGAAGTTCTTTCCCTCGAAAGCCTCAATCTTGACGCTGAGTTGGGTCCTCTTCTGAAAAAGCAGCTCAAGATCACGAGATGCGAGCTCGTCAAACCTTCCTTTTCCATCGTGAAAGAAGTCAATGGTATCTACAACTATGAGAGCCTTGAACAAAAAAAAGCTGCGGAGGGACCCGGAGCAGCCTTCAGATTGAGTGATCTCAGACTGTCCAGGGGAGTCTTGGTCTATCTGGACAGAAAGACAGGAGAAAAGACCGAGTTAAGGGACCTCAATCTGACGGTCAGGGACTTCTCGGCATTCGGAGACATCGTAAAAAGCGCCTCCTTCACCGGAAGCTTCGATTGCAGGGAGGTGTTGCAGAAAGACAGCAGGATAGAGAAGCTCAGGGCCACAGTGAAGGCGGTCAGAGGGATATACAGCTTTGAACCTCTTACCATCGGGTCCCTCGTCTACAGCGGCGGGAAGACGGGTGAAAAGACCGGATTGAAAGATATCGATCTGGCCATCAGGGACCTTGCGGTGCGGGATATTTCAGGTAAAGGCGCAAAGAGCCTTTCATTCACCGGGACCCTGGGATGCAGAGAGATACGCAAAGGGGCCTTCGGGATCGATAACGTCAGGAGCCCGATAAAGGCAGAGAAGGGGGTGATCTCTCTCACAACCCTGACCATGGATATCTTCGGCGCAAAGGCTGAGGGTGATATCACCATGGAGAAGCCGGAAACCGGGGTTGAGTATAAGATCAATATGAAGGTACTGGGGCTGGACTTTGCAAAACTTCAGGAGTCCTTCGGAACAAAAAAGGTCATCGGCGGCAAGGGAGATCTCTATACTTCCCTTCTGATAAGGGAAAAAAGAGACCACAAAGTGATAAACGGCATGGACGGAATTTTTTCTCTCAGGGGTGACAACCTCGTCATGCATACGATGGACCTCGACAAGGTCCTCTCCTCCTTTGAATCGAGCCAGAAGTTCACTCTCGTCGACCTCGGCGCTTTCTTCATTGCCGGTCCGCTCAGCACTGTTGCGCTCAAGGGATACCGCTATGGGGACGTTTACAACCAGACCCGGGGAGGGCTGGGCGCCATCACGCAGTTCATCTCCCAATGGAAGATCAAAGGAGGTGTTGCGGAGGCCGTGGACTGCGCCCTTGCGACGAAGCACAACCGCATAGCCCTTAAGGGCAGTCTCGATTTTGTCGGCGAAAGGTATGACAATGTCATCGTGGCGCTTCTCGATGCGAAGGGCTGCGCTAAATTCAAACAAAAGATAAGCGGTCCCTTCGGCAGTCCCGAGATCGGAGCGGTGAGCGCGGTCGAATCCCTTGCCGGCCCGATCTCCGATCTCTTCAGAAAGGCAAAACGCTTTCTCAGGGGCGGCAGTTGCGAGGTCTTTTATAACGGTGCGGTGCAGCAGCCTCCGCGATGATCGCCTTCCCCGTCAGAAGGTCAAAGGGCTTCTAACAGGGCAACCTTGTTACTGTTTTGATTCATCCACCTTCTTCTTCCGGTTCTGGACAAAGGCGTCACGCATCGAGACATAAGGGTCGATGGCCGCTTCCTTGAAAGACTCATAATCCCCGGGCTTGAATGAGGTATCATTCACCTTTTCGTGTGCATACAGCCCTGCGGCCTGCCAGAAGGTCAGGTCAGAGCTGGAAACATAGGTCAGGGGGTACATGAAGCGGTCCCCCACAAGGCCAACCGAATCGCGCAGAGAGGAGGGACCCAGGACCGGCCATACCAGGTAAAACCCGTGGTCTATGCCATAGCGGCCCAGGGTCTGGCCGAAATCAGCCTCCTGTTTCTTAATGCCGAAGGCGTCCCTGGCAGCATCGCCCATGCCGCCGACACCGACAAAGGAATTCAGAAGGAACCTCAGGAGTTCATTCCCGGCCCCTTTGAGCCTGAGCTGCATCAGGTTGTTCAGCGCCCTGCCCGGGGCATTGAGGTTGTCATAAATATTACTGACAACGATCCTGATGTCCTCAGGGATCCGGGCGTAAGCCCGGGTGACCGGCTCAAACAGCCGGAAATAAAGACTGTCATTGAGCTCGAACATCAGCCTGTTCGTCGGGCCAAAGGGGTCAGCAATGACCGGTCCCTCTTCCCCGTCCGGCTCACCGCTGCCGGGGGATCCATTGTCCGTCGCCTTCACTGCCTCTGCAGCCGCTGCGGGCGCAAGCGCGGCCTCTTCTGCAGCGGGAGCTGCAGGGCAGAGGGAGACAAGGCTGAGCGACAGGAGTGCAGCGGCCATCACAAGCAGTGGAGTTTTCATGACATCAGTCCTCCTTCTCATTTTACGCCCTGCTCGGCCTTTGAGACCTTTTTTCTGAGGGTCTCAAGCAGAGACTCCGGAGGTTTGTTCATGAGGATCTCCCTGAACTGAGAGCGGTAGTTATTTGTCAGACTGACCCCTTCGATGACAACATCGTAGACCTTCCAGGAACCATCCTTCAGTATCACCCTGTAGTAGATCGGGATCTCCGCGGTCCTTCTCAGCACTGCACTCTGGACCTCGACCGTCTTTTCGGTCAGACTGACCTCTTTACCGAAGACGATCTTTTCATCCGTATAGGAAAGGATCTTGTCGGCGTATGTGTCTTCAAGGAGAGAGGTGTAGAGCCTGACAAATTCCTGCTGCTGGTCGGGATTCAGATTCTTCCAGTTCTGGGCCAGGGTCCTCCGGGAGAGTTCCGTAAAATCGAACATGGCCCCGGCGATCGCGCGGACCTTCTCCTTCCTGAGTTTCCGGGCTGTTTCAGGCCTGAGGGACGGGTCCCGCAAAACCTCCAGCACCCGGTCCGCATGGCCCTTTACCGTATCCAGCGGCAGGCCCGCAGAGACAATGACCGGAAGCAGAAGACCGAGCATCAAAAGTCCGCCAGCTATATATCTCTTCGGCATTACCGTCTTCAGCATGCTCATTTTTCCTCCTTTTTGCTGTTCTTGCCGTTCTTGCCGACATCCCCGAAGACATATTTGCTGATCATGTCTTCGACATCGACCGGGGAGGCGGTCTCGGTGATGCTCCCTCCCGGCTTCAGTATCTCGCCGGCCCCTCCCGGCTCGATCTTGATGTACTTGTCCCCGATGAGACCGGCTGTCTTGATAGAGGCAATGGCGTCGTCGTACACCCGGACATCTTTTCTGATCTTCAGCTGGACCAGGGCCGCCTGTTTTTCCTGGTCTATGGTCAGCTGCTCCACCCGACCGACCTCTATGCCGCCAATCTCGACCGGGTTGCCGACCCGCAGCCCTGAGACAGACCCAAAGCGGGCATACAGAGAATAATGATCGTCCCCGAAGAGGGAGACCTTCCCGAGCTTTACCGTCATGTATCCGACACAGAGGAGGCCGATGACCATAAAGATGCCGACACCTGTTTCGAGCGAATATTTCTTCATTGCGTTACACCCTCCCTGCCGCACTGGAATTTTACCATGACCTTCTGATTTGTCTCGGCCCTCAGCATGATCTCGTCGATATCTTCGGCAGAGGTGGCCTCTGCGATGCCCGCTGAGACCGACAGCCAGAAGCACTCGTCTGCCGCTATCCGGCCCGGCGTGAGCGACTCCATCCCTGGCAGGACCTTGCTCAGGCCCTGGGAGATATCCTGGACCAGCTGGCCCGCCTCCTGCGGACTTATGCGGGGCAGGATCGTGAGGATCTTGTCCCTGCTGTGGCGGGCGGAAAAGCCCCCCAATGGACCGAAATAATTATTGACCTGCTCTCCAAGGACCTTGAGGACCTCTATGCCGGCCTGGGGCCGCGGCAGATCAACACTGTGATCGACCCCGGCGATGAAGATAACGGCCGTAAACGTGGTGTCAGCCTGTCCGCCTCCTAAAGAGAGGGCATACCGGGACCTGAACATCTCTTTGGAGAGCAATCCGGTGAGTTCGTCCCTGAGGCCTTCGATACTCTGGAGAAATTCATCGATCATGGGATGTTTGAGCCGTGTCAGCTCCTCATAGGTACCGTGAAAACCGATCTTCCCCTCCCAGAGGAGGAGTATGCGGTCCGAGATGAAGAAGACATCGGGAATGTCGTGGCTGATCAGGATGGCCGTAAAGCCGAACTGCTTGCGGTAATGGGCGATCATGCTCAGGATAGTGTTTCTGCGTATCGGGTCCTGGCTCGTCGTCGGCTCGTCAAAGAGCACAATGGCAGGGTCTGTTACCAGCGCCCGGGCCAGGGCCACCCGTTTCTGCATGCCGCCTGAGAGCTCTGCCGGGTACTTTCCGGCAGCATCCGCCAGTTCCATCTGCTCAAGCCGGGACATCACCTTACGTTCGATCTCTTTTTTCCTGAGCTTCGTCGTCTGCCTGAGCGGAAGGGCTATATTTTCAAAGACCGTCATGGAATCAAAGAGGGCGTTATTCTGGAACATATAGCTGATCTGGCTCCGGTATCCCTCCCATTCCTTCTTCTGCATATCCTTGACAGGCTTTCCCCTGAAGAGTATGCTCCCTTCGTCAGGGGTGAGAAGGCCGATGATATGCTTAATGAGAACACTTTTGCCGCTGCCGCTCTTGCCGATTATCGTCGTGATCTGATTTTCGTAGATCAGGAGGTCTGCCTTGTCGAGGACCGTTTTCTCGTCGAAGCGCTTAGTGACCTCCCTGAATTCTATCAGCGGCGTTTCCATGGATGGCCCTACATGAGGAATGCGGTAACGACATAGTCTGAGATGAGTATCGTTACACAGGAGTATACGACTGCCGACGTGGTCGAGAGGCTGACGCTCTTTGCACCGTAGCTGTCGGTGCGAAGGTGGGTGAAATACCCCTGAAAACAGCAGATCGTCGCCACGAGCAGGGCGAAGACGAGCGACTTGATGAACCCTCCTCTGATGTCGACCATATCCACATACTCGCGGATGCGGTAAAAGTAGGCCCCCTTATCGACCCCGAGGAGCACAACGCCGGTGAGATATCCGCCGAGTATGCCTATCAGATCAAAGAAGGCGGTCAGCAGCGGGAAACTGATGATCGAGGCCGCGATCCGGGGACTGATAAGATAGCGCTGCGGGTCGATGCGCATGGTATACAGCGCGTCGACCTGCTCTGAGATGCGGAGGTTCCCGATCTCGGCGGTCATTGCAGAGCCGGCCCGCGCAGTGATCATGATGGCCGTAAGTACAGGGCCCAGCTCCCGGATGAGGGTCAGGGCAACAACGGAACCGAGCACACCCTGCGACCCGAATTTTACCAGGGTGTAGTAAAGCTGCAGGCCCAGGACCATGCCGGTGAAGAGACCGACGAGCAGAACGATCGTCGAGGACTTGGCCCCGATATAGAAGACCTGCTGGACGATCTCCCGGAACTGCCTGGCGCGAAAGATCTTCAGAAAGGAAAGCACGAAGAAGATGGCTGCCGCGCCGAGGCTGTTAATGATATGCAACACCTTTTTGCCGATGGCATGAAAAAAAGGCAGAAAAAAATTATCTTTTGCCGTTGACTCCATTTGCTTAAAACTTTACCACTTTTCGGTTGTTTCCACAATATTCGGGCCGTCAGGGGCGGGGTGGTACCGGCAGATCAGTTGCCTGAATGTCTGAGCTGCTCAGGCGCCTGCCGGAGACCCGGCGCGACATGCCATTGCAGCAGCCCCTGGTTCTTATGCTCCTCTGCCTTGAATTTCAGGTAGTCTTTCTTTTCCATCTCAAAAAGCTGTCTCCGGTAGCGGTCTGTCAGATCGTACCACTGTGCGGTCCTCCTGCTGAAACGGATCTCTTCGGGGTACTGCAGCGCATCCATAAAGGACTGAAGGGCAAGATAGTACCTGACCGCGTTGCGCTCAAGCGCGCCGCGGGCGCCGCCGATATAAACGGGGTTTCCGCGCCTGTCTGTTCCGGTCACGGTGAACCCTTCCTTGCCGAGCCCCAGTGTGGCAAAATAGACCTTCTCCGCCAGACGAAGGCTGACCCCGCCGCTGTAAGCATAACTGACGCAGACAAAACTTTTTTCCCCCTCCAGCGGCAGGGCCTCGAACCTCATCCGGTGGTCCTTTGTGCCGAAAGGTCCGGCCCCTGCGCTCAGGACAACATCCAGATATCCCAGTCGCTGTTCCACCTTGTGGTAGCGGTATATGACCTGATGTGCTGCCTCCGGCGGCTGATAGGTTTTGCGGCCTATATAAAAGGTCAGCAGCCATTCATTGGGCAGTTCTCCGTACGTGCAGGCCTTGACATTCGGATGGAGAGATACAATATCACACCAGTTCGCCGGGACCCTGAGCAGTTTGAGGACATCCTCAAAGGGATGGTCGAATATTCCGCAGACATCCACTTTCACCCTGCCGCCCTGCTCGGAGGAGTCCAGAAAAAGGGGAAGCCCGAAACTGTTCTTCTCCAGCCTGCTCATGTTCCGGTGATAGGCGTCAAGCAGGAGGTCTTCAGCCTGTTTAGGCCCGTCCGCTGCTGAAGCGGGACCGGCAGAAAAAAGGACCGCAGCTGCGGCAAAGAGCAGGAAGACTTTCAAGAGGTTCCCGGTCTTATGCCTTTCCTGAGCGTTACCGTATATCAAAAATCTTCCACGGCAACTTTGAACGCTATATTGAGGCCCATCAAAACCTCAGTTGTGTTCGGGAGCCCGTTCTCATCCTTTCCGGGAGGCCGGTTCTGCATCAGGCTTGATAAGCGCTTTTTGATGCTGGGTTTGGAATAAAAGGTATTCCATAACCAGCGCAGGCCGGTATCCAGCTCTTCAGAGGTCATGTTCTTCGGGTGAAAGGTCGAATACTGCCCGTTAAACCTTGTGACATCGGTTTCAAAGATGCGGCCCTCAGCCTGAAGCTGCTGATATAATTTCGATCCCCACATGGGGAACAGGGCTGAAAACAATGCGAGCTCGATCTCATTATCCTCACAAAAATCCAGGGTCCGCTGAAAAACGTCCTTGTCATCACCTTCGAAACCGAACATAAAGGAACCGTAAACTCCTATACCGACATCGTGCGTCATCCTGATCCAGTCTGCAAATTTTTCAGACTTCGCCCATTTCTTGTCGACTGCCTGAAGATTGTCCTGGCTCAGGGATTCGATGCCGGTAAACAGGAACTGGCATCCGCTTTCGGCTGCCAGGCTCATGACCTCGTGGTTTGCAGCATGATTGAGCGAGAACTGACCGCTCCACTTGATCTTCAGGGGGATCATTGCCCGGAACAGTTCGCGGGCATAGGCGGGCTCGCCCATGATATTGTCGTCAACAAAAAAGAATGCCTTGCCCTTCAGTTCCCGGATCTGACGTACGACATGGTCTATCGGTCTGTGCCGGAACTTTGCCCCGTAAAAGTTCGTAACAGCGCAGAAATCACAGTTATAGGGACAGCCCCGCGTTGTTTCGATATGATAAAATTCGTCCTTTTCCGAGAATATTTCCTTTTTTATGAAAGGAATATCCTTGAGGTCGATAAGCTGCTCAGCCTTATAATAAGGTTTCAGCTGATGGAGGCGCAGATCGCTGAGCACCTCAGGCCATACATGCTCTGCCTCGCCTGCGATGACAGAATCGACGTGTTCTCTGACGTCAGCATAGTTCAATGTCGGATAAAACCCGCCGAAGGCCACCTTTATTCCCCGTGAACGAAACATCTTGGCGATCAAGATCGCAGAGGGCGATACATGCATCATCACCGTGATGCCGACGAGGTCCCACTGCTCATCATACGGGATAGGACTGTGATTTTCATCAACGATCCTGACCTCGATATCCCCGGGTGTGAGTGCTTTCAGGATCGGCAAGGCAAGGGGTGTCGCATTCATATAGCGCACGGAGGCCTGTCCCCGCCCTACCCTTTTTGGATTAATAAGTAAAATTCTCATATGGTTCTCTCGATTCACACTGGTCTATTATATTAATATCTTCGGTGCAAACTTCTCCATCATGTCATGACATTCCCCCCTTGTCTCACGGCAATATCATCCTGAAGTGATATGCTTGACAAAGGGCTGTGCACGATACTTAGCCGGCATCGCCGAGGTTTTACGCACCTGCAGCCTGTATTCTCACCTCAACCGCATGTTCCTGCCGGTCGTCGACAAGGGAAATTGCCTTGTCGGGCTGCTCGACGCCGTCGACGGTCACGCCCGCCACACTGCTGCCGTCCGCTCCGGGACCGGTGACCTGCCTGACAGATATATGATAGAACGTCTCCCGGTAGCGGTAATGCAGCTTAAACGACCCCCAATCCGCAGGGAGGCAGGGCGTGAAATGCAGTCTGTCCACATCAAGCCTGAGCCCAAGGAGTGATTCAAGGATAAGCCGGTACATCCAGCCGGCCGAGCCCGTGTACCAGGTCCATCCCCCGCGGCCAATATGCGGCGGGACCGCATAGACGTCGGCTGCAGCAACATAGGGTTCCACCTTGTAGGTCGCTACCGCTTCCGGAGAACTTGCATGATTCACCGGGTTGATCATCGTCAGCAGTTCCCAGGCACGGCGGCCGTCGCCCAACGCAGCGAAGGCCATCGCCGCCCAGACCGCTGCATGGGTATATTGCCCGCCATTCTCCCTTACCCCCGGGACGTATCCCTTGATATACCCGGGGTTCAGGTCCGATCTGTCAAAAGGCGGGTCCAGGAGCTGGACAAGATTATGGTCACGCCGGACGAGGTGCCTGTCCAGGGCGTCCATTGCTGTCCGTGAGCGCAGAACATCCCCGGCCCCCGACAGGACAGACCAGCTCTGCGCTATCGAATCGATCCGGCATTCGGCATTGACGGCAGAGCCCAGCGGCGAACCATCGTCGAAATAGGCGCGGAGGTACCATCCTCCGTCCCAGCCGCTCTGCTCGATATGCTGCTGCAGTTCATCCGCCTCTCTCCGGCAGCGTTCAGCAAAGGGCAGGTCTTCATGAATATGGGCAAGCTTCGCAAACCGCATGAGCACTTCATACAGGAAGAACCCAAGCCAGATGCTTTCGCCTTTGCCCTGTCCGCCGACAAGGTTCATCCCGTCGTTCCAGTCACCAGAGCCGATGAGCGGCAGACCGTGCGCGCCTGGGGTGAGGCTGTTCAGGATCGCCCGCACACAATGTTCATACAGGGTGGCCGTCTCGCCGGAACGGCCCGGAAGATCGTAATATGAGTCCTCATCCTTATTTAGCGGACGGCCCTCGATAAAGCTCACCGGTTCATCCAGCACCCCCGTGTCACCGGTGATCTGCACATAGCGGCAGACGGCCAGGGGCAGCCAGAGAAGGTCGTCCGAACAGTGTGTACGCACGCCGCGGCCTGAGGGGGGATGCCACCAATGCTGGACATCTCCCTCTCTGAACTGACGCGCCGCGCAAAGCAGGAGCTGAGCGCGCGCAAGCGCCGGCTCAGCATGGATCAGGGCCATCACGTCCTGCAGTTGGTCGCGGAAGCCGAAGGCCCCGCCCGACTGGTAGAATCCGCTGCGCGCCCAGAGACGGCAGGCGAGCGTCTGGTATACAAGCCAGCCATTGGCCAGTACATTGACCGATTGGTCCGGCGTTTCCACCTGCACTGCGCCGAGGGTCCTGCCCCAGTACTGCCAGACCTTTTCGAGAGCTGTGCGGGCTGCGGCCGGTCCGCGGAAGCGGCGCACCAGCTTACCGGCATCGGGTGCATCCTGCCCGACGCCGAGCCTGAAGATGATCTCACGCTCCTGCCCGTCTGCCAGATCAAAGGGGACCTGGATGGCACCGCAGGGATCGAGCCCGACCCCTACCCTGCCGGAAAGCCGGCTACTGCGCATCGCAGCCGGGCTTCGAAGCTGGCCGTTGCGGCCAAGGAACTCTGTCCGGTCGCCGCTGACCGTGCGGGCCGCATCGTCCGTATCGAAGAAGGCGGTCCGGCCGGAGAACTCCGTGTTGTACGGGTTCCGGCCGAAAAGGGCGCCGGTCTTTGGGTCGATCTCGGTGCTGACATGCATCGCCGTCTTTGACCTGAGGTCTCCCAGCACCCATTCCACGAACCCCGTGGCAGAGAGCCTGCGGGACCGGCCCGATTCGTTCTTCAGCTTTAAGACCGTCAGCTTGACCGGGGCATCTATTGCAACATAGACCCACATCTCCGATCTGATGCCGTCTTCCGTATGTTCAAAGACGCTGTAACCGAATCCGTGGCGGCTGACGTAATGCATCGAACCCCGGCAGGGCAGCGGAGAAGGTGACCAGAAAAGGCCGCTCTCTTCATCGCGGAGGTATAGGGCCTCTCCGCTGGGATCGCTCACCGGGTCGTTATACCAGGGGGTAAGCCGGAACTCGTGGGCATTCTCGCTCCAGGTGTAGGCAGCTCCGCTCTCCGAAATGACCGTCCCGAAAAAGGGGTTGGCAAGCACATTGACCCAGGGCGCCGGGGTCACCTGTTCGTGCGTGGTCGTGATGATGTACTCGCGGCCATCGGGGGTAAAGCCTCCGAGTCCGTTGAAGAACATCAGGTCGCGGCGCGGCAGGGCAACTGCGGTCACAGGCCCGGCGCGCAGGCTCCGGGTCGGAGCAAGACGCGGGACTGCGAGCGGCGCAATACTGCGGCGGTCGATCTGGTCCTCAAGCGGGCCAAGGCTGTCGGTGATTATGACGCGGCTGACCGTCTGGAGCAGGACACGGTCCTCGGCCGACATCTGGTCCACCGGCCTTACGAAGATGCCTCCGGGCCGTTCGGTCACATTCGCTTCGACGCCCGCGGCTATGAGGCCCATGATCTGCTCCTGCAGAAGCTGCCGGTAACCGGCATGGTCTTCGTTCCAGATCAGGAGGTCCACTGCCAGTCCTTTGAGACGCCAGTATGCATGGGCCTGCACGAGCTGGCGCACCAGGTCGAGGTTGGCGGGGTCCCCTATCTGCAGCAGCACGATCGGGAGGTCGCCGGAGATGGAGTAGCCCCACAGGCCCGATTGCCCGCGGCGGTTTGCGCTGATAATGCCCGGATCGGCGCGCAGCGAAGCATTGGCGTAGATCACCGGGCCGGCAAGGCGGCCATAGAGCTGTGCATCGGCCTCGGTAGCGTTGATCTGCCGCAGGAGCACCTGGCTGTGTGTCCAGGCAAGTTCGAAGACGCGGTCGGCGAGATGCCTGTCCTGGTATTTCTCCACGAGGCCCATGCAGATGTCCCGGTCCTCACCGATACCGGTCACAATATTTATTGTTGCCGAGCCTTCCGGCTCGAGGACCATGCGATACCGTATGGAAACGATCGGATCGAGCACCGAACCCTCTCCGCCGGAGAGCTCCTCAGGCCTGGTCATGTTCTCTGAACCGGCGGGCAAACTGAGGGCCTGGGGGTCGGCAACGGTCCTTCCGCGGCCGATGAACCGCATGCGGTCGGTCTCATAGGACACTTCGCCGGGTTCCGCCCCGTGGACGGCCATCAGGTGGAACATCCATGGCGAGGGTTCCTCGATGGAGCGGGGGCGGCGGGTGCAGAGGATGGCCTGCCGCTGCCCGATGATCTCCGTCTGGACGAAAAGGTTGCTGAATGCCGGATGCAGCGCGTCCGAAGCTGAAGGCGCAAGGACGACCTCCGCGTAACTCGTGACCTCAATCTCCCTGCGTGTCCGGCCGCGGTTGGTGATCGTGACCCGGCGCAGCTCGATATCATCCTCGGGAGAAACAGCGATCTCGGTATGTGTTTCGAAGTCAAGGTCCCGGCGGCGAAACTCCGCCCGGCCTTCGGAGAATATTGCCTCATATTTCTTCGGGCGTTTGAGCGTCGGCTGAAATGCCGCCGACCAGAACTCCCCGCCTGCCGTCTCACGGATATAACAGAACGTTCCGGCGCTGTCGCGGGTGCTGTCTTCGCCCCAGCGTGTGACCGCCGTCTCCTTCCATCGGCTGTAGCCGCCGCCGGCATTCGTGATCATCACGTGATACCGGCCGTTGGAGAGCAGCTGCACCTGCGGAAACGGCGAGTCCGGACCCTTAAATGAGCGCACCGAGGTCTCCGCCCCGGTGGAAGACGTATGTGCTTCTGCATTGTCGGCGGTCTGCGAATAGAAGCCCGTGGCCCTCGGCACACGCTCCTGGAGCAGCAGCGTGGTTGCCTGGAACAGAGGGTCCGCCTCAAAACGTTTCTGCATCGGACGGTCCAAAAGCAGGTAGGCCAGGGAGAGAAAGCTCATGCCCTGGTGATGGGCCATAAAGGACCGGACCACGGCGCTCGACTGCCGGCGCGGCAGACGCGAAGGCGTATGATCGACCGCCTCATAGAAACCGTATTTCCCTTCGGCCCCTTCCCCAGCGAGCCGCTGCAGGTTTTGGCAGGCCTCCTCGGGCGCCACCATCAGCGCGAGCGCCGAGGCATAAGGTGCAATGACCAGGTCGTCCGCAAGGCCGCGTTTGAGCCCGAGACCGGGTACGCCGAAGGCGCGGTACTGGTAGTTGTGCTGGGCGTCGATCGTGTTGTAGCCGGATTCCGAAATGCCCCAGGCCACCCCGCGCTTTCTCCCATACTCGATCTGCCTGGCAACCGCGGCCTTGCAGGTCTCATCGAGCAGCGTGCGTTCGTACGTCGGCATTACCAGCATCGGCATGAGATATTCGAACATCGAACCGCTCCAGGAAACAAGGATCGGCTCCCCGCCGGCATTCGTCAGCAGCCGCCCCAGGGCGAACCAGCTCTCCTGCGGCAGTTGTCCCTGGGCGATCGCGACGAAACTGCAGAGCCTCGCCTCAGAGGCCAGCAGGTCGTAGTAGCTCGTGTCGCGCCTCCGGCTGTCGACGTTGTAGCCGATGACCAGCAGATGACTGGCCTTGTCGAACAGGAAGTCGTAATCCATCCGGCTGAGTTCGCCGCAGAGCATCACGAGCTTTTCGATGGCCGTCATCCTCCATGCGGCCGAATCGTCCCCGCTGAGTGCCAGTTCGCGGAGCGTCGGGATCTCCTCCAGGCCGCTAAACTCCGGCAGGGCGAAGAGCGTCAGCTCATCGAGCATTGCCCGGCATTGTCCGGCAAAGGCGCGCGCCCACCATACTGCCTGGTTCTCCGGCTGGTCCTCAGGGCCGTCATCCGGACCACAGATCCTGGAAAGCGCCTCCCCGGCATGCCCTGAGAGCTGCTCAAGGACAAGCCGGGCCGCCGCAGGCGAAGCCGGTCGGGTCGTGCATGCGGATCCCAGTTCTTTCCGGACTTCTGCAAGCAGGGCCGGGACATCTGCTTCAATTCCCGCGTCTGCCACGGCATCCTGCAAAAGCCCGAGTGTGTCGCGGAGCCCGTCAAAGACCCGCGGACCGAGAATATTCTGAGCGGGGAGAGCCAGAAGCCCCTGCCGCAGCGTAAGCAGATGGGCTGCAAGGTTCCCGCTGTCCACGGTCGAAACGTATTTGGGCGGCAAAGGTTTCAGAGACTGCGTGTCATACCAGTTATAGAAGTGGCCCCGGTAGCGCTCCAAAGACTCCATCGTGGAGAGGGTATTCGCCGTACGTTCGATGAGCTGCTGTGTCGAAATATAGCCGAAGTCATGGGCGGACAGATTCGCCAGCAGCGCCAGTCCCATATTGGTCGGGGACGTGCGGTGAGCAATGACAGCTGCGGGCTCCTCCTGATAATTGTCGGGCGGCAGCCAATGTTCCTGGGGACCGACAAAGGTCTCAAAGAAGGCCCAGGTCTTTCGGGAAAGCCTCTGGAGGAAGACGGTCTGCTCAGGCATGAGCCGCGCCTCGATGCGGGCCAGCGGTCGGCTGATCAGCCACGCAATTACGGGCGAGGCAAACCAGAGGATCAATATGGGCAGTGCAGCTGCCAGGGCAGCTGGATAGAACAGCGCCAGACAGGTCACCGCCGCCGCGGTAAGAAAAGGGGCGAACCACATCGTCCGGAAAGCTTCGGAGAGACCACCCATGCGTGAACTGCGGCCCTTCCGGTCCGGATCGCCTGACGGACTCCACTCAAGGAGCCGCTTCCGGCTGATCAGCATTCTCCATGCAGTACGCAGGACCGCATCCAGGCTGAAGAACGCCTCATACGGAAGACAGGCAAGCCCCAGGAGAACCTGCACAAAATGCCTGGCGAAGGAGCGGCCGACGCCGGCAAGGTGCTGCCCGAAAAGCAGGTCGTCAGGCTTCCTCAGCAGGTCCAGGGCAGAGGTCATCAGAGAGGGAATAAGAATGATCCCCAGAGCCGCACTGGTCCAGAACCAGGGCGATGACATGACCGTCCAGCCCAGCAGCAGGAGAAGCGTCAGGGCCGCCGGCACGAGGCTGCGCCGGAGGTTGTCGAAGAGCTTCCAGCGGGAGAGCAGGGAAAGAGGGTTCTTCAGGCGCCGCCCGTCAGGGCCCGGGACTCCGGGAAACAGCCAGCGCAGAAGCTGCCAGTCCCCGCGGATCCAGCGGTGCCGGCGGCTCACATCATCACTATAGCGGAAGGGATACTCCTCGTATACCATGACGTCGCTTAAAAGTCCTGCGCGGCCGTAGCACCCCTCGATAAGGTCGTGGCTGAGGATCCGGTTCTCCGGAAAACGTCCGGCCAGCGCCCGCTCGAAGGCGTCGACCTCATAGATCCCCTTGCCGATAAAAGAACCTTCACCGAAGAGGTCCTGGTAGACATCCGAGACCGCACGCGTGTAAGGATCGATGCCGGGATCGCTCCCGTATATGCGCGCATACCGCGAGCGGTTCGTGCCGGGCAGGCTCACCCCGACACGCGGCTGAAGGATGCCGTACCCGGCGACGACGCGCTGTCTGTCCTCGTCGTAGAGCGGCCGGTTCAGCGGGTGCGCCATGGCCCCCACGAACTGCCGCGCCGAATCGCGAGGCAGTTGGGTGTCCGTGTCCAGGGTGATCACGTACCTAACGCCTGACAAGATGCCGGTATCACCGACTATGAGCGAAAAGCGGCCTTCAGCAGCGCCGCGCAATAAGGCATTCAGGTCCGCAAGCTTGCCCCTCTTGCGCTCGTAACCCATCCAGACCCTCTCCCGTGCATTCCATCTCCGCGGCCGGTGAAAAAGGAAGAAGAGATCACCTTCTGCACTGCCGTACTTTTCATTCAGTTCTTCTATCCTCTGACTCGCAAGCAGCAGAAGCGGTCCGTCCTCCGGCAGGGTTTCCTCTGACGCATCCCGCAGATCGGTCAGCAACCCGAACAGCAGGTTCTCGTCGCGATTTGCCAGGAACCTGACCTCCAGGGCCTCGATCAGGTCCTCGATGCCCTGGCTGCCCGTGAGCATGGTCGGGACGATGGTGAGGGTACGCGCTTCGCGGGGAATGCCCTTGGAGAAGTCCATCCGGGGCAGAGGCTTCGGACTGACCAGCAGGGTGGCAAGCCAATTCACGAGCGCAACCGCCAGCTGACTTGTACAGATGACTGAGAGGATACCGGTCGTCATAAGCAGCCAGCCGGGCAAGCCGTCTTCATGCGCCTTCGCAAGCAACCCGCCGGTGAAGAGCGCCGTCAGGAGCGTGACAGGGCCCAGATAAAGGAGCAGGGGGAAGCGTGAACTCATCTTACGAAGGGACCCGAAGACAGACAGGCGCAGGCCTGCCAGCTCTTCGAGCTGCGGCAGACCCTTATCGATCAGGTAGTAGCCGACATGGGCCTTGCGGATATCTCCGCCCCGGTCAGCCTCTTTTTTCTCCCTGCTTCCGGCCGCAAGCCGCACCGCTTCGGCCGCCACGTCGCTTTCAGGCAGGCGGCCGTTCTTGGAGAGCCTTTCCACCACATGGCGGTAGCGGTCGCGGGTGGCAAAATCCATACTGCCGTATACACCTGCCGGGTCCTCACGCAGGGTCTGCTCGACGATGCTCATTGTCTCGACGAACTCGCGCCAGTCCATCGTACCGAGGAACCGGAGACTGCCGATGCTGTTGCTCATCGAGACCTGGTCGGCCGCCTGCTGCTGGTTCTCCGACTGGACGAGATGGTCGATCGTCAGGCTGCATTCTGAAAGCCGCTGTTCGAGCCAGGTGAGCGGCATTGCCAGGGCAGGCCCCTGTCCCTGGAGCCGGTGGGCAAATTCCGCAACGAACGCGCCCTTCAGCGGCGGATTCGAACGCGCCATGTCCGCGATGACCAGTATCAGGCTCTTGGGGTCCTTCACGGCCATTTCGGTGATCCGGTCGGCCCAGTGATCGGCCTGGTTGCGGTCGAGCCGGTCGGCGGCGATCCGGGCCCCGACCCTCCGGAGGTTCTCGATCAGCGCGAGCCGCAGCATGATCGGGATGGCCCACAATTCTCCGAGCTTCAGGGAGGTGACTGTCTGGTAGGCCGCAACGAACCTGCTGAGACCCTGCGGATCTATCCGGCCGTCGCTGTGGGATATCGTCTCCAGGGCAATGTCGTACACCCGAGGAAGTCCAGCGGACAGACCGTCCCGCAGACGGGGCAGCTCCCGGCTGTATCCCTCCGGCAGATGTCTCCTGGCCGTGCGTATCTGTTCTTCGATCAGGTAAAAGTTATCGAGCAGCCAGTCGCCTGCAGGCGTGATCTTCCGGTCGGTCGTCAGCGCCTCCATCAGCAGGCGGCGTGTCCCGGTCAGAATGCCTTCGTTTTCTGCCAGCCGCGCCAGAAGTTTATCCGGGAGATATTCCGGGCTCAGTCTGTGCAAGCCGGCCAGGGTCCTGCCATGCTGCTCCATCTGGTCGCTGCTGAAAAGTTCCGCGCGCAGTGGTGGCTCATAGACGGCGCACTTTGCTGCCAGGTCGGTCCCGCGGAGGCCCGCACGCAGATGCGGCAGACTTCCGAGAATGGTCTTGCTGCTCTTCTTCACTATTGAGGGCTCCTTACATTGATATTGTATCCCCGGAACTATGGGTGCGCAATGCCTGATCTGTCGATGGCCTCGCATAGTGCATCTCCCGTTGACAGACGAGTGCTGACGGCTGAGCGCTTATGAAAAATGGTTATGTGGTCCCGTGAAAAAACGGCATGCGGACTTATAGAATGGGGACCCTGTGTCTGAAAGAGAGTGTAGCCGCTAATGGAAGCATAGTGGGATCATTCATTAAAGAATGCATGAGGGGCTGTATATCTCACTGGTAGTATACCACATAACCGCCCTGCAGGTTCGAAAGGACCGGGAGACGGCTGCCGGGTATCAGTAGATGCTCTCCATGAACTTCCGGCCGTACTGCTTTGTCTCGATCCGGTCGTCGCAGATGACCACCCTGCCCGTGTCCTGGGCCGAGCGTATCAGCCTGCCGAAGCCCTGTTTGAACTTCAGGATGGCCCGGGGCAGGGAATAGTCATTAAAAGGGTTTCCTCCGGACCTCCGGATCTCTTCCATCCGCGCAAGGACCATCGGCTCGGTCGGGACCTCAAAGGGCAGTTTCGCGATGATCAGGCATTTCAGGGCATCCCCCTTCACATCGACCCCCTCCCAGAAAGAGTCCAGACCGAATATGACGCTGTTGGTGCTCTCCCGCATGGCTTCAAGCATGGCCCTGTTGGGGATATCCCCCTGCAGCATGGGGCAGACCCCCAGCTCCTGCAGCCTCCCGGAGGCCAGGTCCCAGGTCCTGTTCATGCTGGCCCGGGAGGTGAAGAGGACAAGCATCCCCCCGTCCGCTTTTTCGGCCTCCGCCGTGATAACCGCTGCAAGCTTCATCGCGGCCCCTTCGTCCTCCCTCAGGTTGATGCCCCTGCTCACCCTGACAGAGACCTGCTGCCGCATGTCAAACGGCGACGGCAGCGAGAGGCGCGCCGCCTCTTCGAGCCCCAGGACGGTCTGGATCAGACTGAAATCCCCGCAGACCGAAAGCGTCGCCGATGTAAGAATGAGCGACCGGTACCCGGGGAGGATATTGTCCTTCACAAACTCCTTCGGATAGACCGGGGCCATCCTGAGGCTGACCTTTCGTTCCTCGATCTCGGCCCACCGGACGTACCCTGCCCTCGCCTGCGTATACAGCTCCATCTCATCGGCAAAGGCGGCCAGTTTTGCGAGCGCCCCGGCCATCTCGAGCTCCTCGTCCTCCTCGAAAAGCCCGAGGGCAGAGGCCTTTATAGCGCCGGCAAGGCTGCGTATCGCCTCGGCATTCTCAAGCAGGTGGGCCTCCATGACAGAGAGGTCCTGTATCATTGTCCTGTTCTTATATGCCTGGGCCACCCTGTTCCAGAGGAGGCCCAAAGACTCCCTGAGCGCCTCGACCGGCCCGAAGAGGCTCGGAGTCCTCGAGAGCAGGCCCTTATAGGCCCCCCGTTCGTCGAGCCTGAGGAACCGGTTCAGAAGGCTCTCTGCCCTCTGGCGTGAAAGATTGATGCCGATCTGGTCGGAGAGCGCGTTGTCGAGGGCATGCCCTTCATCCACCACCAGGACCTCTGCCTGGGGGAGTATCGCAGACTCCTCGGTCATCATCGCATTGACGGCAAGCAGGGCATGGTTGGCCACGATGATCTGCGACAGCTCCCACTTCCTGCGCGCTCTGAAATAGTGGCATTCCCGGTAGAAACCGCAGTTCATCTTTTTGCAGGCGTCCCCGTCAGAGCAGACCCTGTCGAGGAGCGGTGAGCGTCTCTCCCTCAACTCCCCGAGGTCGCCTGATTCAGTCTCCTCTGACCATGCCCGAAGGGCCTTCAGGGTCATATCCTCATCCTCGTTCTGCGGACTGAATGCCCTCAACCGCCGCAGGCAGAGATAATTGCTGCGGCCCTTGGCAATGGCATAGCTGAACTGCCTGAGGGTTGATAAAAAGGCCAGGTCCTTCGAGACCAGCTGCTCCTGCAGATTTTTCGTGCGGGTCGTGATAATGGCCTTCCGGCCCGAGAGTATCAGGGGGATGAGATAGGCAAAGGTCTTGCCGGTGCCGGTGCCTGATTCGGCCAGCAGGATGCCGCCGTCCCGAATCGTCCCGGAACAGGCCGCCATCATGGCCGTCTGCGAGGCCCTCACCTCATGTTCGGGCAGGGCCGGCAGGACGGTCTCATTCAGGAAAAGCTCTGCTTCATGAGCAAGGTTCCCCTGCTGAACCGCTTCGTCGTTGGCATGCTCCGGCATCTCTTAATGTAATACATCTCATGAAAAAAAATGTGTAGTATACTAGGGATAAGCATATGAAAGACCACAGACTGACGATAATCAGCCATGCGCTGTCGCTGGCACGGGAAACAGGGAGCGAGAGGCTTTTTCTGTTCCTGGACTCTGCCGCTGAATGCCGGTGGTTCCTCAGGACAAAGGCTGCCGGAGACCCTTCGATCGTCCTGGTGGTCCCGCAGCAGCTTCCCGTTGCCATCCTTGAGGCAGGGGGAAGACCGGCGCAGGTCATCAGGAGCTGGTCAGGCAACCAGACGCGCTTCTCCCGGATAAAATACGCCTTTCTCCAGGGGGTCCTTCAGGGCTTTATCACTATTGAGAGCAAGGTCATCTGCGTGCTCGGCCCCTCAGGGAAGAAGCATCTGGACACCATCACCATCCACGACCTTGCCCATTCCTGGAGCGAGGAATTCCCGTTCAGGGTGGATGACCTGATCAACAACAGGGCCTTCCCGGTCATTACGGCCGTCATCGATATTGCACTTGATATCGGCGCCCTCGGGAGGGAAGGGAAATCGGTCGGCACCACCTTTGTCATCGGTGATGAGGAGGCCGTGATGAAGACGTCTCACCAGCTTGTCTTTAACCCCTTCAAGGGATATCCGGCAAAAGAACGCTCGATAACCCGGCCCGAGGTCGTCGAGAGCATCAAGGAACTGGCCCAGCTCGACGGGGCCATCATCATCTCGGGCAGCGGCATTGTCGAGGCGGCAGGACGCAACCTCGATGCGGAGAGGGCCTCTGCCAAGCAGTTGCGGGGACTGGGCTCACGCCACCGCTCGGCAGCCGGTATGACGCGCAAAACAGAGGCGGTCGCGGTCGTGGTCTCTGAGAGCACCGGAAAGGTGACGATCTTCGATAAAGGCAGGATAGCGGCCACGCTCGAGCCGCTGATCAGCAGAAGACTTGTCTGAGAGAATCAGCTATACTACAGGTCATGGCAGGCTGCCGCTGTCATGCAGATGCCGCACCAAACGGAGGAACGATGAAATTACCTGAATATGTGACCAGGGAAGAAGTTAAACGGGTATGCAAAGAACTGAAGCTGAGCGACTGGACGAAGCTGAAGGACCCGAAGGTCAGCCTGAAAGAGGCAAAGGTCATCCTCAAACAGATCGACACCGGCGGACTGAAGATCGATCCTGAACAGTTCCGGGCCGGGCTTGAGGTCGAACTCGAACACGGGACCCGCTTCAGGGATGCAAATATCACGAACAACCACCCGGTCCTCACCGGCATGATCGTGCTGGCCCATATGCACGAGACACTCGATTATTACATGCGGCTCGATATCGCCGAGATCGAGGGCGATCTGCATAAGGCGGTCGTCAGTAAGAACCTGGTCAAGATCAATAAATATTACCGCAAACTGCTGGTCGCGAGGATCGAGCTTGCCCTTGCAGAGGCAAAAGAACTCTAAGACAGGCTGAGCCTGAGGGTGCGGTCCATGTCCACCGATATCGACCGCACCCTCAGGTCCTGTTCTTAGACATGCAACCATGACCATTACCGGCAGAACAAAGATAACCGGCATCTTCGGATACCCGGTCGAACATACCCTGTCCCCGGCAATGCATAACGCCGCCTTCGAACACCTGGGGCTCGACTACTGTTACCTCCCCTTCCTTGTCCGTCCTGAGCATCTCGGGAAGGCGGTCGACGGCATCAGAGCCCTCTCGATGGCCGGGGTCAGCATAACCGTGCCTCATAAGGAGACGGTCATCCCCTTTCTCGACCAGGTCAGCGAGGAGGCCCGCTTCATCGGCGCGGTCAATACGATAGTAAATTCCGGGGGAAGGCTCTTCGGCCATAACACGGACGGCAGGGGCTTCATGCGTTCGCTGGCCGAGAACAGGATCGACCTGCCCGGGAAAAAAGTGCTGGTCACCGGCGCCGGCGGAGCAGCGCGCGCCATATGCTATTACCTCGGTGAAAAGGCAGGCAGTCTGACCATCTATAACCGAAGCAGGGCAAAAGCAGAGTCCCTGGCCTCTGACCTCTCGGCCATCAGGCCGCATGTCGCGGCAACGGACACCCCGGGGGATCTGGGCCAGTATGACATCATCATCAATGCAACCTCCCTGGGGCTGAAGCAGGATGATCCGCTCCCTTTTGATGCCGGCATGCTGCGGCCCCAGCAGGTGGTCTGCGACCTCATCTACAAAAGAACAAGGCTGCTTGAGGCAGCGGAGAAACGGGGCTGCCGTACCCTCGACGGCCTCGGGATGCTCCTCTACCAGGGAGTGCTTGCCTTTGAGCTCTGGACTTCCGTCGAAGCGCCTGTGGCGGTCATGAAAAACGGGCTCCTCAGGGGCATGGGAAATTGATCTGGCATACTATTTGCCTTTACTAAATAGCCGGCATATGATAGAATTTTTTATGAAGAAAGGCTGGCTTCTGTTTCTCACGATAGTGCTTTTCTCCCTGTATTTTCTTATAGTTAAAGACGAAAAGGCAAAGGTGCCGAAAATTCAGCAGAGCGAGTCTTTTCTTGAAGGCGTGACCATAGTTCATAAGAAAGGCGGCAAAAAGGACTGGATCCTGACCGCGAAACGGGCGGATATACAGGGCAGCGGCGATAGGGCCGAATTGTCGGACATTGAAGTGAAGGTCCAGGACAGAGGCATCATAATAAATGCGGACAAAGGGGCCTATGACATGACCTCAAAAAAACTTACCATCAGCGGCCCGATAACTGCCCGGGACCGGGATTATACCATTACCTCGGAGAATATGCAGTTCGAGAACACAACAGGGATATTAACGACAGACAGCAAGGTCCGGATCGAGGGGAAAAAGTTCCTGCTCACCGGCACCGGGCTTCAGGCTGATAACAACCAGCAGAAAGTAAGGATATTGAACGATGTCACGGCGACTTTTCATAACTAGCCTCCTTTTTATGCTTCTCTCCCCTGGCCTTTGCCGGGCCGCGGATGAGAAACCGAAGATGAAGGGGCCGATCACGGTCACCTCGGGGATGCTTTCGGTCGACAACAAGGAGCATACGGCCCTTTTTGAGAAGAATGTGGTCGCAAAGACCTCAGACATGACCATGGCCGCGGACAAGATGCTGATCTTCTACAAGGAAGGCAGCGGGGATGTGACGAAGATCGAGGCCAGCGGCAATGTCCGGATGTTCAAGGAGACAAGGGCCATCACTTCCCAGAACGCGACCTATTATGCCGACGGCGAGAAGGTCGTCTTTACCGGTGAGCCGAAGGCCATTGACGGAGAGAATGTCGTCACCGGAAGTTTGATGACCTATTTCATCAAGGAAGACCGCTCGAGCATCGAAAACAGCAGGGTCTTTCTCAAGAACAGGAAGGACAAATAATGGACCTCCTGAAGGTCGAGGGGCTTTCCAAGAGCTACAGCAAGAAGGTGGTCATCAGGAACATCGACCTGTATGTGACCAAGGGCGAGATCGTCGGCCTGCTCGGCCCCAACGGCGCCGGAAAGACCACCACCTTTTACAGCATCCTCGGCCTGGTCAAGCCCGATTCGGGCAGGATCTACCTCGACGACCAGGACATCAGCCAGCTCCCGATGTACAAAAGGGCCAGCCTCGGCATCAGCTACCTGCCGCAGGAATCCTCGATATTCAGAAAGCTTTCGGTCGAAGACAACCTCAGGGCAGTGCTCGAGATCAAGGGACTCTCCCGGGACGAGATAGAGTCAGAGGTCAGCCGGCTCCTCCAGGAGTTCAACCTCCAGGAATTCTCAAAGAGGGACAGCTTTCGCCTCTCCGGGGGCGAGCGCAGGAGGACCGAGATCGCACGGGCCCTCGCCATCAAGCCGACCTTTATGCTCTTTGACGAGCCCTTTGCCGGGATCGACCCCCTGGCGATCATCGAGCTGAAGAAGATGCTCACCTACCTGAAATCCAGGGGTCTCGGGATCATCATAACCGACCATAATGTGAGGGACACCCTCTCGATCACCGACAGGGCCTATATCATAAACAACGGGGAGATACTCGAAGAAGGGACCCCGGAGAAGCTGATAGCCACACAGAAGGTGAAAGAGGTCTATCTTGGAGAGGAGTTCAGACTCTGATGGCACTTGAGAGCCGCCTCGAGCTCAGGCTTTCCCAGAAGCTGGTCCTCACCCCGCAGCTGCAGATGGCGATCAAGCTCCTGCAGATGCCCCAGCTTGAGCTGCAGCAGGCCCTGACCCAGGAACTGGTCGAGAACCCATTCCTCGAAGAGGCCATGGACATCTCCTCGTCCGAGGCGGATGATTTCACCCCTGAAGAGCGGGAAGCGGCAGAGATCGGCGAAGAGCGCGACGAGGCGGAGGTCCCGCTTGAACGGTTAATGGGCACGACGAACGACGACTACTTCGAGGAGCGGAGCTATGACGGCAGGGACCTCGGGTATTTCACCCCGGGGAATGTCACCCAGCCGTCCTTCGAATATTTCCTGAGCACGGCTGCCGACCTGTTTGACCACCTGATCTGGCAGCTCAGGCTGTCGCGCGAATCCGAGGCGGTCAGGGGCGTAGCCGAGGCGATCATCGGCAATATCGACGAAAGCGGCTACCTCATGGTCTCCAATGAGGAGCTGATCGAAAGCACGCAGTCGGAGCCCGGAACGGTCGAAAGGGCGGTGAGGCTCGTCCAGAGCTTCGATCCGCCCGGGATAGCGGCGCGGGACATCAAGGAATGCCTCCACCTTCAGCTGAAGGCCCTGAGCCTCGAAGGCACACTCGTCGACCTGCTCGTCTTAAACAACCTCGACCTCATCGGCAAGCGAAAATACAGCCAGCTGGCCAAGACCTATGCGGTCCCGCTTGAGGAGGTCATGGCAGCGGTCAGGATCATCGAAGGCCTTGACCCGAAGCCGGGTGGAAATTTTTCCCCCCCGTCGACGAACTATATAACGCCGGATGTCTTCATCATCAAGACCGACAGCGGCTACCAGATCGTCCTCAACGACGAGGGACTGCCCAGACTGAGGATCAACAGTTACTACCAGAAGCTGCTGAACTTCAAAAGCAGCATCCCCAAGGAGGACCGTCAGTACCTCGAAGACAAGCTGCGGTCCGCGGTCTGGCTCATGAAAAGCCTTGACCAGAGGAACAAGACCATCTACCGGGTCTCGGAGTCCATCCTTACCCGCCAGAGGGACTTTTTTGACCACGGGGTCAACTCCCTGCACCCGCTGAACCTGAAGGACATCGCCTCTGAGCTCAACCTGCATGAGAGCACCATCAGCAGGGTAACCTCCAACAAATATCTTTCCTGCCCGAGCGGCATATTCAGCTTCAGGTTCTTTTTCAGCAATGCCATACAGGGCGACAACGGCGAGGTATCCTCCACCTCGGTCAAGGACATGGTCAAGAAGATCATATCCGAGGAGGATGCCGCCAAACCGCTCAGCGACATGCGCATCGTCGACCTGCTGAAGGACCAGAACATACCGATCGCGCGCAGGACCATAGCAAAATACCGCGAGGAGCTCAAGATACCGTCCCAGAGCCAGCGGAAACGATAACGATTACACCAGGCAGCATATTACAGAGACACTACCAAGGAGGAAGCAATGAACATCATAGTCAACGGAAGACATCTTGAGGTAACACCGGCATTAAGAAGTTATGCAGAGGAAAAGATCAGCAAATTCGACCGCTACCTGCATGATATTACCGAGGCGGTCGTCACGCTCAGCATCGAAAAGAAATACCGGCATAAGGCCGAGGTGCTCATCAAGGTCAACGGCGTCCTGATCCAGGCAGAAAGCGTCACGGACGAGATCTATTCGGCCATAGACGAGGTGACCGAAAAGCTCGACCGTCAGGTCAAGAAATATAAAGAAAAACATTCCTCTCACCGGAAGGTCGGCGGGGCCAAGGCAGTTGCAGAGGCAGCCGAAAAGACCGCACCCGAAAAAGAGACCGGCAGGATCATCAAGAACAAGCGTTTTGAGCTCAAGCCGATGAGCCCCGATGAGGCCTCGATGCAGATGGAGCTTCTTGACAAGAGCTTCTATGTCTTCATCAACGACAAAAGCGGGGACATCAACGTCATTTATCTGAGGACGGACGCGAATTTCGGGCTCATCGAACCGGTGAAGTAATACCCCCGGCCAGAGCCACTCGTGAAGAAGAAGCTTCCGGCTGCACGGGCTAAAGGGAGCGGGGAGGCAGGACGACCTCCCCGCGTCATCTTTATCACCGGCCTTTCGGGGTCGGGCAAGACGGTCGCCCTGCGGGCAGTGGAGGACCTGAACTTCTTCTGTGTCGACAACCTGCCGGTGCCGCTTATCGGGGCGCTCCTGACACGCACCTCGAAGAACCTCGCCGGACGGGATATTGCGATCGGCATCGACATCCGCGACAGGGCTTCCCTGCCCGGCATCGACCGGATCATCACACGGCTCAGGAACCGCTACCCGATAGAGATAATCTTTCTGGAGGCTGAGCCGGACGTCCTGGTCAGGCGTTTCAGGGAGAGCCGCAGGCCCCACCCGCTGGGCGGCAGCATCGAAACGGCCATCTCGGCCGAGCAAAAGAGCCTTGCCCTGTTGCGCAGACTCGCTGACCGGATCATTGACACGACATCCCTATCCCCCCACGAACTGCGGCGGCTGATCTCCTCCTTCTATCAGTCACGCAAGGCAATGACCGACATCTCGCTGACGCTCATGTCCTTCGGGTTCAAGTACGGCGCCCCTCAGAATGCAGACCTGGTCTTTGACGTGCGCTTCCTGCCGAATCCCTTTTTCATCCCCGGGCTCAGGGACCTCAACGGCAGGGACAAACGCGTTTCAGACTTTGTCTTCACACACCGCGAGACAAAGGAATTCATGAAGAAGATCACCGGCCTCCTGGACTTTCTGATCCCCCTGTATATACGGGAGGGCAAATCCTACCTCACCGTCGGCTTCGGCTGCACCGGGGGCAAGCACCGCTCCCCGGCGATCGTCGAAAAGACCGCGGCGCTCCTGCGGAGGTCCGGCCTGGAACTGAATGTCGTCCACCGGGACATCTCCTGAGGACCCTGCCTGATGATCTATCTCGATAATAATGCAACGACCCCGGTTGACCCCGAGGTCTCTGATGCCGTCTTTGCATCTCTCAGGAGGGATATGGGCAACCCCTCAAGCAGTCACCTGCCGGGAAGAAGGGTCAAAGAGGCGATCGAACAGAACCGGCTGCGCGTCGCCGGGCTTATCGGCTGCAGTCCCTCCGAGATCTTTTTCACCTCAGGGGGGACCGAGTCGAACAACCTTGCCCTGATCGGCACTGCCCTGGCCATGAAAAAGGGGCATATCCTTATCTCGGCCATTGAGCATCCTTCTGTCTCACAGGCCTGCAGATATCTCGAGGGGCTCGGGTTCATGGTCTCGGAGGCGCATGTCGATGCTGATGGACGGGTCCTGACCGGGGACCTGGTCAAGGCCCTGCGAAAAGATACCTTCCTGGTCTCGGTCATGCATTCGAACAACGAGACCGGAGCGATCCAGCCGGTTGAGGAGATCGGGAAGATCTGCCGGGAGCGCGGGATAATATTTCATACGGATGCGGCGCAGACGATCGGCAAGGCCCCTTTTTCTGTCGGCAGCTCTGCTGACCTGGCCACTATCGTCTCTCATAAATTTTACGGCCCCAAAGGCATTGGCGCGCTGTATGTACGCCAGGGCGTCCAGCTCAGACCGATCCTCTACGGTGCAGGCCACGAACAGGGCATGAGGCCGGGGACCGAAAATGTGGCAGGGATCGCCGGCATCGGGAAGGCCAGCGAGATAGCAGTCCGGGACATGAAGCTCAGGGTCTCGCATACGGGCGGCCTGAGAGACCTCCTTTATGCCGGCCTGAGGTCAGCACTGCCTGATATAACGGTCAATGCGGAAAAGGCTTTGAGACTCCCCAATACACTGAGCCTCAGGATCCCCGGCATCAGGGCGCAGGAACTGGTCGAGCATCTGAAGGATCAGGTGGCCTTCTCTGCCGGGTCTGCCTGCCATTCCGGGGCATGCAGCCCCTCCGGAGTGCTCAAAAAGATGGGCCTTTCTGATGAAGAGGCCCTCTCGTCCGTGCGCCTGAGCGTCGGCAAGGACAATACCGCTGAGGAGATCGCAGCGGCAACCGGCTTGATCGTCACGGCAGTGCTTACGCTGCGCAAGACAGCATCGTCCACCTGAGAGATCTCCCCCGGTCACTAAAAAAGACAAAAAAAAAGCCCCCCTGCCGAAGCAGAGGGGCTTTTCAGGTCAATTACAGTTTTGTTACGTTGATAGCCTTGGGGCCTTTCGGTCCCTTTTCGGTATCAAAGCTGACTGAATCACCCTCGGCAAGACTCTTAAAGCCGTTGCCCTGGATCGAAGTGTGGTGTACAAAAACATCCCCGCCGTCTTCGCTTGTGATAAAGCCAAAACCCTTTGAGTCGTTGAACCACTTTACTGTTCCATTCGCCATGTTGTTTTACCTCCTTTTCTATAAACTCAAATCTCAGAAGGCCTCGACACATAAAAAAAACCACAAAGTCGAAAAGTCTTTGTGGTTGTGTAAGCAGCAAAAACTTCTAAAATCCTGTTTGAATAATAACAGCTGCCGGACAATAAGTCAAGGTAAATCTGCAGGCTGCTAAAAATAGTCGTTGCGGCCCCTCTCCTCACCCGCCAGAGCGCTTCGGCCGGTAGCCCATCTCTGTCAGGCTGGAGATGAGAGCACCACAATGGTCGCCCTGGATCTCGAAAACGGAAGCCCTGATCGTACCGCCGGTACCGAGGCCTGCCTTCAGTTTCTTCAGCAGCGCCTCCCGCTCTTGTTCCGGGAGCTGGAGGCCCTCGATCACCGTGACCGACTTACCGCCCCTCTGCTTGCGGTCGAGGCGGACGATCACCCGCTGCTCAGCAGGCCTCAGCGCAGGGCCACCAGGCTTCCCGGCAGGCTTTTCCTTTCGGGGGAGCGGGGTATCGGTGGAATAGACCAGTTTCGTCTTTTCGTCAGGCATGGTCCCCTCTGTCATTAAAGCTCATGACCTTTTGCCCCTGTTGCGGATAATGAGGCCATTGAGGAACTTCCTCAGTATCTGGTCCCCGCACTCCTTATAATTTCTATGGTCCTCGCTCCTGAAGAGGGCCGAAAGCTCAGCCTTGGTGATCTCAAACTCTGCAAGCTTAAGGATATCGATGATGTCAGTGTCTTTAAGCTCCAGCGCGATCCTGAGTTTCTTTAAGATATCATTGTTCGTCATATAGTATGTCCCTCTAAATAACAGATTCCGGATAATGTCCGTGAAGACATTATAGACCGTCAGAGCCGCTAATAAAAGAAAAAAGCGTTGCCAAGGAGACCATGCCATAAAACACTTACTAATGGACACATTTCCGGCTATTTTGTCATTCCGGCTTGTCCGGAATCTTTCTTTGTTTTCGGAGAGATTCCGGGCAAGCCGAAAGTAGGCTGGACGGAGCCGCCGGAATGACAAAGTTAAACTAATTGATTGCGTGCTAATTAAGATAAGCGCCAACAGTAGGTGCCACGAGGCAGGGGATGGGGGCGTTATGATCCACTGGAGTGCTTAGGAGAGATTTATTTACATGTGTCATTTTCTGTATTGTATGACATCGGTTGTCAATGCCTGCCCCGGACCAGACCTGAAAAAAGAGACCGCAGCCGGAACTGACCGTGATAACCAACGGTTTTATTTGATCTATTTGGAGGCATGATATGAATAGAGGGCAGTCAGGCAAAGGACTGCCCTGGCGCATTATTTGCATCTATTATAATGAAGCTGTTTCAGGTATCATGGGAGTAGAAGGATGTTCAAATTGAGGGCATTGACAATAAATAGGGCACTAAGCATAATAAATATATATTAATTTAATAAATAACACTTAACCACTCTTCTGCCCGGAAGCCGGGCAAGTAAAAAGGAGATCTCCATGATCGAGTCAAGCCTGGCCAGGTCCTTCCCTAAGATAGCCGTTCTATCTCTCTTGTTACTCTGCAGCGTACTCTTTGTTCCGTCTGTCTTTGCGGATGAGACGATCCAGCTTGCGCCGGTCAATCCTGCATTTCAGGATTTCATCCAGTCCCAGCAGGATGTCGGGGTTCGGCTGCTGAAGGCAGATGGTGAATTTGCGACAGGTTATATACCTCCGCCGGTCGATCTCTCCCACCTGACAGGTCAGCAGATATTTCAGTCAGCCATGACCGACTCCCCGTTTCAGATACTCGGCGTGCCGCCGGCCAGTTACGACCTGCGCACCCTTGGCAAGCTTTCGCCCGTGAAGAATCAGTCCAGCTGCGGGGACTGCTGGGCCTTTGCGACCATGGGCTCTCTCGAATCGGGCCTTCTTACAAAAGAGACCTGGAACTTCTCGGAGAACAACCTGAAAAATACCCATGGCTTTGATTTTGGTCACTGCTCAGGCGGCAACGGTGACATGTCCACCGCATATCTCGCACGCTGGAGCGGCGCCATTAACGAGACGGACGACCCCTATAATATCGGGTCTAACATCTCTCCCAGCGGCCTGACAGTGCAGCGGCATGTGCAGGACGTCATCTTTATTCCTGCCAGGGCAAATTCTACCGACAACACCAACATCAAGCAGGCGGTCATGGATTACGGCGCTGTCATGACCTCCTATTATGCCTCCGCTTTTGTGGGCCCAAATAACCTCTACCCTACAGGGGCATGCTACAGCAGCACCTGCACCACGTATAACTACACCGGAGCAAACCAGTCTGATCACGCAGTGGCGATAGTCGGCTGGGATGATACCTTCCCTTCATCCAGTTTTTCCCCTGCTGCAACAGGGAATGGGGCTTTCATCATAAGGAACAGCTGGGGAACGACCTGGGGCGTCAATGGCGGGTACTTCTATATCTCCTATTATGATACCAAGTTGGGCTACGACCGGAACCATGTCTTTCATACTGCCGAATCCCCGGCCAACTACAGCCGCATTTACCAGTATGACCCGCTCGGCTGGACCGCAAATGCAGGCTATGGTTATGGAAGCACTACTGCCTGGTTTGCGAATATCTTTACCGCGGCTGCAACTGAGCAGGTCTCTGCAGTCAGTTTCTATACTGCCTCTCCAAATTCAGCATATGAAATATATGTCTATTCGAATGTCTCGGCAGGCGCGCCAAGGAGCGGCTCTCTCGGCAATACCACGACAGGCACTCTAGCAACTCCCGGCTACCACACGGTCAGCCTCGGCTCTCTTGTCCCGATCACAGCCGGCCAGAGGTTCTCGGTCGTTGTGAAACTCACAACCCCCGGCTATAACTGGCCGATACCAATGGAGCGGCCTGTCACCAATTACAGCACCGCGGCAACGGCTGCGGCAGGTCAGAGCTTCATCAGCAGTGCAGGTTCGAGTTGGACAGATCTGACGACAGCAGTTGCATTCGCAAACGTCTGTGTTAAGGCCTTCACCGAACCATCCGAAAAGATCGGCATATTCGACCAGGGGACCTGGTACCTGGATTCGAACCAGAGCTGGGCATGGAACGGCGCTCCTTCAGACACCCTCGGGATATTCGGTGTCGGCCTCACCGGGGCCGTCCCTGTGGTCGGTGACTGGACCGGGGACAGGAAGACCAAGATCGGCGTGTTCATTGACGGCATCTGGTACCTGGACATGAACCGCTCCTGGCAGTGGGACGGTGAACCGACCGACAAGAGGGGCGTCTTCGGCGTCGGCCTCACCGGGGCCATCCCCGTGGTCGGCGACTGGACCGGTGACGGGATAACCAAGATAGGCGTTTATATGGACGGCACCTGGTATCTGGACCTGAACAACAACTGGCAGTGGGACGGTGAGCCTACAGACAAGATGGGCTCATTCGGGATAGGCCTGACCGGAGAAGTGCCGGTCGTGGGTGACTGGACCGGTGACGGGATAACCAAGATAGGCGTTTACATGGACGGCATCTGGTATCTGGACCTGAACAACAACTGGCAGTGGGACGGTGAGCCCACAGACAAGATGGGCGTATTCGGGGTAGGCCTGACCGGAGAGGTGCCTGTGGTCGGCGACTGGAATGCGGACGGGATCGCAGAGATCGGGGTCTATCAGAACGGTCTCTGGTATCTCGACAAGAACCGCAGCTGGAACTGGAACGGAGAACCGACAGACCAGTTCGGTGTCTTCGGGGTCGGCCTGACAGGAGTCGTGCCGGTTCCCGGCAAATGGTAAGGATACGAGGCTGTAATTAGATAAAAAAAGAAGGGCGGTCGTATTGACCGCCCTTCTTTTTTCCGTGAACCGCTTCAGCGCCGGTTCTACTTACCCTTTTCCTTCTTCAGCTTTCTTTTTTCCTTAAGGGTATGCTCCGGCTTTTTCTTCTCACTCGCCTTCTTTTTGTCCTTTTCCTTGCCCATCATATCCCTCCTCTGTTTTTCTGAGATTAGTAGACAGGTTCTTTAGACTGCCTGCCTTCTTTTCAAAAAGTAAAGAGACCCGAGCCCTGCAAGGCCCATGAAGATGATCATGCCCCACTCGGACATCGTCGGGACCACCACGCCGGATCCCCCCAATGCCAAAGACAGTTTCGCTATCTGATTGCCGCTCTGTTCGGTGAACCAGAGGTTACCGTCAGGGCCTAAGGTAATGCCGCTGGGGTTCCCGGGCCCTGCCGGCAGCGGAAACTCCGTGATGACCCCTGTCAGCGTGATCTGTCCTATTTTATTGCCTACGACCTCGGTGAACCAGAGGTTACCGTCAGGGCCTACGGTAATGTCGTTCGTCAGACTCCCGAAGGTCGGGATAGGGAACTCGGTTATGGCGCCTGCCGTGGTGATCCTCCCGATCTTGTTGCCGCTCGTCTCTGAGAACCAGAGGTTCCCGTCAGGGCCGGCAACGATCCTGGTGGGTTGCGCGCCGGCGGTCGGGATAGGGAACTCGCTTATGGCGCCTGCCGTAGTGATCATGCCGATACTGTTGCCACTGTCCTCGGTGAACCAGAGGTTCCCGTCAGGTCCGGCGGTAAGGCCTGCAGGTTCGCTCCCAGGCACGGGAAGCGGGAACTCGGTTATGGCGCCGGCCATGGTGATCCGGCCTATCTTGTTGCCGTTGAATTCGGCAAACCAGATGTTCCCGTCAGAACCGGCATGAATGCCGACCGGCCTGCTGTTGGCCGTCGGGATGACGAATTCGTCGATAACCCCGGCAGGAGTGATACGGCCTATCTTGTTGCCGAGGTTCTCTGCAAACCAGAGGTTCCCGTCAGGGCCGAGGGTTATCCGGGTCGGTCTGCTGTTGACCGTCGGGATCGGGAATTCGGTTATGACCCCATCGGTAGTGATCATGCCGATCTTGTTGCCTGAAGCCTCGGTGAACCAGAGGTTGCCGTCAGGTCCGGCAACGATCGCAACAGGGAAACTGCCGGCCGTCGGGACATTATATTCTGTGATCGCCGCACCTGCGTGAAGTGGTGCAAACATACAGAACAGGAAAATGAAACAGGCAAAAAGGACCGGCAGTCTTCTCTTAAGCAGCATAGTATCCTCCGAAGTGATAGAGATGGAAAAAATATATAGGATTTTACCACTATTTTGATCATTTGACAAAAAAAAATTTCTTATGCGGGTATAAATATCAGGCCCCCTCCCGTGGATCCCACGGTCCGCAGCCATGTGAATAGTCCCGGTCATGGTGTATTATAGGTGATGCACATTATTACCTATTGTTCCGGCCCGGCGCCGCAATGACGCCAAGGTCCGTTAAGGGTCCGTGTGTCTATGTGCTTCAATGCCGCAATGCTTCCCTGTATATCGGCATGACCACCGACCTTGAAAAAAGGTTACAGCAGCATGAGCAGGGTAAGGGGAGTAAATATGTCAGGTCATGGAAACCCTTTGAGCTCCTGAAGACCATATCCTGCAAGGATGCCGGGGAGGCCCGCAGGCTTGAGTATGAGCTGAAAAGACTTCCCCGAAGAAAAAAGATCGAGGTCCTTGAACTTAGCATCGGGCAGAGACCCTGACCCCGTGCTCCTGTCCGGCCTTTTAACCCTGGGTGAAATATGGCCCTGCTGAGTCTGCAGGAAGTGAGGCTTGCGTTCGGCGGCCCTGAACTGCTCGCCGGGGTTACGCTGCATATCGGACAGGGGGAACGGGTCTGCCTCGTCGGCAGGAACGGTGCCGGCAAATCCAGCCTCCTGAAGATCATCAGCGGAACGATAACGCCTGACTCGGGAGAGGTCATCCGCCAGCGCGGGGCGAGGATCGCCTATCTTGAGCAGGAAGTCCCCCGCGACCTTTCCGGGACCGTCTTTGCTGTTGTCTCTGCCGAGCTCGGCATGTTCAGACTGCTCTCTGAATACCATGCCCTCAGCAGCCGCCCCGGTCTTGCGGAAGACGCATCGGGCATGGCAGAGCTGCAGAGGCTGCAGCATGCCATCGAGTCTGCAGGCGGCTGGCAGACCTCTCACCGGATCGATGACATCCTTTCGCGCCTGAGACTGGACCCCGACGCCTCTTTTGCCGAACTTTCCGGCGGATATAAAAGAAGGGTGCTGCTGGCACGTGCCCTCGTGAGCGAGCCTGACCTGCTTCTTCTTGATGAACCGACGAACCATCTTGACATCGAGTCGATCGGGTGGCTCGAGGAATTCCTGACCGGATTCCGCGGCAGCCTGCTCTTTATAACCCACGACCGCAGGTTTCTCCGGGCCCTCGCCAGCCGTATCCTCGAACTCGACCGGGGGCGGATCACTGACTGGCCCGGCGATTATGAGACCTATCTGGCAAGAAGACAGGCAGAGCTGGATGCGGAGGCCACGCAGAGCGCCCTCTTCGACAAGAAGCTCTCCCAGGAAGAGGCCTGGATCCGGCAGGGCATCAAGGCCCGGCGCACCCGCAACGAGGGCCGTGTAAGGGCCTTGAAGAAGCTGAGATCCGAGCGCCTCGCACGCCGCGAGCAGACCGGCAGCGCCGTGATGAACATAAACGAGGCGGAAAGGTCAGGCAGGCTGGTGCTTGAGGCAACAGGGATCGGTCAGAGCTACGAAGGCCGTCCGCTGATCCGCGATTTTTCAACGGTTGTCATGCGCGGGGACAAGATCGGCATCATCGGACCCAACGGTGCAGGCAAGACCTCGCTGCTCAGGATACTCCTGGGCGAGACAGAACCTTCCACGGGCTCGGTGCGACTGGGGACCCGTCTTGAGGTCATCTACTTCGACCAGCAGCGGGAGCAGCTCGATGACAACAGATCTGTCGCCGAGAATGTCGGTGACGGATACGACAGTGTAACGGTCAACGGACGGTCACGCCATATAATCGGCTATCTCGGGGATTTCCTCTTCCCGCCTGAACGGGCCCGCCTGCCGGTCAGGGTCCTCTCGGGGGGTGAGCGCAACCGGGCCCTTCTGGCAAAGCTCTTTACGAAGCCCTCAAATGTGCTGGTGCTGGATGAACCGACGAACGACCTCGACGCCGACACCCTGGAACTGCTGGAGGAGATGCTCATAGACTACACGGGCACGGTCTTTCTCGTGAGCCATGACCGGGAATTCCTCAACAACATCGTCACCAGCACCATAGTCTTTGAAGGTGACGGAAGGCTCGCGGAATACGTCGGAGGCTACGACGACTGGCTGCGCCAGCGCGACGAGCCGAAGCCGCAGCCGGTCAGGGCCAAAGAGGCCGCAAGACCGGAAAAAGCCCGCTCAAAACAGCCGGCACGTCCGCGCGTCCTGACCTTCAAGGAGCGAAAAGAACTCGACGCGCTGCCCCCACTGATCGAGGCCCTGGAGGCTGAACGCACCCGGCTTTACGACATGCTTGCCGACCCTGAGTTCTACCGGCAGGACGGAAGCAGGATACCGGAGGCAAAGGCGCGGATACAGGAGCTTGAGGAAGAGATCTCCGCAGGCTATGAACGCTGGGAGCTTCTGGAATCGATACCAAAGCCGCCGTAGGGAGGTGTTGGACAAATTTTGGCCATGTCTGTATCATAGTAAGACATTAACATGGACAAACTTTTTCCATACTAATGGCAAAGCAAATTATCAGGAGACTATACCATGACAAATTACGGAGAGATGAAGCGCAGCAGATTCGTTACGGCAGTCCTGGCAGTCCTGTTGGGTGTTGTTCTGATGATGCTTTCCGGTTGCGGCAGCGAGCGGAAGTACATCATATCGGGCAAGATCACCTCCGGAGGCTCACCCCTTGCAGGTTTGACCGTTACCCTTTCGGGTGATGCTGCCCTGGTTACCGTTACCGATGCTGACGGCAATTATAAATTCAGCGACGTGCCGAGGGGGATCTATCAGGTAACTCCCTCGCCGACCGGATTTACTTTCTTCAGCCCCCCTTTCCGGAAGGTCTTTCTCGACGGCCTGGATGCCATAGGCTTTAATTTCAGCACCACGAATTCCGGGAGGCTGGCTGCAAAGAGCCATAACCTGGCCCTCAAGAGCGACAGCACGGTCCTCTCATGGGGAAATAACGGCAACGGCCAGCTCGGGATTGGCAGCACTGCCCAGAGCGGCATCCCTCTTACGGTCGTTGGACTGGCAAACATGACAGCTGTTTCAGCATCTGAAACGCACAGCCTGGCCCTCAAGAACGATGGCACGGTCTGGGCCTGGGGCAACAATACCAATGGCCAGCTCGGGACAGGCAACACCAACCAGAGCCTTATCCCGGTGCAGGTGCCCAACCTGACAAGCTTTATAGCGGTTGCTGCAGGGAATGACTTCTCTGTGGCCCTCAGGAACGACGGGACTGTCTGGGTCTGGGGCAACAATGCCAACGGCCAGCTGGGCCTCGGCACCACAACGGCTAACGTAGTACCGGTACAGGTGCCCGACATAATCAATGTGACCGCTATTTCCGCAGGCGTTGATCACACGGTTGCCCTCAGGAGCGACGGGACTGTCTGGACATGGGGGAATAATACCAATGGCCAGCTCGGCATCGGCAACACGAATAGGAACTTTACCCCTGTTCAGGTTGGGAATATGATCAACATTGTCGGCGTGGCTGCCGGGAATGGCACTTCCTTTGTACTGAAAAATGACCTTACGGACATTTCGGTCTGGGCATGGGGCAATAACAGCCACGGCCAGTTGGGGATCGGTACCACGAACCAGCAGAACAGTCCGGTACAGATCGGTTCGTTCCAGAAGGTGATCGCCATTATGCCGGGTGACACTCACACACTGGCCCTTAAAAGTGACGGCACGGTCTGGGCATGGGGCAATAATGTCACGGGTCAGCTGGGCGACGGCACCACGACTCAAAAATTGTCGCCCGTGCAGATCACCGGGGTGACAGGCGTTATTACCGCTGCAGCCGGGACTACCCATTCCGTTGCCCTCAAAAATGATGGCACGGTCTGGACATGGGGCAATAATACCAACGGCCAGCTGGGGGACGGAACGACGACCCTGAGATTGGCGCCTGCCCAGATCAGCCTGCCGTAACAGAGCATTCTTTCTAAGATAGGCATATGCGGGGCCGGGGTAACCTCCCGGCCCTTTTTATTGTATCCTGACCATGTTAGAGACAGCTTAGGCCAGCGTCATCCGGCCTGCTTCGGAACTGCGCGGGAAACCGTAGCCAGAATTTGCTGGGTCAGGGAATTCCAGTCTTTTGTCACCGTCTGCAAGGCATCCTGATAGGTCTTCTCGTCATAATCCATCGGCTTTTTCCAGGCCAGATAAGAATAAACAGCGTTCAGCAAAGAGGCGGCAATGAGAGGGCTCAAAATGGCTGTGTCAGTTAATGCCTTGTCTATTTTTTGTTCTGGTGTCATGGTTCTGTCTCCCTGTTCAATTTATTCTATAATGCCACTGCCTTCACGGTTTGTTATTTTTCTCAACCGAAACGGCAATTCTCTCAAGCAGCGCTTCAACTTTATCCATATGGTCATTTGCCCGTTTGATATAATCGCCTTGCTTCCCAAAGCGCATCTTGCGCATAAAGTAGATCCAAATTATTGCTATGACTATTATGGGCCCCCACGTAAAAAATAAATTCGCCAGGGGAGCTCGATTTCCATCAACTTGGCCGCCAAAAGCAAGGGCCGGATAGACTATTGTGAAGAGAACAGCGCAAACGTTCAACAGCACATCCTGATAATTGATTTTTCTCATTTCAGTTTTCCTCCTATTATTTGTATTTGTCTGACGAGCTGCGTCACCCATGCGGGAAAGGCCTTGGCCGAAAACCATACCGGAATTATTCCGCGTCTGGTTGAAGGCGGCGATATCTGCCCGTCGTTTGATGGTAGTCTAACCCCAGTCTTGAGGAAACATCTTTGAGTTTCTTGTCGAGTGTCCAGATCGGGACTTTAGACAAAACAGCCGAAGCGATCAAATGCATATCAACGTACCCCAACCCTTTTCCCATTAGTTTGTAGTTCTCGATAAATTGTAGTACCTCCCCGTGTTCGGCATGGGTTACCAGAGGCAGCGCCCGCAACAGAGACAGGATCTCAGTTCTGTTTGAAAGATTACCGCATGCGAGTTCACCGGCGATGAACAGATGACAAGCCACATCGCCTTCATTCAATAGGTTTGCAAGTCCGCTGTTGCCGGACCGGAAATGATCGACCCATACCGAGGTGTCCACAAGAACCATCTTACGCGCCTGACGACCTTCTGCGGGGTATCACGCCTAATTTCTTTTCAGTCCCTCCGAGATTTGCAAGTCTCTTGCTGCTTTCCCGTGCGATAAGGGCTTCAAGCCCCAGCCTGACGAGTGATGTTTTTTCCTTAATTCCCGTCAACTTTGATGCTCTGTCAAGTAATTTGTCCTCTATGTTGAGCGTAGTCTTCATAAATTCTCCTATCAATATGATATATACATATTACTATGTATATATCATATGTATTTATCAAGTTCTCCTTTGCAGACCGCTGGCCTTGGCCAGTGCGGCCACGAAGGAATGACATTGAAAATGCACCCCGGTTACTCCGCGTCTGGTTGAAGGCAGTGCTATGGCATTCTGTATATTTTTGAATTCTCCCTGACGTAATCAATAAATGCATTGCAAAGGGGATACCATGTAGATTGATCGTTACCCCAGACAGGATCAAAACGTTTCTCAGCTATAAATATGTCTTTCATGTCCTTAGGATCGGTCAAGATAAATTGAACATAAGCTTCTCTTTCAGATTTTCTAACGTTATACCGAAACCATAAAAAAGGTTTGTAGTTTGTATATGCCTTATTAACGCCGATCTTGTCAGCAATAGACGGAACCTTATCCTGCAGGCCCTCTCTGACAATTATTGATTGCAGCTCACCAAGATTAATGATTTCATCGAAGTATTTCATATTCTTCACTTGTCCTTCAACAAAAGCGCCCGCAGTAACCAGCACTAAAGATTTCATAGGATCGAGGTCGTACTTATCATGTTTAATAATGTCCGCTTTTGTTTCGGATGGGAAATATCCTGTCTTGGGATCAATTTCTGCTACTTTAAATGTTGAACATGCACTCAGTACGACCAATAAGAACAAGAACAAAAGTTTCTTCATCTTTCCTCCAGTTGATTTTGGTTTGTTATTGTCGTCACAACAACCTGCGGGGCGATCTGTAACGGGCCGTGCGTATTCACGGCCCGTTACAGGCCCAACCGTCAGGTCCATGCACTTGTTCGGCTATTTATTCTTCTGTTCCGTCTGGCCAGTTAGGTCTGATTATTCAATGATTCCGTGCGCTGCTGATTCCCTTCATAAGTTTAAAATATGGGCCGGGGAATGTAAAGGATATTATCGGCTCACATTGGAGCGTTAGAATAAAAGAGAGCCCCATGCCTGACAAAAGCACAGGGCTCTCCGGGAACAAAGGATCTCAGGCCGCTGCTAGGTGATCTTGGCCGTGATCCTGAACTTCAGTTCGTTCATCTGTTTGGCCATCTTCTTATGTTTCTTTTCGTCTTCGAGGATGAGCTTCAGCATCTGGACCACGATGGCATCCCTGCTGAGTTCGATCGCCTCTTCCGCCATATCGATAGCCTTCTGCTCGATGCCGATATGCTTGTCCAGCAGGGAGGCCACGTCGGCAAGGTCCTCCGAGGTGAGGACGATAGCCTTCTTCGTCATGCTGTCGATGACGAGTTGGATGATCGCTTTGTGCTTTTCCGAGTCGTTCCTGATGGCGTTGGTCAGGGTCTGGATGATCGGATTAGTGGACTTCTTCAGGATCGAGGAACAGCTTTTGATCGTGATATCCTCCAGTCCCTTCCATTGTTTGAGCAGAGTGAGCAGATTCTTGTCCCGTTCTGATGCCTTTGCAAGTGCCATAAACAACCTCCTTTTGTTTTAGCAGAATTTTAGACTACACCTTATTATCTTTCATTAAAATGTCTTTGTCTATACCCAAAGACAACAAAGAGCAACGGAAGCACTGAGCAACAGTAGCAACAAAAGCTCATAGCTCATAGCTCTAAATTCTAGGTGTGGGCTGTGCTTTCCCCATCAGGAAATTCCAGGTCTGCGACCGAGGTTGAGGGTGAAGAATTTTAGACTGTCCGAAGCCCCGGATATGGAATGACGTTCTTCCTCACGGGGCAAGTTTCTAAAATTTACCGAGACCGACCGAGCAGACCGTTAAGGAATTTCCGCCGGGGCGGCCTTCTTTGGGTCACGTTTCTTGGCCGTCAAGAAAGGTGACTGGGGTCCGGGGCAACGCCCCGAGGCAAAAGCGAGACGCGCAAAAAGCAAAAAGATAATTTTGAATTTTGAATTCTTAATTTTGAATTGTGGAAATAACACGCAGTGTTACATGAATTAAGAATTAAGAATTAAGAATTAAAAACTAAGAATTGTAAGAAGAAGGCTGGGGAGTGTATTTGAGCGGATTTCCCGGCATCACACCGGGACCAGAGAGAATGAGCGAAAATATTCTGCCCCGCCTTCTTCTAACCTTAGCGGCCCTTAAATGACGGTTTGACCTTCTTCAGGAACGCCTTTGTGCCTTCCCTGAAGTCTTCGGTCGAGGCTGCCAGCCCGAAATAGTCTGCGCCGAGGAGGGCCGACTCTTCTGCGGTCATATTCAATCCGCGATGGACCGCCTCCCAGGTCAGGGCCACGGCCACCGGCCCCTGGGAGAGGATCTCTCTGAGCAGGGCCTCTGCCTCCCCGAGCAGGTCCGTGCCGGGGACAACCTTATTGACAAGCCCGAAGCGCTCTGCCTCGGGGGCAGTGATCTGCCTGCCGGTCAGAAGCAGTTCGGCCGCACGCCCCTTGCCGATGAGACGCGGCAGCCTCGTTGTCCCGCCCCACCCGGCAACCGCCCCGATGCGGACCTCCGGGTGTCCCATCTGTGCCTGAGGGACCGCAAGCCTCAGCATGCAGGCCTCGGCCAGTTCCAATCCGCCTCCGAGGGCGTAACCGTTGATGGCTGCCACGGACACCTTCCCCAGGGTCTCTATCGCATGATTGACGTCTATGGCAAGCCTGGCCAGGTCCCGGACCTCGTGGGCTGAAGCTGCGGTGAGGAACTGGATGTCGGCGCCAGCAGAAAAGGCCTTCTCCCCTGCCCCGGTGATGATGATCCCGCGGACACTGCTGTCTGTCCCGATCTCCCCAAGCAGACTGAGCAGACCGCTCAGCATGTCCCTGTTGAGGGCGTTCAGGACCTCAGGCCTGTTCAATGTGATATACCCGATACCCTGCTCTTCCCTGTACAACAGGCTGCCTGCAGACATTTATTTCTCCCCCTTTTTCGGATCGCAGTCAACGGTCAGGGTCTCAACACGGTTCCTGCCCCTGGATTTTGCCCTGTACAAGGCATCGTCGGCCCTTTTTGTAAAGCTGAAGATGTCGTCCTGCTCATTGAGCTGTGTCACGCCGAAGCTGCAGGTGATCTTCTGAAGACCCCTGATCCGTAATTCCTCGATCTCCTTCCGGATATGCTCGGTAAAATGCATGGCCGCCTCCAGCGTATTATGCGTCAGCATGATCATGAACTCCTCTCCCCCCCAGCGGGCAAAACAGTCATGTTTTCTGATGCCCCGGGAAATATGAGAGGTGAGCTGCTGCAGCACGGCATCGCCGATATGATGACCGTAGGTGTCGTTGACCTTCTTGAAATGGTCGATATCGAACATGACCAGGGAGAGGGGGAGCTTATGCCGCTTGGACCTGTTTATCTCGTTCATCAGCATTTCGTCGAACTTCAGCCGGTTATAAATCCCGGTCAGCGGGTCCGTGACCGCCTGATGCTCAAGGAGCTTATTGACCATGAGCAGCTCCTCTTCGGTCTTCTTCTGCTTTGTGACGTCGTCCAGCACGAGCAGGGCATAGCGCTCATCCTTATAGTTCAGCGGGACGGTCGTCACCATGAAGATGACGTCCTCGACGGTCCCGTTTCTGAGGATCTTCATGGCTGTCGGCTCCCCGGCGGTCTGCTGATCAACAAAGGCCCCGCCCACGGAGTTCCGTATGGTACAGCCTGAGCAGGCCTCAGTCCCCCCGCAGCCTCCCGGAGATTCGTAGGAATGCAGGCACTGGAGCACATCCCCGCCCTTGCTCATCAGGACGGTCTCCCGGTCCTTTTCGAGAAGCTGTGCGGCAGCACGGTTATAATGGAAGATCCTGACATCCCGGTCCACGATGAAGAGCAGCGAAGGGACCGCATCCACCAGCGTCTGGAGAAATTCAGACTCCCGGATAAAATCTTTCATGATCTGGCTCCATTACGAATATGTTCATAGGGAAGAGGACATCTTTTCAAAAAATCTCCCCTCCCCCTCTTGCTTAAGCACCTACTTTTGGTTGCCAAAGAGGGGAACACCCCTTCCCCCATTCCTGGGACGGGGGATTTGCCTCCCTTTGGCAAAGGGAGGTTAGGAGGGATTTCAGGTTTATTGATCTCTTCATACTTGTAGATCCCTTAGTATATCAGGACCGGAGTCCATGAGGGTTTTCTTACAGCTTCCGCAGGTCGATGACCCTTCGGGCCTTGCCCTCGCTGCGCTGAAGGGTCTTTTTCTCAACGAGCTTCACCTCAACGCCGATGCCGAGCTCAGAGGCAAGACGGCTCTTGATCTGCTTCATCAGTTCATTCTGCTTTTTCATCTCATCAAAGAATATCGACTCGGAAACCTCCACCTGCACGGTCACGTCATCCATCGGCCCCTTGCGGTCAATGACGATCTGGTAGTGCGGCTCGGTGCCCTCGATGTCGAAGAGGACCGCCTCGATCTGGGACGGGAAGACATTGACCCCCTTGATGATCAGCATATCGTCGGTCCTGCCCATCACCCGCGACATCCTCATCGTCTTTCTGCCGCAGGGGCAGGGTTCGGGGATGAACCGCGTGAGGTCCCGGGTCCGGAAGCGTATGACCGGGAAGGCCTCCTTCGTGAGGGTAGTGATCACCAGTTCGCCGGTCTCACCCGGGGCAACAGGGACCAGGGTCTCGGGGTTGACGATCTCCGCATAGAAATGGTCCTCGTTGATATGCAGGCCGTTGCGTTCCAGGCATTCGCCGGCAACACCGGGGCCCATCACCTCGCTCAGTCCGTAATTGTCGGTCGCGATGATCTTCAGCTTCCTCTGTATCTCCTGCCGCATCTCCTCGGACCAGGGCTCGGCGCCGAAGAGGCCGTACTTCAGCGAAAGCGAATTGGTATTGATGCCCATCTCCTGTATGGTGTCGGCAATATGCATCGCATAGCTCGGCGTGCAGACGAGCGCGGTCGTCCTGAAGTCCTGCATGATCTTGATCTGTCGGGCGGTGTTGCCGCTTGATATGGGGATGACCGAGGCCCCGATGCGCTCTGCACCGTAGTGGAGGCCGAAGCCGCCGGTAAAGAGGCTGTAGCCGAAGGCTATCTGGACGACGTCGTCCTTGGTCACCCCGGCGGCTGTCAGCACGCGGGCCACCAGGTTCGACCAGGTCTTGATGTCGTTGCGGGTATACCCGACGACGGTCGACATGCCGGTGGTGCCGGAGGAGGCATGTATCCGCACCACGTCCCGCAGGGGAACGGCAAACAGGCCGTACGGGTAGCTGTCCCGCAGGTCGTTCTTCAGGGTAAAGGGAAGCTTTTGAATGTCCTCCAGGGACCGGAAATTATCGGGGTCGATGCCGAGCTCGTCGAATTTCTTCCGGTAGAAGGGGACATTCATATAGACACGCGAGAGCGTTGCCTGCAGCCTCTCCAGCTGGAGCTGCTCCATGTCCACCCTGCTCATACATTCCTTATCAGGTTCCCAGTACATATTGTCCTCCTTGACCCTTATAGTGGTGATTCCGTATCGAGGTCCCTTCCGAGATACGCCCTCTGTACATCCCTGTTTAAGAGCAGTTCCTCTGCAGACCCCTGAAGGATTATCCTTCCGGTTTCGATAACATACCCGCTGTCGGCTATCTTGAGCGCACTACGTGCATTCTGCTCAACCAGCAGCACGGTCAGTCCGTGGTCGTCCCGCAGCCGCACAATATGGCTGAAGATCTCCTTTGCGATCGTCGGGGCCAGTCCGGTCCCCGGCTCGTCAAGGATCAGCAACCGGGGCTCTGCCATGAGCGCCCGCCCGATCGCCAGCATCTGCTGCTCTCCGCCGGAGAGAGTGCCGGCCAGCTGTTTTTTGCGCTTCGCGAGGATCGGGAACATGGCGTACATCTTCTCCATATCTTTTTTTACGGGACCGCTTTTCCTGAACGAATACCGGTGATAGGAGCCAAGCAGCAGGTTGTCCTCCACGCTCAGCGTCTTGAAGATATGTCTTCCCTCAGGCACATGGGATATCCCCAGCTTCACGATCGCGTCGGGGTTGCGACCGGAGATCTCGCTGCCTTCGTAGAGGATGTTTCCGCTGCTTGAGCGGATAAGGCCGGATATGGTCGAAAGCAGGGTTGTCTTCCCGGCCCCGTTGGCCCCGATGAGGGCGACGATCTCGCCCTTTCTGACATGCAGGGAGACATGCTTGACCGCATGGATCTTGCCGTAATAGACCTCGACGTTCTTCAGTATCAGCATCTAGGCCGCCTCATCGCCCAGATAGGCGGCTATCACCAGAGGGTCCTTTTGTATCTCAAGGGGGGTGCCCCGCGCGATCACCTCTCCGAAGTTCAGGACCGTGATCGCGTCGCTGATCCTCATCACCAGGTCCATGTCATGCTCGACCAGCAGGATCGTGATCCCCTTTTCGGTCCGTATCCTCTTGATGAGTTCGCCAAGGTCCCGGGTCTCCCGCATGTTCAGGCCGGCGGCAGGCTCATCCAGCAGCAGCAGTTTCGGTCCAGTGGCCAGGGCCCGGCCGATCTCGAGCACCCGTTGTTCGCCGATAGGGAGATTCGACGCCAGGTCGTCCCGGTGATGGCCAAGTTTGATATAGTCGAGGATCTCCTCGCTTGAGCTGAGGCTCTCGCGCTCCTCCCTCAGGCCGGAGGGAAGCCTCAGCCCTGCTGCCAGGAAGCCGGCCTTTGTCCGGGCATTCCTGCCGACCATGATGTTTTCGAGAACGGTCATTTCCCCGAAGAGCTCCAGATGCTGGAAGGTCCTTGAGAGGCCTCTGCGCGCAATGGCCATGGGCGAAAGCCTGTTGACCCGTTCACCGCTGAAGATCACCTCGCCCTCGTCCGGAGGATCGATGCCGCTTATCGCATTGAGGAGCGTGCTTTTGCCTGCCCCGTTGGGGCCGATCAGGGCGCTGACGCTCCCGGCCTCCACGCTGAGACTGACCAGGCTCAGGGCCTTCACCCCGCCGAACCCCTTTGAGATGCCTTTAAGCTCGAGCATCGGTTCCGCCTTTGAGCCGCGCGGCCTTTTCGATAAGCAGGGGGACCAGCCCTTTGCGCAGAAAGAGCAGCGATAGGGTCAGGATCAGGCCATAGACCAGCACATCGAACTCCTCGAACTTTCTGAGCAGCTCAGGAAGGATCGTAATGATGACCGCGCCAACAACGCCGCCCCAGACATTGGTTATGCCGCCGAGCACGACCATCATCAGGGCCAGTACCGAGTAAAAGAGATTAAAACTGCTGGGGCTGATGAAGGTGACATAATGCGCATACAGGGCACCGGCCAGGGACGCGTAGATGGCGCTCAGGACAAAGACCTTGATCTTGAGCGCAACGATATCAAGCCCCATCGCAATGCTCGCTGTTTCGCTGCCGTGTATCGCCCGCAGGGACCTGCCGGTCATTGAGTTCAGGATATTGAGGGAAAAGACCAGGCCCGCGGCAACGCAGAGCCAGATGAAATAGAAATTGGACGTCGTGGAGCTCAGGGTATAGCCAAAGAGGCTGAGATGCGGGATGTCGCCAAACCCGGAAGGGCCTCCCGGCCCCCACTCATTGAGGATCACATTGATGATCTCTCCAAAACCGAGCGTGGCAACGGCAAGGTAATGCCCCTTGAGCCGCAGGGCAGGCACAGCAAGCAGGGCTGCTGCTGCAGAGGCGACTGCCATGGCAGCGATCATGCTCAGGGCCACCGGAAGTCCGAACTTGATGCTCAGGACGGACGACACATAGGCGCCGATGCCGTAGAAACCTGCCTGGCCGAGAGAGACCTGGCCGGCCGATCCCATGAGGACACAGAGCCCGATGGCGACCAGGGCATTGATGCCCGAGAAGATCCCGACCGTCAGCGTATAACTTCCGGTCGTCACAAAGGGCAGGCCTGCTACGGCGAGCACTAACAGGACAAGCGCTATGCTGTTGCCCCTGCCCATATCAGAATTTCCTGAGCTTTGACATGGCAACGCTGCCGAAAAGACCGGCCGGTCTGAAGAACAGGATGGCGAGCATGATGACAAGGGCCACCGCATCCTTCATGCCTGAATGAATATATCCGGCGGTCATGGATTCGAGGATGCCGATCGCAAAACCGCCGATCACCGCTCCCCTGCCCCGTCCGAGGCCGCCCATGATGGCTGCGCAGAACCCCTTGACCGCAAGCATCGGTCCCTTGTCATATTCCATCAGGGATATCGGGGTGATCGCAATACCACCGATCGCACCGACCATGGCGCTCAGGATAAAGGAGATCATCACCACCCGCGAGACATTGATGCCGACCAGCTTTGCAGCGGTCGTATCCACGGCGCAGGCCCTCATCGCCTTGCCCATCATCGTTCTATTAAAAAAAAGAAAGAGCAGGACAATGCAGCAGGCGGTGATCCCGATCACCCAGAGCGTCTGCTGCTGTATGACCGCGCCGGCAATATTGAGCGGTTCTCCTTCGGTGAAGGGCGCATAGGAATAGGGGTCTTTCCCGAACTTGAACATGAGGAGCCCCCGCATGAGTATCGAGACGGCTATCGTGACCATGATCATCAGAAGCAGGTCATTGGATTTAAGAGGTTTAATGGTGAACCGCTCCATGAGAAGGCCGACGAACCCGGCAGCGAGGACCGTCAGTATCGCCGACAGAAAGAAGGGAAGTTTCACCGTCTCGGAAAAGAACCACATGAAGAGGCCGCCGATCACGACGAACTCCCCCTGCGCCATATTGATGATCGACGTCGAGTTGTAGATGATATTAAAGCCCATACCCACCAGGGCATAGACAGCCCCGACGGTCAGGCCTGAAAAAAGAAACTGTAAGAATACCGTGAACAAGGCGTTATCGTTCCTCTCAAAAAAATTCAGGAGTCAGGGCCCGGTTCCAAGCAGCCCTGACTCCTGAATCTGGTCAGCAACAGATTATTTCAGGATTTCCCAATCGCCGTTCTTGACGACAACCATCTCAAAGGCACCCGCATCAAGCCCGCAGTGGTCCTTCGCAGACATGGTATAGACGCCGCCCGTGCCGGGCATTTTCGTGATACCGGTCTCCAAATAATCCCTGATCTTCTTTTTGTCGGGGCCGACCTTCTTTATCGCCTCAACCACCATCATCAGGGAGTCATAGGCATGACCGCCGAAGGTGCCCGGTTCGCTCTTGTATAAGGCCTTGTAGTCGCTCTCGAACTTCTTCAGCAGGGCCTTCTGGGGGTGCTTGTCGCTCAGTTTGTCCCAGACGACGAGCCTTCCAAGAGGAGCTATAACGCCCTCTGCAGCCTTGCCGGCAAGCTCGATATTCTTCTTGCTGCCCCAGCCGTGGCTCTGATAGAGGGGGATCCCCATCTTGAGGTCATGCCAGTTCTTCGTCACAACGACCTGGCCGGGTCCGACAGACCAGTTGATGACCGCCTGCGCCCCTGCAGCCTTGATCTTGGTCAGCTGGGTGGTCATATCAGAATCCTTGGGCCCGTATTTTTCTTCAGCAACGATCGTCATGCCCATCTTCGGGGCTATCTCATGCAGTGCCTTTTTGCCGGCATCGCCGAACCCGGTGGCGATCGTGATGATGCCGACCTTGGTGATGCCGTGTTTCTTCATATAGGTATAGATCGCCTCGACCGCGCTGGTATCATACTGCGGAGTCTTGAAGATCCATTCCCGTTCCGAAACGGGGTTGGTTATCGGGGCGCCTGCCGCACAGGAGACAAGCGGGGTCTTTGCCGCATTCATGATAGGCACAAGGGCCATGGACTCACCGGTCGTTGACGGTCCGACGATCGCAACGACGTTGTCCTTTTCGAGCAGTTTCTTGGCTGCCAGGACCGCCTGGGTCTCATCGCTCTTTGAGTCCTCGATGATCACCTGGAGGTTCGCCCCGCGAATGCCGCCTGCCTTGTTTATCTGGTCCTGGAGCATCACCAGGGTGTTCTTTTCAGGCTCCCCGAGGAAGGATGCGGGCCCGGTGACGGAGAGTATGGCCCCGATCTTTATCGGCTCCTTGCCTGCAGCACCCGCTGTGACAAACAACAGAGATACGAACATCACGGACATAACTACTGACAGCATAATCTTACCGAATCTCATTACTACCTCCTTCAGATTTGTGGTTTCAGCTGCTCTTGACTGTTTACTATATGGAATAGATCTCTTCACCGCTCAGGATCCTGATTCCGGCCGAGCGGAGCACCTCGATCGCTTTTTCGAGTTCATCGAACCGGAATATAATGATAGCATTTTCACCGCTCTTCTGGATAAAGGCATACATGTATTCCACGTTGATGGCAGTATCCCTCATGACATTGAGGATAGCCGCAAGGCCGCCCGGCCTGTCCGAGACCTCGACCGCTATCACCTCGGTCTTGCCGACCGTAAAGCCGTTCTCCTTCAGGACACTCTTGGCCTTTTCATTGTCGTTGACGATGAGCCTGAGGATCCCGAAATCGGTCGTATCGGCCAGTGCAAGCGCCCTGATATTGATGCCTGCCGCGGCAAGGATGTTCGTCACATCGGCCAGCCTGCCCGACTTATTTTCGAGAAATACCGAGATCTGTTCAACTTTCATAACAACCTCCATTTCGATGCCATGCAATTCCCTGTTCCTTCGTCCCCTCTTAGGGTAAGGGGGGAATGAGGGGGGTTACCTACAATTTCCTCTTGTCGATCACGCGTTGTGCCTTGCCCTCGGACCGCTGGATGGTCTTCGGCTCGACCAGCTTCACCCTGCAGGAGATCCCGAGCAGGTCCTTGATCTCATGTTCGATCCTCTTGCCCAGTTTTTCGAGCACCTTCACCTCGTCGGAGAAGATATTCTCGCTCACCTCTACCTGCACTTCGACGATATCGAGCGACCCCTGGCGGTCGACAATGATCTGGTAATGGGGCTCGACCCCTTCGATGCTCATCAGCACATGTTCGATCTGAGAGGGGAAGACATTGACGCCCCTGATGATCAGCATGTCGTCCGTCCTGCCGGTTATCCTCTCCATCCGGTAGAAGGTCCTGCCGCAGGAGCAGGGCTTGGCGATGAGCCTCGAAAGGTCCTTTGTCCGGTAACGGATGACCGGGAAGGCCTCCTTGGTAAGCGTGGTGAAGACAAGCTCGCCGAGCTCACCGAGCGGCATCGGCTCCATGGTCTTGGGGTCCACGATCTCGGGGATGAAATAATCCTCGAAGATATGCAGGCCGTGCTGTTCCTCGATGCATTCGCTGGCAACCCCCGGGCCCATCACCTCGCTCAGCCCGAAGATATCGATCGCCTTGAGGTTCAGCCTCTTTTGGATCTCTTCCCGCATGTTCTCACTCCAGGGCTCTGCCCCGAAAAGGCCGACCCTGAGCTTCAGGGAAGAAGGCTCGACCTGCATCTCCTTCATCACGTCCGCAAGGTTCAGGGCATAGGACGGCGTGCACATGAGGACCGTCGAACCGAAGTCCTGCATGATCATGATCTGTCTCTTCGAATTGCCTCCCGAGATGGGGATGACCGCTGCCCCGAGCCTTTCAGCGCCGTAATGGGCGCCGAGCCCCCCGGTGAAGAGGCCGTACCCGTAAGCATTATGAACGACGTCCCCCTGGTGGGCACCCCCGGCAGAGAGCGTTCTGGCCATCAGCTCGGCCCATGAATCAATATCGCGTTTCGTGTACCCGACGACCGTCGGCTTCCCGGTCGTCCCGGAGGAGGCATGGATCCTGACGACCTGTTCGAACGGCACCGCAAAGAGGCCGAACGGGTAGTTGATCCTGAGGTCTTCCTTGGTGGTGAAGGGGAGCCTGCTGATGTCCCTGAGGGTCTTGATGTCGGAGGGCCTGACCCCCTGCTCCTCCATCTTATTGCGGTAATAGGGGACTGCGGCATAGACCCGCTCGATCTGGTGCTGCAGCCGCTTAAGCTGCAGGGCCTCCAGCGCCTCGCGCGGCAGTGTCTCAAACTCCTCATTCCATATCATGACTCTCTCCTTGACCTCACCATTTTGTCATTGTGGCTTGCTTGTGCCCGATGTTTGGGTATCCGCAATCCTTCTTAAAGAAAGATTCCCGACAAGCCGACAGTAGGGGCTTAAGCCCGGGAATGACAGCCCGTCATCACCTTATGAATTACTCGATAATCTTTTGCTTATTTCCTCTCGTCCCTTTATAAAGGCGGCGGTATTCACCGCCCTGATCTTCCCGGGAAGGCGGTCCTGCAGCACCTGCAGAAATACCTGCTCCTCCAGGGGCAGCAGCAGGGAAAGGCCGCCGACCAGGACCATATTGACGGCCCTCGTCTCACCGGCCAGCCGGGCAATCCCGAAGGCATCGACCGGAAAGACGGTCAGTCCCCTCTTTTGAAGCTGCTCAAGCACATCCGCCGGATAGGTGTCTGCGCCGGTCGCCACCGGAGACGGCAGGATTTTCTGCGTATTGACGATGACCTTTGTCTCCTTGTTCATGTAGGGCAGATAGCGCAGGGCCTCAAGCAGTTCGAACGAGACGACGATGTCCGCATCTCCCGGTTCAATGAGCGGCGAATAGACCTTATTGCCGAAGCGGATATGGGATATGACCGACCCGCCGCGCTGGGCCATGCCATGGACCTCGCTCTGTTTCACGTCGTAGCCCGAGAGCATACAGGCCGAGGAGATGACCTCGCTTGCCAGAAGGATGCCCTGCCCGCCGACACCGCAGAGGAAGAGGTTCATGGTTCTATCCATTGTCTTTACCCGCGTCCTTACCCGCCGCAGAGATCGCCTTGAACTTGCAGAGCACAACACACTGGCCGCAGCCGTCGCACAGAGCTGCATTGATCGAGGAATGCCCTTTTTGCGTATCTTTATAGCCGAGTTTCCTGGCCTCTTCGGGGGTGAGCGGCACCCATTCGATCGCCGGGCAGCCGATCTTCAGGCAGGCCCTGCATCCGGTGCATCTCTCTTCGATGACCCGGTAGAGTTTTTTGTCCTTCCGCTTCCTCATCTCCGGCAGGAGTGCACAGGGGGCCTTGGTGATGATGACCGAGGGCTCCGGTCTTTCGATCTCCTGCCGCAGTATCTTTTCGGCATTCTCCATATCATGGGGATCGATCGTCACGACATGCCTGACACCGACCGCCCGGCAGACGGCCTCTATATCGACGACCGTGCTGATCTCTCCGCCGATCGTCATCCCGGTCGAGGGGTTGGGCTGGTGCCCGGTCATGCCGGTGGTCCGGTTGTCGAGGATCACGACGGTCGAAAAGCCGCGGTTATAGACCACCTCGATCAGGCCGGTGATGCCGGAATGCATAAAGGTGGAGTCGCCGATGACGGCCACGATCTTGCCGAGGCTCTCTTTGCCGAGGGCCTTTTCCATGCCGAAGGCAGTGCCGATGCTTGCGCCCATGCAGACACAGGAGTCCATGGCCGAAAGCGGTTTGAGGGCCGCCAGGGTGTAGCAGCCTATATCCCCCGCCACAAAGACCTTCAGTTTGGAGATCGCGTGGAAAATGCCCCGGTGGGGGCATCCCGGGCAGAGGTTCGGCGGCCGCATCGGGACGGGGACCGGTTCGAACAGGCTGCGCGGCGCCTCGCCGGTGATGGCCTTCCTTACGAGGTGGGAGTTCAGTTCTCCCATGGCAGGTATGAGTTCCTTGCCTTTACAGGCAAGACCAAGCGCCTTCACATGGTTTTCGATAAAAGGGTCTAGCTCTTCCACAATGAAAAGCTCATCCACCCCTGCGGCAAATTCCCTGATGAGCCTGTCCGGGAAAGGATAGGCCATGCCGAGCTTAAGGACAGAGGCTTCGGGGAAGGCCTCCCTGACATAAAGATAGGAGACGCCCGAGGTGATGAAGCCCCTCTTCCTGTCGCCCCATTCTGTCCTGTTCTCAGGAAAGGTCTCTGCGAATTCCTTCATGCCGGCCAGCCGCTTTTCGAGCTCGACCCTGCGTCTGCGGGCATGGGCCGGCAGCATGACGAACTTTTCGGGCATCTTTTCGATGCCCAGCTTTGCCGAAGAGGACTCAAGCCCGCCCATGGCGACCATACCCTTGACATGGGCCACCCTGGTCGTGGTGCGCAGCAGCACAGGGGTATCGAACCCTTCGCTGATCCGGTAGGCATGTTTTATGAACTCCTTTGCCTCCGCAGCATCCGATGGCTCAAGCATCGGAACCTTGGCAGCATAGGCATAGTTGCGGTTGTCCTGCTCGTTTTGAGAGCTGTGCATCTCAGGGTCGTCGGCGGTGACGATGACCAGTCCGCCCTTGACGCCGGTATAGGCAGCGGTAAAGAGCGGGTCGGCCGCGACATTAAGGCCGACATGCTTCATGGTCGCCAGGGACCGTGCGCCGGCAAAAGAGGCCCCAAGCGCGACCTCGAGCGCCACCTTCTCATTCGGCGCCCATTCGGCATAGACCCCCTCATAGCGACAGAGGTTTTCGAGGATCTCGGTTGACGGCGTGCCCGGATAGGCAGAGGCGACCTTTACCCCGGCCTCATAGGCCCCGAGGGCAATGGCCTCATTGCCTGACAGCAGAACTCTCTCTCCGGGATTATGCGTCTTTTTTGTCATAGTGGTTCAGTGAAAAACAGGAGTTTTTAGATTATCACACAGACCCTTAATTTTCAACCCTAAACTGGTTTACGGCCGATGGTCCAGAACCTCTCTCAGCTTGTCGGAAAGCGTCCTCGGGATGATCGGTTTCTGGATGAAATGAAGCCCGGGTTCGAGCATGCCGTGATGTGCGATCACGTCGTCCGTGTAGCCGGACATGAAAATGGTCTTTGCCTCTGGATGCCGTTTAGAGATGAGTTCGCTGATGACCTTGCCGTTCATCTTCGGCATGATGATGTCCGTCAGGAGCAGGTCGATCACCTCAGTCCTGCCTTCGCTGGTCCTCAGGGCCTCTTCCCCCCCTTCCGCCACAAGCACCTGATACCCCAGCGGGCTGAGGACGTCGGCTATGAGCCTTCGGATGAAAGGGTCGTCGTCAACGACAAGGACCGTCTCGCTGCCCCGTTTCATCGGTCCCTCCGGCGCTGCTGCACCGGCGCTGAGGACATCCTCACTGACAACAGGCATATAGACCTTGAAGGCAGTCCCCTTGCCGGGTTCACTATAGACATAGATATACCCGCCATGCTGCTTGACGATCCCATAGACCATTGCAAGGCCGAGACCGGTGCCTTTTCCGAAATCCTTGGTCGTGAAGAACGGCTCGAATATCCGGTCCTGGACCTCCCTGCTCATTCCGGCGCCGGTATCCGTAACGGTGAACATGACGTAGGGCCCCGGCTTGACCTCGCTGCGCTGGCGGGCATAGGCCTCATCGAGCAGCACCTCATCCGTCCCGATCATCAGGCTCCCCCCGTCGGGCATGGCATCCACGGCATTGACCACAAGGTTCATCAGGACCTGCTCGATCTGGAGCCGGTCGGCCCTGATATTGGGAAGCGGTCTTTTCAGCTTCAGCTCAAAGACGATGTCCTCCCTGATCAGCCGGTTCAGCATCTTCAGCGTACTATCGACGATATCGTTTATGTTGACCGGCTTCATCTCAAGCACCTGCTTGCGGCTGAAGGCCAGGAGCTGATGGGTAAGCGAGGCTGCCCTTTCCCCTGCTGCCTTCACCTGTCCGATCTCCTCCCAGGCCGGGCTCTCCTCCGAGAGCTTCAGCAGGGCCAGTTCACTGTATCCGATGATGGCGGACAGGATATTGTTGAAATCATGGGCAACGCCGCCTGCCAGCCGGCCGATCGATTCTATCTTCTGCGCCTGCAGGAGCTGCCCCTGGAGCTTCTTCTGCTCCTCAGCTGCATGCCTGCGCTCGGTGATGTCCTCAACGATGACCAGCGCCTTTTTCCTGCCCTCCCCGGCAAGCGGGATGCAGCTGAAGTTCCGGAACGTGGTCTTTCCCCCGAAATATGAGGTGTACTCGACATCGTTCAGCTCCGCGTATTCTCCCCTGAGCCCCTTTTCTATCATGCCGGATATGCCTTTCTCCCGATAGGGAGGCAGTTCAAGAAGGTTGGTGCTGATGAACTGCTCAATGGTGCTGCCTGACATCCGGATCATCGCCGGGTTCGCATACGATACCTTCCCGTCCGCTTCAACAACATAGATGCCGAAAGGGGCGTGGTCCAGTATCCCCCTGAGCGTCTCGTTGAGGCCCCTGAGCGCCGTTGTCTGCCTGACTATCTGCTGCGATCCGATGAAGATGAAGGCCACGCCGGCAAACCAGATGACGGCATAGACCTTTATCTCGTCGAGAAGCGACCTGATGAACGAGGCCTGATGCCGGGTCAAAGGTATCGAGACACTGATCCCGCCCCGGACGTCCCCTGCCCGGTACCCCTGGCCTGCATGGCACTCAAGGCAGGAGTTCTCTGTCCTGAGCGGCCGCATGAACCTCAGATAGTCTTTCCCGTTGATCTTCTCGAACGAGGTGACCTCCTGAGTGCCCTTTTCGAATTCCTGCAATGCCCCCGTTTCCCAAGCATCCGGGTTGTTCTCGGGCCTGAGCGGCCGGAGGCTCGTTATATGCGTGATCATGCCGGTTTCGCTGGCGCCGAGCTCATTGACCTGCCGGTTCATATAGGCCGGGTTCACCAGGGTCAGTCTCTTTCCTGAGGGTGTGGTAAGGTCCCGCTCCGGGAGATGGGCGAGCAGGGGATTGGGTGGCG
>SCQH01000014.1 GCA_004321925.1 Nitrospirota bacterium | reverse complement strand
CGCGATCTTGCCGGTCCTCACAAACTCCTTGATGCCCATCGGCTTGAGGAGCTCAACGATCGCGGCGATCTTCTTCTCATCACCGGTGATCTCGATGGTATAGGTCTTCTGGCTTGAATCGACCACCCGGCCCCTGAAGATCTCGGCAAGCCGCAGCACCTCTGCCTTGTCCTCCTGGCGAGGGGAGACCTTGATCAGCACCATCTCGCGCTCGACATGGTCGAGTTCGGTCATGTCCACCACCTTGATGACATCCACCAGCTTGTTCAGCTGTTTGTTTATCTGCTCAATGATCCAGTCGTCGCCGCTCGTGACGATCGTCATGACCGAGACCTTGGGGTCAGTCGTCTCATTCACCGAAAGGCTTTCAATGTTGTAGCCCCTTCCGCTGAAGAGTCCCGAGATCCTCGACAGCACCCCGAATTTATTCTCAACAAGTACCGATATCGTATGTCTCATGATTCTCCTCTGCTAAAATTTAGTCCGTGCCTATTTCACTGCCTTGATCTTCTTTTCGGATTTCTTGGCAGGTTCGTTGAAGAGCATGTTGTCGATCGCGGCCCCTGCAGGCACCATCGGGAAGACCTTCTCATGCCAGTCAACGACAAAGTCCATAAAAACAGGCCGCTTGACGCGGAAGGCCTCCTTCAGCACCGGCTCGACCTCTGACTTCTTGGTGGCCCGCAGGCCGACCGCGTTGTAGGCCTCGGCGATCTTGACAAAATCCGGTACGGTATCGTCGAGCTTGGTATGCGCGTACCGCTCTTCGTAGAAGAGCTCCTGCCACTGCCTCACCATGCCGAGATAGCGGTTATTGAGGATCGCCACCTTCACCGGGAGTTTATTTATCACCGCAGTGGCCAGTTCCTGTATGTTCATCTGTATGCTGCCGTCGCCGGCAATATCGATCACCAGCCGGTTGGGATAGGCAAGCTGTGCGCCGATCGCGGCCGGGAGTCCGTACCCCATGGTGCCGAGCCCCCCTGAGGAAAGCCAGGTCCTGGGCTTATCGTACTTATAGAACTGGGCTGCCCACATCTGGTTCTGACCGACCTCGGTCGCTATGATCGCATCACCCTTTGTCAGCTCATATATCTTTTCGACAACGTACTGGGGTTTTATGACATCCGCCTCCCGGTCATAGCTCATCGGCCGTTCGGCCTTCCATGCGGTGATCTGCTTGAGCCAGGCCTTCCTGACCTCCTGCCAGGGCTCCTTGACCTCTTCCTTGAGCACCTTGTTCATCACGGTCAGGACATTCTTTATGTCCCCGACGATCGGCACATCGACCCGCACATTCTTCCTGATCGAGGTGGGGTCAATGTCGATATGGATGATCTTTGCATGCGGGGCAAAGGCATCGATCTTGCCGGTCACCCGGTCATCAAAGCGCATGCCGACGGCGATCAGCAGGTCGGACTCCTGGATCGTCTTGTTGGCGTAAAAGGTGCCGTGCATGCCGAGCATGCCCAGGGCAAGCTTGTGGGTACCGGGGAAGCCCCCGAGGCCCATCAGCGTCATCGTCACCGGCACGTCCGTATGCTCTGCGAATTCCTTCAGCTCCTTCGAGGCCCCGGAGAGGATGACCCCTCCCCCGGCAATGATCACCGGCTTCTTCGCCTTGGCGATCATATGTGCGGCCTGGGTTATCATGTACTTGTTCCCTTCGTAGGTCGGGTTATAACTGCGCAGCTTCACATCCCCCGGCCAGACGAACTCCGCCTTATGGGTCGTTACGTCCTTCGGCAGGTCGATCAGCACCGGGCCGGGCCTGCCGGTCGTCGCTATGTAGAAGGCCTCCTTGATGACCTGGGCCAGGTCTTCGACGTTCTTCACGAGGAAATTGTGTTTGGTGCAGGGCCGGGTGATGCCGACGATATCGGCCTCCTGAAAGGCATCGTTGCCGATCAGCTGCGTCGGGACCTGGCCGGTGAAGATCACCATCGGGATCGAATCCATATAGGCGGTCGCGATACCGGTGACCGTGTTGGTCGCGCCGGGGCCTGAGGTGACCAGCACGATGCCGGGCTTGCCGGTCGCCCGCGCATAGCCGTCTGCCGCGTGGACCGCGCCCTGTTCATGCCGGGTCAGGATCAACTGAAGGTCTTTTTCGTCATGGAGCCGGTCGAAGATATTAAGGACCACACCGCCCGGATACCCGAACATATGCTTCACGCCTTCCTTCTTCAGACTCTCCAGGAAGATTTCCGCACCTGATATTTTCATAGTTTCTGCTCTCCTCTGTGGCCAAATAAGGCCGGAAACTTTTCGCTATTTTAGCACAGAACGGCAGTTCTAATGCAAAAATGCCATAGTGTCCCATACAGACAGGTGAAGATCCCGATTTCCGGATGGTTGAGATCGGCCGGTTTGACATCAACCGGTGCGGTGATTGACCATCGATGTTTTTTCATGTAAGCTATGAAAAAAAAGGAGGGTCTGCTATGAAAATGGTCACATCGCGTCTGGTCCCCGTCGTCCTCGTCATCATGTCACTTGTCCTCGTCCTTTCTTCCCTTGCCGAAGCCGGAAGGGCGCTCCGTGCCGCCGGGGGGGGATCTCTCGAGGCACAGCTCGGTGTCCGCTTCAACAATCAGCTGCCGGAAGACCTCAAAGCCGGGGACACCTTTGAGGCGCTTGTCCTGGACCCTGCAAAGCTCCACAGCATGGGGTTTAATAAAATGAAACGCGGGACAAAGATCTCCCTGAAGGTTGTCACCGGTGACGGCAAATTCATGATCACCCCTGTTGGACAGGCGGGCCGTAATTTCCATCTGAATGAGCAGGGCAGGGTCAATAGCATCCAGTAGGGTCAGACTCCTGCGGCAGCATTCTGGCCGCTGAGCTGACATCGGGCCGGCAGGACTTATTGGACAGTGACATCAGGGCGGACGGCAGCCTTCTCGCCGCATCAAATGCGCTGCGCACCATTGCCTGCGGCCTGGTCGTTCTGATCCATGTGAATATCACGATAAGGCCCGGCATCGGAACGTGGTGGCCGGCCGGGTTTCTCTTTGCCCCGTTCTTCGCCCTGCCGGTACCCGCCTTTTTCATGCTCTCAGGGCTTTTCTCCGGCCGTTTTTCCTCCCTGGTCAGCCGGCCTTCCCTTATTGCCTTCATCAGGAAGAAGACCCGGACGCTCATCATCCCTTTTTTCTTCTGGAACACTCTTCTGCTGCTGTTTGCGAAGGCCCACCAGCTTCCCGTTGCCCGGCTTGTCTATTTCTCCCTGACCGGCTTCTGGCAGCTCTATTACATCAGCGTACTCCTTCAGCTTCTTATCCTGCATCACCTCCTTGAAAGCAGGATAGCCGGCATCGGGATACGGCGGATCTTTGGGGTTGCCGCTGCCCTGGCAGTTGCCTTTGGGGCAACTGCCGATTATCTCCTCTGGACGCGGGGGGCAGGTAGTGCGTTCATGGAAACCGAGCTGATCGGCCTCTTCCTTCCCTGGTCCGTCTTCTTTGCGGGCGGGTTATGGCTGCGCCAGGAAAAGCCGGCCCTCCCCTGGCTGGACAGCAAGAGGTACTGGCTCCTTTTTCTGACAGTCCTCGCATACGCCCTCTTCTATGCCGGACTGCGCATCGAAGATGACCGGATCGGATATAATCCGCTTCAGCAGTTCCTGTTTGCGGGACTGCCCTTCAGGCTCCTCTCTCCTCTCCTCTTTCTGGTGCTGCTCAACCGGCTTCTGCAGGCCGGGTGGAGCACAAAGCTCATGGCACGACTCGCCTCGGGCTCAAGGGCAGTGTTCGGTATTTACCTGTCCCACACCGTTGTCCTGACCCTTCTGCTGGCTGTCAGAAAGACTGCGGGGATCGAAACCACACATTGGATCGAGGTCCCGGTACTCTGGGGCATGACCTGGTTCATATCAAAAGGGCTGGTGACCCTTGCCCGCGCCTCACGACAGCCCTGGGGCGTGATCTTCGGGATGACAGGCAGGAGGCCTTCGGCAGATGAAAGGCGGTAAGGGTAGCGGAGAAGCTCTGCTGATGGCCCTATACAGGGGACTGCAGAGCGCCGCTCTTCTTCTGCTGCTGACGGATATGGTCTGGGCTGCCGGGCCGGTCCTCCTGACCGATCCGATATCCGATGTCACGATCGTGGAGGACCATAGTGAGGTGCTCTCAGCCTGGATAAGAAAAGGGGTGCGGGGGGCTGCGCTCATCCATATCGATGAGCATGATGATATCAGGCAGATAGCCCCGGAACGCATAACGAGACTCAAGAAGCTCTTTGACCGCAGCGATCGGACAGCCCTGGCCGCAGCCGATTCACTGACCGACAGCGGTCTTTACAATATCGGCAATTTCGTCTATGCTGCCGCCAGTCTCGGGATCCTCAGGGAAGTTTACTGGATCATCCCCGCAATGCCGGAGAACGACCTGCAGTTCAGGAAGTTCCTGCGGAGAAATCGCTTCAGTGAAGAGCAGATCAATACCTTCAGCATGCATAACGGCTGTTTCAGGGGCTCCCCGGGCAATGTCCCTCTGAGTCTCTGCACGCCCGACTCCCTGCCTGAGCCTCAGGAACCCTTGGTGGTCAGCATTGATCTGGATTTCCTGCCTGCCCTTGCCGCTGAGCAGAGGATCGAAAAGCCCGACGCCCTCCGGAAACTCGCATACAGACTGCGCAGCAAGGCATACCAGGCCGCAGATGTGAGCGTCTCCTACTCGGTCAATGGCGGATTTACGAGCGCCCTGAACCGATGGCTGGGGAATGCGCTCATCCGGTTCATCCGGACCCCGGAAACACTGTCAGACGATCCACTGATGCCCCCATGGGCAAACTATCAGGCAGCGGACCGATACGCATCGCGCCTGCTCCCGGCAGAAGGCCTCGCCTATGTGCAGAAGCCTCTGGGTGATCATCCGGGCGACGCAGCCCTCCTGCTGTATGCGGCTGATTTTTCTTACCTGCTCAACGACCTGCAGGGGGCTTTCCGGTATGCTGACCGGGCCTGCAAGGCCGAACGGCAGTACTGTTTCGGGCTACTGCACGTCGGCAGGTATCTCACCCGTGAGGGGAGGCTTGACGAGGCCGTCCGTTTCATTGAAGCAGGCGCAAGCCGGCACCCGGGAATGCTCTATCACCAGTGGGAACTTGGATTTGCACTGCTGGAGGCCAACCGCCCTTCGGAGGCCCTCAGGATCTTTGATCCCCTGAGACTTCTGCTCGGCGCATTCCCGCTTGAACTCTTCAGGGCAGAGGCTTATCTTCTCCTTGGTGACGGGGAACGTGCAGCTGCTCACTGCGACCTGGCGATCAAAGGGTTGAAGACCGCCTCCGTCAACGGGACCGACGATGCCCGTATCGGCATGGCAATTATTGCTGCGATCGAGCGCTTTGAGGCCGCAGGGCTGCAGCAATGCGCCTCAGCCATAAAATAGAGCACGGGACTCAGGACTTAGCCCTGCAGGCATGTCCGTCATCAGGGAAGCCCCCGGGCAGGGAATATAGTTATAATAGTAAAGATATGAGGCAGGCCCCATACTGACACGAACGTTACGGAGGTAGAGATGAGAAAAATATCGACCAAGGTCTTCATGCTTCTGGCGGCAGCAGCGCTGCTGACAGCCCCGGCCCTGTCGCCTGCTGCCGGCGACAAGAAGCCGGTCATCGTAAAAAAGACGGACAAATGCCAGGTATGCGGAATGTTCGTCGCAAAATACAAGGAATGGACCACCGAGATCATATTCCAGGACGGCTCCTACGTGGCCTTTGACGGGCCGAAGGACATGATGAAATATTATTTCAGCCCCGGTAAGTTCAATCCTTCCAGGAAGCAGGCGGACATCCAGGCCCTCTTCGTGACCGAATATTATTCAGCGGCGCTGATGGACGCCAGGAAGATGTTCTATGTCCTCGGCAGCGATGTGCTCGGCCCCATGGGCGCTGAGCTTATACCTGTCGAGACAGAGGCAAAGGCAAAGGAGTTCATGAAGGACCACAAGGGAAAGAAGGTCCTGAGGTTCGGCGAGATCACCAGGGAAGACATCCCCGAGTAAGGCCTCCCGGAAGCCGTTCCTACTGCCCGGGTTGCCGCATTTGTTATACTATAGCTGTGCCGATGAACATCATTCCATTCACCCGCCTGACCCTTGCCGTCTGCCTGCTGACGCTCTTTCTTTCGGGCTGCAGCAGCCTTCCTGCCGAGTATACGATCGTCAGGGAGAAGGACAGCGGGATTCAGATACCGGTGAAAGAGGTGAACGACGGCATGGTGCATTTTTTCACCTATAAGAAATCAGGGAAACGGATCAACTTCTTTGTGAGGACCGACGGCAACGGCGAGCTCTCGACCTACTTCGATGCCTGCCTCACCTGCCACAAGCATAAAAAGGGCTACCGGAAGGAAGGGACGGACCTCATCTGCAACGAATGCAGCATGCACTTCAGGCTCGCGGACCAGAAATGGGACAACACCGCCGGCTGCAGTCCGATTTTACTGAAAAGCAGCATTTCCGGCGGACAGATCATCATCGATAAAGAGCATCTCGAAAAGGGGATCAGGCTCTTTTCATGATCATTAAGGCGGGTTTCATCCAGACCGATCCGGTCTTCGGGAGCGTATCTCAGAACGTTGACCGGGCCGCTGAGCTCATTGCTTCCATGGACGCCGCACTGGTCGTGCTCCCTGAACTCTTCAGCACAGGGTATCAGTTCATTTCTAAGGAAGAGGTGAGCGATCTGGCAGAAGAGGTGCCCTCGGGACGTACCACGCAGCGGCTGGCCGCGCTGTCAAAAGAACGCGGTATCTTTATCGTCGCCGGCATAGCGGAGCGGGGCAACGGGTTTGTCTATAACTCCGCGGTGCTGACCGGCCCCGGCGGGTTCATGGGAGTCTACCGCAAGACCCATCTCTTTTATGAGGAAAAACTCTGGTTCTCTCCCGGGGACACCGGCTTCAGGGTCTGGCAGACTCCCATCGGCGCTATCGGCATCATGATATGCTTTGACTGGTTCTTCCCCGAGTCGGCGCGAACGCTTGCGCTGAAAGGGGCGGAGATCATTGCACATCCGGCAAACCTCGTTCTCCCCTATTGTCCCGACGGCATGGTGACCCGCTGCCTCGAGAACAGGGTGTTTGCGGTCACGTCAAACCGGATCGGCACAGAAGAACGGGGAGGCCGTGACGCACTCATCTTCATCGGCAGGAGCCAGATCGTATCACCGCGGGGAGAGGTCCTCTGCAGGGCATCTGCCGGCTGCGAAGAGACAGGCGCTGCAGAACTGGACCTGACCCGGGCACAGGACAAGGACCTCAACAGGTTCAACCATCTCATCAGGGACCGGCGACCGGACCTTTACGGATCCTGATGGCCGCCGCGCAGAACAGCCCCTGCAGGGATGAGGGACCCGACATGAAGATCATCGAACTGGTCGATATCTGCAAGACCTATGTGCTCGGCAAGACCGAGGTCAATGCCCTGAGTTCGGTATCGATCAAGATCAAAAAAGGTGAGGTGGCCGCAATAGCAGGGCCGTCCGGATCAGGCAAGACCAGCCTCCTCAATATCCTCGGTCTGATCGACAAGCCCGACAGCGGCAGCTTCCTGCTGCATGGCAGGGACATCACCACTGTCCCGCTCAACCAGCTGTCCGGCCTCAGGAGAGGGACCATAGGTTTTGTCTTTCAGACGTTCAATCTCATCCCGGTCTTCAATGCCTTTGAAAATGTCGAATACCCCCTGAGCTTCACCCATGCGTCGAAAAAGGCAAGAAAAGAGCGGGTCGAGCACCTGTTGCAGCTCGTCGGGATCTCCGAACTCGCACGCCACCGTCCTTATGAGATGTCCGGCGGCCAGAGGCAGCGGGTTGCCATAGCACGGGCACTGGTCAACAGTCCCGAGGTCGTGCTGGCCGACGAACCGACCGCCAACCTCGATTCCCGGACCGGGGCAGAGATACTCGCGCAGATGAGGATACTCAACAGGGAGCTGCAGGTCACCTTTATCTTCGCCAGCCACGATCCCCTGGTGCTGGATGCGGTCGACAGGACGATCTACCTGCATGACGGCAGGATCGTCGAAGGGGACAGATGCAGATCTTAAAGCTCGCCTTCAGGAACGTCCTCCGCAACAAAAGGAGAAGCCTGGTCAGTATCTTCGTCCTGGTGATCGGCGTGATGGGACTCGGGATCTTCAGCGGGTTCATGCACTTCAGCTTCTGGGGCATACAGGCGAACATCATCCACGTCGGCATGGGAACGCCGGAAGGCACCGGCCACTTCCAGGTCTTCGATGCCCGCCACCTTACCGCTGATGAACCGAAGTTCCTCGAGTACGGCCTTGCGGACTGGCAGGAGCTCGCCAAAAAGATCGAGACCATCCCCGAGGTGGCCTACGCCGCCCCGAGAATGGATATCATGGGACTCCTCGGAAACGGCGAAAAATCAGAACCGGTCATCGGCTTTGCGATCGACCCGGCCAAGGAAAAACGCCTGCCCGGGGTCTTCGGGTCTGCAGAGCCTTACGCCAATCTTGAGAAGATGCCTGACGGCGTCATACTCGGGAGGGAACTGGCCCGGACCCTGAATGCGCAAAAGACCGGCTACCTCACCCTCGTATCCACGACAACTGACGGCGCCATGAACGCGATCGACCTGCAGTTTGCCGGCACCATCAATACCGGGACCCCTGAGGGCGACAGGCGCTTCATCCTGGTCAACCTGAAGTCGGCCATGGGCCTTATCCAGACCGACCGGGTGAGAAAGCTCGCGGTCGTGCTCAAGGAAAGCGGAGGGACAGACCGGAAGCATAGCGGTGCCGAGCATTCGCGCAACGACTACTATAAGGCCGATATGGAAAAGGCCTCGCTCGCTCTCCCTGCACTGCTCGACAAAGAGAAGTATACGGTGCGCTCGTGGAGGCAGCTCAACAGCTACTATGATGCCGTGACCGGGATCTACAGCACTATCTTCGGTTTTATCGGCGTCGTCATGGCCGTTGTCGTCATCCTGAGCATCTATAACACCATGTTCATGGCGGTCATCGAAAGGACGAGGGAGGTCGGGACGCTGATGGCGGTCGGCACCCCCCGGCGTTACATCCTTCTGCTCTTTCTCCTGGAGGGAATGATCATCGCCCTGATCGGCGGCATCCTCGGTTATGGAGGTACGTATGTCATGGCCGGCGTGATCAGCGATGCAGGGCTGACCATGCCCCCGCCACCCGGCGGGACACAGGGGTATCCGCTCATCATCCACACCGTCCACGGCTGGTGGATCTCGATAGTCCTCTTCATCATGCTCAATACCGTGATCGCATGCTTCATGCCTGCTTACCGGGCAGCGCGGATGCATATCGTCAAGGCGCTCTATCATGTCTGATCCGGTTGCTGTATCATAATAAGATCATATCGTCATCAGGAGGAACAATAATAATGAGAAAATCAGCCGCCCTTCTTTCGGTCCTTTGTATGATCGCCCTGTTCAGCGGCATCAGCTCTGCGCTGACGCCTGAGGAGATCCTCAAAAGAGCGGATGGCGTACGGTCCGCCCCGTATGACTCTTTTGTCATGGATGTGGACCTCATCTCCCCGCAGGGGAACATGAGCTTCAAGGTCTATTCCAGGGCCGGGGCAGGCAGTCTGGCCATGTTCATCAAACCGGTCGCCCAGAAGGGCCAGCTGCTCTTCCTGAAGGATGATACCTACTTCTTCTTTGCGCCAGGGACCCATCAGCCGACCAGGATCCATGCGACCCAGAGGCTGAAGGGGGATATTTCCAACGGAGATCTTCTGCGGCTCCACTGGTCGCAGGACTATGACGCAAGACAGATCTCGGAGGACGGCAAGACCTATGAACTGGAGCTGACCGCAAAGAACAAGGCCGCGACATATTCCCGCATGGAGGTCCTGATCGAGAAGGGCACGTTCAAACCGGTGAGGTCAAAGATATACCTGCAATCGGGAAAGCTGTTCAAGACGATGCTCTTTACCGACTTTATGACCGTTGGGGGGAAGGTCATGGCGACCGAACTGACGTTTGTCGATCATCTCAAGAACGGCAAGGAATCCAAGATGACCTTCTCCCGGATAAAGCAGCAGGAGATTCCCGATAACTATTTTGATACGGAAGCCCTTCCTGCCCTGTCGAAATCCCTGGCAGAAAAGTGACGAGGAGCACCAGGTGTCTGCGGTTCCGGCCTTCCTGCGGCAGGGGATGGGCCTACAGCTCCTTTATCGAGCCTTGAGACATCCTCAGCCGTTTGCCTGCCTGCTCGGCCAGATGGAGGTTATGCGTGATCATGATAAAGGTGATCTTTCTTTCTCTGTTGAGCCTCCTGAAGAGCTCAATGATCTCGGCCTCGGTCTCCTCATCAAGGTCACCGGTCGGCTCGTCCGCAAGGATCACTGCAGGGTCGTTCATCAGGGCGCGGGCAATGGCCACCCGTCTCTGCTGGCCTCCGGAAAGCTGCGAGGGATAGGCCGTCACCTTATCGGCAAGCCCGACCAGGGCCAGCAGGTCAGTCGCCTTCTTCACGTTCCCGGGGACCCCGCCTGAGCCGCCCTCCGGACCGAACAGGCCGGGCAGGAGAAGGTTCTCCTGTGCTGTCAGTACCGGCAGCAGGCTCGCAAACTGGAACATGAAGCCGACCTTGGTATTGCGGTAAGCTGAGAGCCGGGCATCGTCCAGGGAACAGATGTCCATTCCCTCAAAGAGCACCTTGCCTGACGTCGGCCGAATAATGCCGCCGATGATCGAAAGCAGCGTTGTCTTGCCTGAACCTGAATGTCCGACGATCGACAGAAAATCGCCCTGTTCGACTGTCAGGGATGTCGCATTGACCGCACGTATCGTCTGATCACCGACAACGAAGGATTTTTCTATATCAATCAGTTCGATCTGCGGCATACTATTCCTTTCTGATCGCCAGGAGCGGCTCCATTTTTTTCAGCCGCCTGACCGGGGACAAGGCCCCGATAACACATATACCGGTCCCCGCAGCAAGGCTCATGAGCGCGATAACAGAACGCTCCACCAACCCCAGGTCGGTCGAGACCTTCTTCAGAAGGATAAAACCCTTTGTAAGTGAGACCGCGATGGCCGTGCCGCAGACGATGCCGATAATGCTTCCGGTGATCCCGATGACCAGTACCTCGACCAGGAAAAGCCTGCTGATATGCGACTCCTGCGCGCCGATCGCCCTCATGATGCCGATCTCCCAGGCCCGCTCGTTCGCGATCGCCGAGAAGACCGCCCAGACAAGGAATATCGACAGTATCGAGGCCAGCGCAACCGTCACAAAAAAGATCCGGTTTAGGTCCTTCAGCGTCGCAAGGATGTTCCTGCCGACATCCTTCCTCGACACGGTATCCACCTCGATGATCGAATCCTCAATATCCCCTGCCACCTTATCAGGGTCCAGTCCCTTCTTCACCTTCGCAAAGATAATGGATATTTCCTCCTGCTTCAGCGAAGACTTTCCTTTTCTCAGGATGTCGTCAATATTCGATTCATCGATAAAGATAGCGGTATCAAGACCGGTCCCGGTCTTTTCGAGCACCCCGACCATTTTGAACAGATTACCGAAAAGGTGGCTGTCCACCTCGGTAAGCCCGAGGCTGATATTCAGAGATGATTCACTGCCGACCAGGGCCTCGCCCTTTTTGAGCTGGCGGCCGAGGGCCTTGCTGAGCCATGGGTTGATGATGAAATCGGTCTCCTGATTGAAGGCGACCACAACCGTATCAGGCACATCGCAGCACTGACCGGTGATACTGACCAGGTAGGTCTGGGTCGTCAAGTCCCCGACGCCGGGGATCTTCCTGAGCTTCTCCATAACAGCCCTGTTCATATAGAACGACTTCGCCTTGTTCTCAAGAAGAACGTCTTCCGCAGCACCTCTCGCACCGGCGGGTACAATGATGATATCGGCGCCCAGCCTGTCGGAGGTCACCCGGATGACCGAATCGACACGCCGCACAAAGGAAAGCACAAAGACCAGCGCCGACACCAGCAACCCGATCGACGCGATCAGCACGACCGTCCGCAGCGGCTTTCTCTTGAGGTTCCTCAGGGCAAACGAATAAAGGGTAAAGGTTTCCATCTGCAGGATAGTATAAAGGATTTTGTGAGATTCCTGCTATGCGGCCGGAAGGCCGCATAGCAGGAATAAAAAAGGTCTGCTATTTCTTGAAGTTTGCGTCGATACCGCAGAGGATAGCGGTCTTGTCGCCGAGGCCCATGCCCTTATGGCAGCCAAAGCAGGTGGAGGCCGTCTTGCCGACGATCTTCTTTGCTTCGACATCATACAACTGGATCTGACCGTCAGTGATATTGATGTTCTTGCCGTCCTTCAGGATCGGCTTGCCTTCAACGTCACAGGCCTGGACGCCGCCGTTCCTGACCGTAAGGATACCGAACTTGCCGTCAGGGGTAGGTATCGCATCATGGTTCTCGCCGCCGGTGCTCATCTTTTCGTCAACCTGTGCGAGGGTATTGGCGTCAAGCAGCCAGAACCTGTCGCCGGCAGACTGGAAGATCTGCTTGTCGTCCTTGCTGAAATACATCCTGAAGGTGATCGTCTTGCCGCCAACGCCGGTATGGGTTACCCTCTTAAGCTCCTTGAATTTGCCCTTCTCAAGCTCTTTGAGGTCGACCATCACAAAGTCGATCTTGCCGTTCATCTTGCCGTCCTCGCCCTTCATCGTCATGGTGAGGATGAACTTGTCCATCTTGTTTGAGTTGGTCCCGTGCAGGAACTGATAGGAGCCGGCCTTGTAGCCGAGGTCGCTGATGAATACGCGGTGTTTGAGCTTCAGGTCCTTTTTGCTGATGACATCAACATAGGCCTCTGAGCCCATGAAAACAGGCATGTAATAGTCCTTGCTCTGACCTGATGCGCAATAGATCGGCATCTTCTTTTCGCCGCCGGTGGAGCGCGGGTCAGTGTCCATCGCGACATCCATGAGGACCTTGCCGGTCTTCAGGTCGGATTTGCCGACATGCTGCTTGCCGTTAGCATCGAGCTGATAGGTCGACCAGAAGAGGACGGTGCTGTCATTTGAGTCGATGCGGGCATCATGGGTCTTATGGGTCTTCGTATCGCCGATGTCGACCTTGTCGAGGGCCTTGATCTTGATCGGGTCGTCAGCATTGTTCGGATCAATTGATACATCGGCCTTTGCAAAATGGCCGCCGTGTCCAGCCACATAAACAGTGGCGTCATATATCTTGGCCTTTGCAGCGGAAACAACTGCAGTCTTGGCATCAACGGTGGTGAAGGCGAGGTATCCGCCAAAGGCAACTGCGACAATCAAGGCAATAAACAGAATTTTCTTCATATTTTCTCCCCTTACGTTATTTTATTGTTTTTGAGTCGAACGATTCTGGACGGAACTGTTTGATTAGCTTCCCTTTAACCACCCCCTTGCATCCCCGTTACTTCTACCATAGATTATGGGTGTCATATACTAAAATAGCATTCTTACGGAACCTCTTGTCAACTTGAATCTACAGCTTTAGATGACCTGTTTGTACAACCGGAGTGCTTTTAATAGGGAATGACAGTGTCAAATCCTGCCAGACTCACCGCTATCTCTTCCGTAGCCATATATTTGAGCGCAATATCAGGCTTATTCGACCAGATGGTCACCCCGAGGTCGGCCAGCATCTCCTGGTTCAGGGCGTTCGTCTCATTCTCCTCAAGGTCCCTGTCCATAACAAAGACCGAAACCTCGTCGTCGGCAAGGGTCAGGCCGACTGCCATGCGCAGCGCCTCTGCCTGGCGGTCCCTGACAAGCACCGCGATCCTTTTTTTCCTGACAGAACCCATAATGCCCTCTATTCTTGCATGAACAGCCGGTCCAGTCAAGACAGATCCATCGCATTGGGTCAGGCAGGTCATGGATTCCGGCCCTGCCTTTGTTTCATAATAAGGACGTATGAGCGGGCGTATATCAGTCATCATCCCCAACTATAATGGTGCAAAGACGATCGGCCAGTGCCTCGGGGCCGTCTTTGCCTTAAAAAGCGACCTGCATGAGGTGATCGTTGTCGATGACTGTTCGGATGACGACTCAGTCGGGATCATAAATAAATTCCCCTGCAGACTGATCAGGCTCGACACGCGGTCAGGGGCGGCCAGGGCACGCAATGAAGGGGCCCGCCAGAGCAGCGGGGATATCCTGTTCTTTACAGATGCAGACTGCCTGGTAATGGCAGATACCCTCCGGATAGCCCTCAGGACGATGACCGGCAGCGAGCAGACGGTCATCGGCGGCACCTATTCACCGCTGCCCTATGACAAGGATTTCTTCAGCATCTTTCAGTCCATCTTTATCAACTATTCAGAGACAAAGAACCCGGAGCCTGACTATATCGCGAGCCACGGCCTGCTCATCGGGCGGGAGCTATTTCTCAGGTCGGGCGGCTTTCCCGAGGTCTTCCTGCCGATCATCGAGGATGTCGAGTTCAGCCACCGGCTGAAGCGCTCAGGCATCCGCCTCGTGATGAACCCTGATATCCAGGTCACGCATATCTTCAACTTCGACCTTAAAAGATCATTGCGCAATGCCTATAAGAAGACCCGGTACTGGACCATCTATTCGCTCCGGAACAAGGACCTGACAAAGGATTCCGGCACTGCCTCCCTCGGACTGAAAATGAACGTCATCTTCTGGGCTATGACCGTTTTGCTGGCAACGTTGTCTCTGCTCGGCAAAAGCAGCCTCTTCCTCATCCCCATCCCGCCCATCATCCTGTTGAACCTGATACTGAACCGGGGGCTGATCAAGGCATTCCATAAGGCAAAAGGCATCTCTTTTGCCGTTGCGGCAGTCCTTTATTACAGCCTCATCTACCCTGCCGCGATCGCCTGCGGCGGACTTGCCGGCGCAGCAGCCTATTACACCTCAGCACGGGGCGGGAAGGACTGAGCATGTACTCACCCTTCCGGCATATCGGGTCTATCGTGGCCAAGAAAAAACCGATCCACCTCACCTTCTTCCTGACGCGGCGCTGCAATGCCCGCTGCCCTTTCTGTTTCTATCTCCGGGCGGATGATTCGCCTGCCGCCACTCAGGAGGAACTCTCCCTCGATGAGATCAAGAAGATATCCGCCTCCTTCGGGGACCTCCTCTGGCTTGCCTTCTCGGGCGGCGAGATCTTTCTGCGGGACGACCTTGTTGAGATCAGCAGGACCTTCTACCAAAACAACCGTCCGGCCATCATGCTCTTCCCGACGAACGGCCTGCTGCCGGAGCGTATCTATGAAATGACCGGAGAGATCTTGAGGGACTGCCCCGAGAGCATCATCACGGTCAAGCTCTCGATGGACGGTCTTCACAGCAGGCATGACGAGGTCCGCAACACCCCCGGCAGTTTTGAAAAGACCATGCAGACCTATGAACTGCTCAAAGGGCTTCTGGAAAAGCACCCGAATTTCGAGCTTGGCATCAATACGGTCTTCTGCTCTGAGAACCAGGATGAGATGGACGCTGTCATCGACTTCGCCAGGGGCCTGAAGGGCATCAAGACGCACACGATCTCGCTTGTCAGGGGGAACCTTGCCGATGGGAATCTCAAGCAGGTCGATCAGCAGAAATACTGGAAGGCGATAGACAGGCTTGAATGCAACCTCAAGGACCGGTCGTCCGAGATCTACCGGTTCCGGGGCGCCAGGATCAAGGCCGCCCAGGACATCCTGCAGCGCCGGTTGATCCACCGGACAGCCCTGGAGCAGAAGAGGCTTATCCCCTGCTACGCAGGCAGGCTGAACCTCGTGATGCATGAGAACGGCGACATCTTCCCCTGCGAGATCCTTACGAAGAAGATGGGGAATATTCGCGACGCGGGGTACGACATCCGGAAGGTCCTGTCATCACCGGGCGCCGCAGATATCATCAAGTCGATCGAGCAGAGTGAATGCTACTGCACCCACGAGTGCTATTTTATTACAAACATCCTCTTCAACCCCCGCCTCTACCCCGAACTGCTGAAGGAATACGTTCAGCTATAACTGTTCGCTACGCCTCTATCAGAGCTCGCCCTGTTTCCGCAGCTCAACGTACCATTTTTGAAATATACCGCTCATATAACCCGAGTCAGGCATTTTCTGGCGGATCATCTCCATGGCATTGGCAATTGAACCTGCAGTCAGTATCGCCTGGTTCCAGGAATCATGAACGCACGCCACCAGCAGCTTCCGGCTGCAATACTGAATGGTATCAGTATCGACACATCCCGCGGCAGTCATGTCGGTGGTCGTGTAGACCTTGCCCATGCATTCCTCTACCTTCGCATTGAACTGGGTGATCTTTTGATCCAATACCGGCAAGGTGTTTGTAATGATGGCAGCCTGTTCCCCGACTATCTTCCAGGTCGCTTTAAACTCGGCAGACGGTCCGCCTTCCAGCTTAAGTTTAATATCGCTGGGATTGATCTTGATAGTGGCCGGAAGCTTTTTAACAGTTCCCGCCTTCAGGCCTGGCCTCGGCGTAACATCTGCCGCACATACCAGTGATGTGATGCCAAATATCATGAGCAGACCGATCCCCAACGCTAACCTTACTAATGGTTTCATAATGATCCTCCCTGAAATATAGAAGTAAGCGCAAAAAACGCTTTATGATAACCCTGGATACCCCTGTACACATGGTATCAGATTGACACGCATTGTCAAGGGCAAGTAAGGAAGAATCAGGATAGACCTTTGGGTATTGTTAATCTTTATTTTAATTATTTTAGTCACAGTAATCATCCATTTTGGCAATCCATGCTAACACTGCCTTGCCAGCCTTATACGCTGCTACAAAAGAAGTTGCAGCAATAAAGGCATTCGCAGACCATGATATTTTGCCCGAGTTTGATGAAAGCATGTAAGCAGTGCTGCCACCCAGGAACGCACCTAAAGCGCCATAGCGGATACGCTGTCACGTGGTGGGTTCCCTTTTGATATCTGTCGCAGGCTCAATGCCGGACTTCATCGAATAACTCCTTTGATATCCTAACGAGTCGAACGGCTGGCGCTTTTCTGACTATTTCGCCGATTAGAACGCCCTCAAGATGTCGAGTATCCTCTTCTTTCTGCCCAGAACATAGTTCTACTGGAAGAAGGCCCTTTGGATTAAAACGAATCGATCCTTGTTTAGTTTCGATTTTGTAGCCAAAAAGCCCATTTTTTATTGCAACTACGTCAGACCAGGCAAACTTTCTTTGTTTATTGAAGTAATTCACCTGAAAGCCTTTGTCATCGGTTATGAGACTGTATTTCTTATGATAAAGAAATATTGCATACATAGATGAAAAGCTGAACAAGGAAAAGAAAAATCCTATGATGCCTCTATTTATCAGACGAGGGTCATGAGAAAAGATAAGGAACATGGAAAATATCATTAAACCAATCATATATTTATGGTTGTTGAAGTAACGCATTTTGACATAGGTGAAGGTCATTTATTCTCCAAAATCATATTTGTGTGCTTAACGACTGACAACAGGCGTTGGCGCAATTGGCCGGAATGAGAAGCGTGGCCCGCTTAAGCCTGGAGCCTTGGTCTGAGTGTTATGTATTCTTAACATCTTGGCTTGGGATGTTTGTTAGTGAATTTTACTAATAGTGCCGTAAGAAATAAAATCATCAAATATTGAAAATAGCCTATTAGACAAAAGAACACAGTTACCGCAACGTTGCCTCCATGTGTTGTTAATGCTGGCAAAAGGTCGGATAAGTTCACAACCCCCATTATATTTACGGCGATCATACCTATTGGATAGGTCAGTATCATAAAAATGAGCAAGTACCCCTCTGATGCCTCTCCGTTGACATCGTAGCTACTATACCCTATGAGACCAAACAGGCCAAACCACAATACACTAAAAATTAGCCACCCGATAATAATCATATTTCGTAGTTTTCTATTTGCTTGCATAACCGTCAGAAAAGGGGTCACCCATTATCATCACCTCTCGTTAGTTTATGATGTGAGTTTAGTGTAATGGCTGACTCAATCTCATGAAGATCAACCTCCCTGCTAATACCCCTAAGGAATTCTTTGCCTTCATATACCCACGACAGACATGCGTCGCCCTGCAGGGAAGATAACAATTTTAGCTCCGACATCTTGTTGTAATAATATTTTTGAACATTATCGCCTGGCTCGAATACCCTGATGCCGTCACGGCAGACTTCAATACGGGATGTACCGAAATACAACATAGTGGAGACGGATAGAACTGCCCCGATTGTTACGACAAGGAAGATGGCTGACAAAATCATAATGATGTTAATCGGGACAATACTCCGATGAGGATATTTGTGAATGAACGCATAAATACAGAGTGGAAATAGCACAAAAATATATATACACACCCTCACCCACGAAGTATTCTGTAATTCTGAAATAATCTTTTTTTTGCTTCTCTCCCGCCATATTGCTTTAGGCTCGTTCCATGAAATCAGAGTAGTTCTGCTCATTAAGTAATTCTTAATTACCATTCCAATAAAGGATAATCCTAAAATTGTAAAAAGGATGCGGCGCTTCTCTATGATTTCAATGGACACGAGATTAATTAGAACGATAAAGGTTAAGACGCTGATGATGTTGAGTACGACTGTTCGATTTTGTTTTTTATCTATCATTGCCATAACATAAATATACGAACGTTCGGAATTTCCCCATTTTCATTATCAATATAGCATAACCACGAATAAACCGGTAAAAATATCTTTACACAGCAGGGTGGGCAATTGAGCGTTTCAGTTATATGAAATCTGTGTTAACGTATTATTAAATGCATTACACTTTCTTCATTAACATCTATTTCATTTTGCAGTTGTCCTCCTCTTCAGAAGGCAGTGCAGCTGAAATTGATACGGCCTGTCCGGCCGGGCATATCGCATGACGCTGCTTCAAAAATTCTCCTTTATCTGCCTGGTGGCCTTTTTCGTGTTCGGAGCGTCACTTGGCTTTATCATCACGAACAGCCTTGAGCATTTTATGATCGAAGAATCGAAGCAGACAACAGCCGCGCATGTTATCGAGGAAGTCCGCCATGAATTCAGGCCCGAAGACTTCCGTTCAGCCAAGACCGGGGATGACTATGACCTGTTTTCAGGACGGATAAAACATCTGACGTTCGGCAAGAATGTGGAGCGGATCAAGATATGGGGGATCGATGGCACGGTGTTATGGGCTGACAGCAGGGATGCTGTCGGACTGAAGTTTTCTGACAACAGGGACCTTCAGGAGGCAACCTCAGGCAGGATAGTCTCCGGGATAAGCTCCCTGTCGAAACTGGAGCATGCCTCTGAGAAGGGCCACGGTAAACTCCTTGAGCTCTATGTTCCCGTGTCGTTCAATAACGGGGCCCGAGTTGACGCGGTCTTCGAGATATACCAAAACGTCAGGGACCTTTCCCTTGCCATTGACCAGAGAAAACGCCTGGTTTGGAAATCGATCGCCGGCGGCTTCAGCCTGCTGTATATAACTCTCTTCGGCATTGTCTGGCGTGCATCGAAGCGTATCGATCTCCAGCATCAGGAGATCGTGAGGTCCCAGGCCAAGTACCGCAGTCTGGTCAGATCCGCACACGACGGGATCATCTCGGTGGACAAAAGCGGCGGGGTTGTCCTGTTCAACGATGCGGCAGAGCGGATGTTCGGCCAGCCGGTCGGGAGCATTCTGGGGAAATCCGTGCGGGAACTTATTCAGTCAAAGGACCATGAGGTATATCAGGCCGCGCAGGACGCCTGCATGCAGTGCGGCGACGCAGGCTGCGGAGACCCGCTTGAGGTCGGGGGGCTGCGCAGGGATGGTACTGCCTTCCCGATGGAGGTCACGCTCTCTGTCTCGGAAGCAGACAACGGCCTGATGGTGACCGGCTTTGTGCGCGACATCTCTGAACGGAAAGCCATGCAGGCGCAGCTGGTCCAGTCCGAGAAAATGGCGACCGTATCGGTCATCGCCGGGAGCATCGGCCATGAGATCAATAATATCCTGAGCAGTTTACTGGGATACTCAGAGTTGCTTCTGGAAAGGGAAGGCAACGACGAACTTACAACAAAGTGCGCCGAGGTCTTCAGTTCACAGACCCAGCGGCTGAACCTCCATGCGAACAACCTCCTGGCCCTCGGCAGGCCTCAGAAGCCCGAGATGAAGGAAATTCCCCTGCACCGGTTCCTTGACCGGGTCACGGACCTGCTTGAGGTCAGCGGCATGTTTAAGCTCTGCACACTAGTCAGAAGATACGCGGGAGAAGAGATCGTCGTAATCGGCGATGAAATGCTGCTTGAGCAGGTGGTCAGAAATCTGCAGATCAACGCCCTCCATGCCATGGAGAAGCAGGGTATAATTACCATGGCAACTACGATTTCGTCAGACAAACAATTTGCTGAGATATCCTTTGCAGACACCGGTCACGGGATCAAGGACAGCATCAGGCACCAGATATTCCTGCCGTTCTATACGACCAAGGAAACGGGTAAGGGGACGGGACTGGGACTCTATATCGTCAAGCAGATCGTTGAGCAGCACGGGGGATATATACGTTTGGACAGCGAAGAAGGGCGCGGGACAACCGTTCTAATAGGATTGCCGCTCCGTTCAGCGGCATAGAATAGTTAACAAGCCTGCAGTTCATTCATATTTTCTTCATATATGTCGTGCAAAATATTAGAAGTGTTTCAAATTCCGGAAATATTTTTTTGCGAGGTATTGATAGAATGAATAAGGCATTTCCGCTGCTGATGGCAGTTTTGGCAATAGTTACATTTCTCGGCTGTACGTCCGAGAAATACGGGGCGGCTGTGGATACAAGGATCGCGGCCGTCAAGGTCAAGGACATCCTTCTGGACAGCAACCCTGCCGGCAGGAAAGTGGCGCTCGAAGGGAAGATATCATCCCAGTGCGGTTCGAACGGCTGCTGGTTCGTGCTGCAGGACGACACCGGCCAGATCTTTGTGAACCTCGGTCCGAAGAACCTGACCCTGCCTCCGCGGATGAACAAAACGGCGAAGGTCAGCGGAACCGTCTTCCCGGTCCGTGGGGAACTACAGGTCTTCGCAGAGGGGATCGAGGTCAGGTAGTGGTCTTTCTGCGGCTCGCCTTCCAAAACCTGAACCGCCACAGGACACGAAGCCTGCTGGCCCTCTTCGGGATCGCTACATCGGTCGCGGTGCTTTTTTCGATCCTCTCGTTCAATAAAGGCTTTGAGAAGGGGCTGGCCAAGGAACTTGAGCGGACCGGCATCCATTTCATGGTCGTGCCGTCGGGCTGTCCGCATGAGGTGGCGTCGCTGGTGCTGCATGGCTCGATCATCCCGAAGTACCTCGACCTTGCGGTCATGGATAAGATCACGATTCTCGAAGGAATTGAATTTGCCTCACCCATCCTGGTGGCCCAGCTGCCGAACCCTGCGCAGAAGCGTGTAGACCTGGTCTATGGTATCGAGATGGCAAAGCTCCTGCAGCTGAAGCCCCACTGGAAGATACAGGGAGCTGTCCCGAAGGATGACACAGAGATAATACTCGGTGCTGAGATGGCAGGCCATCAGGGCCTCAAGGTGGGAGACACCGTCGCCTACCCCAACGTAAATGCCTCTTTCCGCGTATCGGGTATCCTTGAAAAGACCGGCAGCCAGGATGATGCCTTCATCTATATGCCGGTGAAGGCCGCACAGGCGATATTCAAGAGACCCTCGGGCGCAACAGCAGTCGGAGTGAAGGTGAAGGACCCGGCCCTGCTGACAACAATAACCGACGGGCTTGCCGAACAGGTGCCCGGTATACAAATCGTGACCATGAACCAGGTGATGAGCAGCATCTCGACCCTGGCCGCATCTGCAAAGGTCCTGGGCCTCTCTGTCGCAATCATCGCCATCCTCGTGAGCGCTGTCGGCGTCATGAACGCCATGCTCATGTCCGTCTTCGAGCGGACGCAGGAGATCGGCATGATGCGTGCCATCGGAGCGCCCCGCTCCGACATCTTCAGGATCATCCTGGTGGAGGGTATGCTGCTGACCATGGCCGGAGGCCTTGCCGGCATCCTCGTCTCGGTGGCAGGCAATGACCTTATCGGGCTCTTCGTGCGCAGGATAATGCCCTATGCGCCGGCCGGAAGCATGGCCCGCTTTGATGCAGGCATTGCAGGTGCAAGCCTTCTCTTTGCGGTGCTGGTCGGCGTCTGCTCCGGCGTCTATCCTGCCTGGAAGGCGTCCCGGATCCAGCCGATCGAGGCGATAAAGGGATGATAGAACTCAGGGGAGTCGAGAAGATATATCGCAGGGGGGCCGAGGAGCTCCATGCGCTCAGGGGCATTGACCTGGATATCGCTAAAGGGGAGTTCCTCTCGATCGTCGGGCCTTCGGGCTCAGGCAAATCGTCCCTCCTGCATATCCTCGGCTGTCTCGACCGACCGACAAAGGGTACAATGAAGTTCGATGATCTAAATGTTGAGCATATGTCCGAGACAGAGCTTGACGGAATACGCAGCAGAAAGATCGGATTCGTCTTTCAGCAGTTCTACCTTATGCCCGGGCTTTCCGTCTTTGATAATGTCACACTGCCTAAGGTCTTCAGCAGGCAGAAGATAGATGTAGACAAGATCGCCTCCCTGATCGCGACCGTCGGCCTTCATAACCGGATGAAGCATTTCCCGAACCAGCTGAGCGGCGGGGAGATGCAGCGCGTTGCGATAGCGCGTGCCCTGGCGAACGATCCGGAGATCGTCCTGGCTGACGAGCCGACAGGGAACCTCGACACGCTCAACAGCGAAAAGATCTTTGACCTGCTGCGGTCACTTCACCGAAAAGGATATACCATCGTGATGGTGACCCATAACAATGACCTTGCCTCCCGCGCCGACAGGACGGTCCTGCTTAAGGACGGACTCCAGACAGCTGCCTGACCACCTTCGCGGCTTTACCGCGGCGCGGCTGAAACCCGGAGCATTGCCCCGTGCCGTTTGCTTTCATCTCATCTTCACCATACAATATGTTACAGAGAGACAGGCTGAGAAGAAACATATCCATGGTACATAAAAAACAGAAAGACAAAGGACTGCCGGACCAGTTCCTCGGGTTCCTGCTGAGGGTATTGCGCGGGTTCAAACGCAATCAGGGCCTGCTGCTGTCCGGCGCTGTTGCCTACTACACCCTGCTTTCTATCGTCCCTCTGTCGATCCTCGCGCTGGTCGTTCTGTCGCATTTTATCGGAGCGGAGCGGCTCTTTCATACGCTTTCGACCTACCTCGAAATGGTCATCCCCGGTTATGCGGCGACCCTGACCGAGCAGGTACGCGTCTTCCTCGAGCACCGGCGGGTGATCGGGCTGATCGGTTTTCTGGTCATGCTCTTTTTCAGCTCGATCGCCTTTACCGTGCTCGAAAACGCCTTTTCGGTCATCTTCTACCATCGCGTCAGGATAAAACGGCGCCACTTTCTCATCTCGGCGATCATCCCGTATGTCTACATCCTCCTGCTCGGCCTGGGGATCGTGCTGGTCTCCTTCATCGCGGGAGCCATCGAGACGCTCGAAAGCCGGCAGCTGATGGTCTTCGGGTGGAGCCTGCAGCTCCAGGGGACAACGGGGGCCGCACTCTATATGCTCGGAATAATCGGTGAGGTGCTCATGCTCACCTCCATCTACCTGGTCATGCCCATGGTAAAGGTGACCTTCAGCCATGCGCTGCTCGGGGGGATAACAGCAACGGTCCTTTGGGAGATCACCCGCAGGGTGCTGGTCTGGTACTACTCGGTGCTTTCGATGGTGAACCTGATCTACGGGTCTTTCGCCACGGCAGTAGTCGCCCTCTTCAGTATAGAAGCCGTTGCCCTCATCCTCCTGTTCGGAGCCCAGGTGATCGCGGAGCTTGAGCACCCCAGCGGGAAGACTTCCGGGGGCATGCCGTCAGACTTCAAGACATGAGCCTTGCCGGCAGACCGGGAGGCGAGATGTCAGGCGGAGGAAATCTCTGGGCCACCATCTGGCAGATGTCATGGCCGATGCTCTGCATCATGGTCTTCAATTTCTTTGTCGGCCTCGCCGATGTCTATGTGGCAGGGCTTATCAGCCCCGAGACGCAGGCTGCAGTCGGTTTTGTCAGCCAGATATATTTCTTCATCATCATCCTTGCCAATGCGATCGGCATCGGGACGCTGGCGCTCGTGGCACGCGAGACAGGCGCCGGGGATACCGCAAAGGCACTGCAGACCGCCAGGCAGTCGCTGTTCTTCAGTCTCCTCATCGGTTCGGCGCTGACCGGCCTGACCCTCGCCTTCCACCGGGAGATCATAGCGCTCGCCGGCTTCCCGGGACCGGTCCGAGAGATCGCCGAGAAGTTCCTCAGGATATTTGCCCTGTCTCTCGGGCCGAACTATGTCCTGATAATTTCGAATGCGGTCTTCAGGGCGACCGGGGAGGTCCGCAAGCCCCTGCTGACGATGTTCATTGTCAGCCTGATCAACATAGCCGGTGATTTCATGCTGGTCTTCGGCAGCTATCCTGTCCCTGCGATGGGATATCAGGGCATCGCCGTTGCGACGAGCCTGTCCGTCTTCATCGGGCTCTGCGTGAACCTCCTCTTCCTGACGCAGGGCAGATGGAGAAGAGTATTTTCTGACAGGGGCCCCCTTTCCCCTGAACTGATAGGAAAGATCGTCCGCATCGCCTGGCCAGCTGCCGTGCTTCAGGTTGCCTGGGGTGCCGGGACGATCATGCTCTATAACATACTGGGAAGACTGGGGGACGAAAGCATCGTAGCCATGGCCTCTCTCACCAACGGCCTCAGGATAGAGGCCGTCATCTACCTGCCTGCCTTTGCACTGAATATGGCCGCCTCTGTCCTGGTCGGTCAGAACCTTGGTTCAGGGGACCCGGTCAGGGCGGCAGCCGCGGGCTGGCGGATAACCGGGGCCGGGATGCTGGTTATAAGCCTCATGTCGGTCACAGTCTATATCTTCGCTGAGCTCTTTGCCTCGGGACTGACCGGAAACCCGGAGGTGATAAGGGAGACGGCCCGCTACCTGAGGTTCAATATGCTTGCCGAGCCGTTCATGGCGATGAGCGCCGTGCTTGGCGGAGGGCTCCAGGGCGCGGGAGACACGAAGGGGACCATGTGGGTGATCATTGTTTCGATGTGGCTGATCAGGCTCCCCCTGGCCTATGCCCTGGCCCTGAGCTTCGGCTATGGCGCACTGGGGGTGTGGTTTGCGATGGTGCTGTCGATGACCATCCAGGGCTGCCTGATGGCCCTGCGCTTTTACCGCGGAGGCTGGAGGTCCCTGGCAGTCGACTGAACCCTGATCACTTAGCTCCGGCCTTCTTCAGCTCAAGATAATGGGCCGCCCCCAAGGCTGCGATGCTTCCGTCGGCCGCGGCAACCACGATCTGGTTAGCGAACTTCTGGCGGACGTCCCCGACCGCGAAGATGCCCGGGACATTCGTCTCGCACTTCTCATCCGTGATGACGAAACCCTGCTCGTTCATGCGGACCCCGGCAGGGATAAGCTGATTGTTCGGGGAATAGCCGATAAAGATGAAGACCCCCTCTGTCGGAATCTCTCCCCGGCTGCCTGATTCAGTGTTATGAAAAGATATGGCAGTGACCGCCTTGTTGTCTCCTTTGATCTCCGTGATCACGGTGTTGCGAATTATCCGGACCTTCGGTTCGGAAAGGAGGCGGTCCTGGAGTATCCTGCTCGCCCGCAGTTCAGCCCCCCGGTGAATAAGAGAGACGCTGTCTGCGATCTTTGAGAGAAAAAGGGCCTCCTCAACCGCAGTGTCCCCGCCGCCGATGACGACCGTGGTCTTGCCCCTGAAGAAGAAACCGTCGCAGGTGGCGCAGTACGAGACCCCGCTCCCGAGATACTCCGCTTCACCCGGGACCCCAAGCTTCCGGGCAGAGCCGCCCGCGGCAAGGATCAGGGCGTCTGTTCGGAAGATATCGCCATTGGCAAGTTCGACCGTATGCTTGTCCTGTCCGGTCTTTATAGCCACAACTTCCTGTTTGGCAACGTTCAGGCCGAATGACTCTGCGTGATGGAGCATCTTCTCGGCGAGCTCGAACCCGGTGATGCCTTCTACCCCGGGGTAATTCTCAACATCCTTTGATATGGCGATCTGACCGCCGGGCAGGCCTTTTTCAAAAAGGAGCGTCTTTAAGGCAGCCCTTTGGCAGTAGAGCCCTGCAGTGAGCCCGGCCGGGCCTCCTCCGACGATGATCACTTCGTAACCTTCATGTACCGCCATGCCACACTCCTTTCAATGGACGCCGGCTGCCTGTCCACCAGCTCTGCAGCGCCGGACAGACATCCGTCACCTATTGTACCATGCTCCCGGACCGGCTTCTGCTTCAGACAAAGACAGCTCCGGTTTTTTCTGCTAAAATTAAGCATTACGGCAGAGTTCATCAGGATTTGATCAGGGATAAGTTCAGAAAAGAAGATAAGGAAAGGGGTCCGCCTGCCATGCAGAGATATAAGTCGCGCAAAGAGTTTGAGAAGGAACTGGCAGATATGCGCCAGAAATTCCTGGAGCTCCAGCAGTGCCGGTTTGAGTACCAGAATGTTCAGAAGCGGTACGAACAGCTTCTTCAGTCGACCCCCGACGCCATGGTCTTTGTCGACAGGCAGGCCAGGATCGTCCTCACCAATGCTCAGTTGGCAAGTCTCTTCGGTTATACTGAGGAAGAACTCGCCGGCAGAGAACTCGAATCCCTCATCCCTGAGCGTTACCGTGGCGGCCACCGTGAAAAGGTGAAGCAATACTTCGAGCATCCGCAGGTGCGTCCCATGGGGACCAACCTCACCATTTACGGCTTGAGAAAGGACGGGTCCGAATTCCCGGCCGATATCAGTCTGAGCCCGCTCGAAACCGAAGGTGATATAGTCGCAGTCGGTGCTGTCAGAGATATTACCGAGCGCAAAAAGACCGAGGATGAACGGCATCGGATAATGGAGAAGCTCGCCGATGCCGAAAAGCTCTCTGCCCTCGGCCGTATCGCCGCCAATGTCGCTGACGAGATCAGAAACCCCCTCACCACTGTAGGGGGCTTTGCCCGGAGGCTCGCCAAGATAGCTGACAGCGAAAAAGAGCGGGAGTATGCGGAATATATCATCAGCGAAGTCACAAAGCTCGAGGTCATCCTGCATGACGTGCTTGCCTATTCCCGAACAAGAAGTCCCCTGCTTGAGGCCCAGCCCCTGGCCGGGATCCTCGATCAGGCGGTCACTACCCTGCAGGAGAGATGCAGGCTTCAGGCGGTAGAGGTCCGGACAGTGTATGAGCATGATGCGGTGGTCCGGGTGGATAAGGAGCAGCTGCGCGAGGCTGTTGAGCGGATCATCTCAAATGCCCTCGATGCAATGCCCTCAGGCGGTATGCTGTCTGTCCTGGCGGACCGGGAGATCCTCGAAGGGGTCCCCTATGTCAGGGTCAGGATACAGGACACCGGCAGGGGAATCCCTGCTGAGAAGATAGGGAAGGTGTTCGAGCCCTTTTTTACGCCCGGCGGGGTGCGGAAAGGGACCGGCCTCGGCCTTCCGATAGCAAAGAATATCGTGGAAGAAGAAGGCGGCATGATCAGGCTCGAGAGCAGTGAAACAGAAGGCACTACCGTAACCCTTCTTTTTCCTGATATACGCAAAGCGTGATGCAGGCAGACTATCCAACAGGGCGATCAGTCCTTTGATAAGAAAAACGGAAGGGAGGCAGAGCCCCGATATACCCTCTGCCTCCCTTCCGTTTTAGAGACTTTATTGATTAATTATTTATCCTCCGAGATAGCCTCCTGATATCTCTTCCCTTCCCGACGTATCTGCCTGTAACTGGACCGACGATACTGTTTCAACGTCCCGGGGTCCCGTCCATTCAAACGGGCAGACCCTTCCGAGTATCTCGAGCTTCCATTCGATCGTATTGATGACATCCCGGAAGTGCGGAATATGTGTCATAAGCAATTCCTTCTCCGGTCCCTTCATCGCCTCGATCTCATGGACAAAACCGAGAAGCTGCGATTTCATGCCCGAAAGCTCAGTGTAAACCCTCGTGCAGTAATTCCCTACCTTGAGATCTCTTGCAGTTGCCATAACAGCCTCCTTATTAGTGACCGTATCGGCCTGTTAACAACTAAAAAAGCCGAGTTTGCCAAAGTGATACTTCCTTCGGCAGCTCGGCCATCTTCTTTCCAGAAGACCCGCCGCTTTCCGCCTCCCCCTCGCGGAGGATTAGGCTTTTCGGGAGGACTCTTCCTTTGATCTCATTGTAGCTCGGGATTTGGAGGACTGCAAATTAATATTATTTAATGTATAATATATGTTAATACGTTGAGAAAAAAAACAACGGGCTTCTGAAGGCTATAAAGATAGGGCCATCAGAAAGGGCTGATCCTACTGGAGTGGTGCCCCGCCAGAACCGACTTTTGGCTTGGCTGATCCGCCAGAACCCGAGCCTGTGCCGGAACTGCATGCATTCGGTTTCTTGCAATTAACGCAGGCCACTGATGTGGGTGCGTTCTCACAGGTGATCTTGCACTGTGCGATACAGTTGGCCTGCTGCTGTGACTGCATCTGCTGATGCCCCGGGTCTTTCATCTTGCCGACGATCGCCCCTGTCATGCAATCGCTGTAACACTGATTGGACGCTGACGGGCCACTGCTTCCGTAAAGAGCCTGCAGGGTGGCTGCGTTGGCGCATTTGCTCTTGCAGCCATTGATCTTGACCTGCTTGTTATACGGGCCGTCGCACTTTGTATACGCATCTCCCGACGCCGTGCCCTTAGCTGCCTGCAGAACTGCCGGCCATATACCGCTATAGTCGTCAGTCGGCGTCTTTGCCGCCGCGTCACAGGCCGCGTCCTGCACGTACTTCAGCGTGTTCCCGATGATCGCCTGCTGACAGGCCTGGCGGTCAGCTATCATCTTTGCGTCGGCGTTCGATGCCGAAAGGTCATTGAAGGACTGTTCGATCTGGCTGCCGAGATTACCGACCCTGGAGGCGGCCTCGGCACGGGCTTTCTTGCACTTGAGCTCAGGAGGCCACGGTGCCCGCCAACAGCAGGGCTGCTCAGCTGGTATGCAGCCGGGGGTCTTATACGTGTTTTTGAGCAGACCGAGGCAGGAAGAAAGTGTGTCCTGCCCATAGGTGTCTAAGACCATCTTGGGATAGTCCTTGTTCATGACGCAGCCATCACCCATGCCGGTGCAGGCTGCAAGCGCCGCGCTGACGAGCACGGGCTGCCTCGCCATCACCTTCGGGTCGAACTGCTCAAAGATCACGTCGCAGAGGTGGCTCGCATTGCCCTCTTTCATACGGCAGCCCGGGGAACCGCTTGTGTAATATTTCATGCAGTCGGCACGGCATTTCCCGGTCGGGTGGTTGTAGCATCCGACATGGCGTTCCTTATCTGTTGCCAGGGCATACGTATCCAGTAGCGGCGCAAGGAACGTCTGGTAGTATTCTTGTTCTTTCATCTTGGGCTGTTCGCAGGCAAAGCCCGCGGCCTCGCCCAGCTTTTCCACCCCTTCCTTCATGCTTGATACCGCCCCTGAAAGAAGGCTGTTGCAGGCTTTGATGCCCTTCACTTCCTTCGAGATGACCGCGCGGAGATTGGCAATACTCAAACCGGAGAATGCGACAGAGCATGCGCAGGGCAGCTGTTCGAATCCGGGGATGCTGTTCAAGGCCTGTTGGAACTGGTCATCCCCATACGACTGAAGGGGCCCTGATAGTTCAGAGGGCAGATACTTCTTCAGGGTGTCGGCGATCGCTTTTTTCACCGGTCCGGCTACTGCACCTCCGGTCACTATATATTGGCATTGTCCCTCGCTCGTGAACAGCCCTGCCTCTTTTACGGCTATTGTCGCTACGGATAGAATTTCAAAAGATGTATCAAAGAGCATGGCAGCACAGTTCGGATGCTCTACGGCAAACGTGACCCCGGCGATCACATCCGATGCTCCGGTGGTAAAGGCATTATAACCTGCAACCGTTTTGAAACAGTCTGCAACGGTACTGCCGGAAGAAATTGCCGGCAGGGCAACGAAAACAAGCAGGAGCATGATTGATCCGGCAAGACGACTGATATTACTGCTGGCAGGAAACCGATTTTTGAGCATTTTCCCCTCCTCGGGAGGAGTGCCCGGTCGTTCTTTGCATGAAGCACTGCAACCCACTCAAAGCGTATCACACAATGCAGTAACTGTATAGGGGCTATTTATTTTCAGCAGGCACTTCATAGCGCTCACCCTTATATATGAAGGTGACCGCCTGGTCAGTGATCTCGCATTTCAGACCACTGGCCTTGACAGTGAAGAGGCTGTCGAAATGCAGCGACCCGGATGAATAGGTGTACCCCACATGCAAAGCCCCTGACGTGACCCGGTATTCAATGGCCTTATGGCATTGCGGGCACGAAGAGACCCCGCTTCGCGTATTCCGGTCGTAGCCGGCCACTGACCGGAGAATGGTTTTAATGTCCGCCTGAAAGCGGCAGAGCGGACATTCCACCAGGACCATTACTCTTTATTTGATGTAATACCCGGAGACCCGCCATTTTCCATCCTTGTCCATCATGGGGGTCACGGTCTCTGCAGCAGACTTTTTGTTTTCAAAAGAGGTCTTAAACTCGATAACGACATACTCAGCGTCAGGGGCGCCGGGCAGGGAGGCCGCAAAGGTCTTTGTTCTTACCTTCCGCGAAACCATTTTGCCAAGCGGCTTCCTCACTGCCTGGAGCGACTGTTCCCATTGTTCCTGCTTTACCGCATTTTTAAAGAGCTCAGCCGCCTCTCCCCAGCTTTCAGAATACTTCCCCGAGTCAACGCCCTTGAGCCATTGTTCAGCAGCCGCAACAGCAGCCTTCTCCTTTTCCGCATTTCCCGCAAAAGCCGGGACTGAGGAAAAGATCAAAACAAAAACGATGAGTGTCAATACCTTGCGGATCATTTTTTTGCTCCTTTCTTTGCAGAATATTTTACATATGCCTGTTTGGATTTTCGTCGTCTTCACCCCATCTCAATGGATTATACCTGATGTACTCGCGAATCGCATGCAGTTCCCGATCGTCGCGTATGATGTGCTCGTGATAGTTGCGCTGCCATAGCGGGACACCGGGGGTATTACGGAGGGTGTTGACCCGACGGGCTGAAAACGTTTTAAAAGCACGCACAATTTCCGGCAATCCATGGCATTTTGTAGGGGCGGGTTTCAAACCCGCCCTGTTTATCTCGTCGCTGTCGGTATCAATCCGGGCGGGTTTGAAACCCGCCCCTACGTTGGTGCCGGCTTCGATCCGGGCGGGTTGCAAACCCGCCCCTACGTTTAACATGATAATGCCATGAATGTGATTCGGCATCACGATGAATTCATCCAGTTGTCCGTTTGGATAATGGCAGGGTAGATCATTCCAGCAATGTACCACGTTTTGACCGCATTCATTCAGCAGCATTTCACCGTTTGCAACTTCGCCGAACATGCTCTCTTTCTTCCACGCACACACGGTCACGAAATACGCCCCGGGCCGGGAATAATCGTATCCCTTCAGCCGGATCGACCGGCGGTGATGATATTCAGGGTTGTATGCCATTCCAGATCAGGATCTCATTCCCCTAAATAGGCATGTTTTACTTTTTCGTTCTTCAGGAGGTCTTCGCTTTTCCCCTCGAGCGTGATCGCCCCGCTTTCGATCACATAGCCCCGGTGCGAGAGCTTCAGCGCCGCCCGTGCGTTCTGTTCTACCAGCAGGACCGTTTTTCCGCGTGAGTTGATCTCATGGATCGTCCTGAAGATCTTCGTGACCATGATCGGAGCAAGCCCGAGCGACGGCTCATCGAGGAGCAGGACCTCGGGGTCGGACATCAGCGCCCTGCCGATCGCCAGCATCTGCTGCTCGCCACCGCTGAGCGTTCCGCCCTGCTGGTGCGACCGCTCCTTCAGGATCGGGAACAGTTCAAAGACCGCTCCGAGGATCTCCTCAAAGCTCCCCCGTCCCAGGAAGGCGCCCATCTCAAGGTTCTCAAGCACGCTGAGTCTCGGGAATATTCTCCTGCCCTCAGGCACATGGCTGATGCCCATTCTGACCACCTCGTGAGGAGGCAGGCCGAATATGGTTGCGCCATTGAGAATTATGCTGCCTTCTGCCGGGGCCACAACACCGGATATCGTCATGAGACTGGTCGACTTGCCTGCCCCGTTGCTGCCTATCAGAGAGACGATCTCGCCTTTGTGTACCTCAAGAGATATGCCTTTGAGGGCCTCTATCGGGCCATAGAACGTATGTATGTTCTCAAGTTTCAGCATCTGATCTCAGTGCGTCTCCCTGCCCAGATAGGCCTCGATCACCAGGGGGTCGCTCCTGATCTCCGGCGGGGAGCCCTCTGCTATCTTAACGCCGTGGTCAAGGACGACGATACGGTCCGAGATCCCCATGACCACCTTCATGTCATGCTCGATCAGCAGGACCGTCTTCCCCATGACCCTGAGGTTGCTGATCAGAGCCATCATCTCGTCAGTCTCAAGGGGGTTCATCCCTGCGGTCGGCTCGTCCAGCAGGATGAGGCCGGCCCCGGTCGCAAGGGCCCGGGCGATCTCGATCTTCCTCTGGGCCCCATAGGCAAGACTGCCGCTGGGCTTGGCGGCAAGGGCCTCAAGCCCAAGCAGTTCGAGGTACTCAACGGCCTTTTCGCGAAGGGACTTCTCCTCGTCCTTATATGCAGTCGATCTCAGCACTGCCGAAACAACGCCATAGCGTATCCGGGCATGCTGTGCAACCAGGATATTTTCGAGAACCGTCATCTCGCGGAAGAGCCTGATATTCTGGAAGGTGCGCGCTATCCCGAGGCGGCCGATGCTGTCCGGCGGCAGGGCCGAGAGCTCCCTGTCTGTAAGGAGGATGCTGCCTCTCGTCGGTCTCATGAAACCGGTGAGGCAGTTAAAGAGCGTTGTCTTCCCGGCGCCGTTCGGTCCGATGATGCTCAGGATGTCCCCGGCCTTCACCCCGAAGCTGACGTCTTCGATCGCCCGGATGCCGCCGAATTGCTTCGACAGCGACTTAACGGTCAGAAGCTGCATGCTTCCCCCCGAAAAGCCCCTGCGGCCTGAAGATCATCAGGAATACCAGCCCGCATCCGAGGGCCAGCATCCGGTACATCTGGACCTCCCGCAGGACCTCCGGCAGAAGGACGAGGACCAGGGCCCCGACGATCACGCCGACGATGCTCCCGAGGCCGCCGATGATGACCATGCAGAGGACCAGGACCGATTCCATGAACGTGAAGCTCTCGGGCGAAACGAACCGCATCTTGGCGGCAAAGAGCGTGCCGGCAAGCCCTGCCCAGAAGGCGCCGAAGGCACAGGAAGAGAGTTTGTGCCAGGTCGTACTGATGCCCATGGCAGCAGAGGCGATCTCGTCCTCGCGAATGGCTATCCAGGCCCTGCCGGTCTTTGAGTCCTGGACCCGCCTCATCACAAAGACCGTCACGAGGACGAAGACGAGCACCAGGTAGTAATAGAGGGAGATCTTTCCGATCTGGATATCCAGTACCTGCGGGGCCGCAATGCCGTTGATACCGTTGGGCCCTTTCGTAAAGCTGTCCCAGTTGTTCAGGATGAGACGCACGATCTCGCCGAAGCCGAGGGTGACGAGCGCCAGGTAGTCGCCCCGGAGCCTCACCGCGGGGACAGCCAGGAGGAAGCCTGCTGCCGTGGCGCTCAGGACGGACAGGGGCATCGCCGACCAGAACCCCAGGCCCAGCCTGGTATTGAGCAGCGCATAGCCGTATGCGCCGATGGCATAGAAGGCCACAAACCCGAGGTTCAGGAGACCGGTATAGCCGACCACCACGTTCAGCCCGAGGGCCAAAATGATATAGATCCCTGCAAGGGTGGCAATGTCGGTGATATAGTTATCTCCCGCAAAAGGCAGCAGAAGGGCGGGGACAAGCAGCAGCAGACCAAGTCGGTCGCCTGCCGGGACAAAACGCGTCAGCCGCAGGTCAGGCAGCCGTATCTCTTTGAGGTAGCCTGCCAGGGCCTTTGAAAGCGGGATCGTAACGCTCAACACGACGAACAGGACAGCTGCCGGCAGCAGGCCCTTGAACGGAAGAAAGAGAAATGAGATCCAGAGAGGGATGATGAGGGAGCGAAAGAGAAACGATCTTTTCATGGTCATACCGTTCATATTTTCTCCTCCCGCCTTTTTCCGAGAAGCCCCTCAGGCTTCAGCAGCAGGATGATGATCAGGATGACGAAGGCATAGGCGTCCTTATACTCGCTCGAAATATAGCTGGCCCCGAGGCTCTCGGCCAGCCCAAGGACCACGCCGCCAAGCATGGCGCCGGGGATGCTGCCGATCCCGCCGAGCACTGCAGCGGTGAAGGCCTTGATGCCTGCCGAATACCCGATAGAATAGTTGACGAGACCATAGTACAGGGCCACCATGACCCCGGCAACTGCCGCCAGTCCTGACCCGATGATAAAGGTAATGGAGATCACCCGGTCGATGTCGATCCCGACGAGCGACGCCATGACCTTGTCCTGCGCAACGCAGCGCATGGCCTTTCCGGTCTTGGTCTTCATGACGAACAGATGGAGCAGGACCATGATGATCCCCGAGGCCGCAATGATCGCCGCCTGCAGGTAGGTCACCCGCGTCGAGAAAAATTCGAACCCCCCGCTGCCCAGCACGGACGGGAAGACCTTGTCCGTGGCCCCCTGCGTGAGCATCACGTAGTTCTGCAGGAATATCGAGACCCCGATGGCGCTGATGAGGGGGCTGAGCCTCGGGGCATTCCTGAGGGGCCGGTAGGCGATCTTTTCTATCGTGAACCCGTACGAAGAACAGAACAGCACGGTCAATACCAGCGTGATAAAGAGCGACAGCGGAAGGCTGTAGGCCGTCAGCCCTGCAGCAGTAAGGAAGGCGAGGATGATGATCCCGAGGTAGGCCCCGAGCATATAGATCTCGCCATGCGCGAAGTTTATCAGCTCGAGTATGCCGTATACCATGGTATATCCCAGGGCAATAAGGGCATATACCCCGCCGAGAGTGAGACCATTGATAAGCTGCTGCAGAAGCACAGGGAATAGTAACAGAAAGCAGGCCCTTTTTCAAAAAGCGGAGAGGCTGGAGATCCTTGTCAGGATTGCTTCGGAACTATCTTCTGGATGGTGTCCTTGACGCGGGTCTCATAAAAGCCCTCGAGCCTCGAAAGGATCTCCGGGTTCCTGTCGATCATCCGTTCAATATCGACCCGGTTGATCTCATAGACCTCAAGCGCCCCGTCGGCGATCACGGATGCGGTCCTCGGCCTGCCGGTAAGGAACGCCACCTCACCGAAGAGGTCGCCCTCACCAAGCCGGGCAAGCTCTATCTCCCTGCCGAGCATATGGGCGACGACCCGCGCGCTGCCGGATCTGACCAGGAACATGGAGTCCCCGGAATCGCCCTCTTCGACGACCGGGGTCCCCCCGGCATATACCTTTTGGCTTAACTCACCGAGGGCGCTGCTGTATTCCTCCGGAGACATGCCGGAGAAGAGCTCGGGGACTTCCGAGGCAGCGGCCTGACGTTCAGAGAGCGGGACCACCAGGTCGTCGAGCATCTTCTGAAAATCATCCTCAGGCATCTCGGAGAAGATCTCATCCAGGGACAGGCCTCCACCCGGGCCATCGATAAAGCCGGTGCCGTCATCCGGGGGCATTTGGGACGAGGCCTCATTCTGCAGGGTCAGTTCTTCGTAGGTCAAAGGCACGTTTGTCTCCGCAGGACCCGTATCACTGGCGGGTTCAGTCAGCTGGTTAGGCATAAGCTCGGGGACGGTATCAGGAATTGTATCAGCCACGGTATCAGGGACCTCGAGGGCCGTTGTCTCAAGCCACGATCCGGCCGGCTGGTCAGAGGGAACAGGCGGCTCTTTTTGAGGCAGTTCCTCTTCAGGCGGCTCCCCGGGCTGAGAAGGCTCATCGGCCGGTTCAAGGGAGGTCCTTTCGAGCCAACCTGCACCTTCAGGGGATGGTGAGGCTGTATCAGGCGGCAGGTCGGAAGACAGCGCCTGCGTCTCGACCAGTTCCTCGGTGATGCTCTGAACATGCGGCTCCTGTGCGGCCGCGGCAGGCCAGATATGCTGGCCACGCGATTCCTCTATCTCCTGGACGATCTGCTCTGTCCGGCCAAGGGCCTCGGCATTGCCGGGTTCAAGCCTGAGGATGATCTTGTAGAGGGCGATGGCCTTCTGGTGAAACCCCTGGAGGAACTGGATACGTGCAGAGATGTGATAGGCCTTGACCGCGCTGGGCGTGTCGCCTGCCCGCTGGCATACATCGCCCATCTTGAGATATACCTGCGGATTTTTTTTGTCTATCTTTGCTATCTCATTCAGGGCGCTCCGCGCCTTAGCCCAGTCCTGTTTCTTGACCGCCCCGAAATATATCTCCCAGTTCTCCCTGCTCATCTGATACTATTTAAATGCAAACAGCCTCATTTGTCAAAAGAAATCTTATGCATGTGGGGAAATAATAAAACGGATTCATATATAATAAGTGCAAAAATTCCGGAGGTAACGTTGAAAGCTAAAGTCACTGTCCAGATGGCCTCACGGGTCAGGAACCTTCCGCCCTATCTTTTTGCCGCTATCGACAAAATGAAGCAGGAGGCCCGCGCAAAAGGGGTGGACCTGATCGATATGAGCATCGGGGACCCTGACCTTCCCACCCCTTCACATATTGTCGATGCACTGAAAACAGCTGCCGCGAAGCCCGAACACCACCGCTACCCTTCCTATGAAGGCATGCTCTCCTTCCGGGAGGCGGTCTCCGGCTGGTACAGGACCAGGTTCGGCGTCGGTCTGGATGCGGCCTCCGAGGTGCTCTCCCTTATCGGTTCGAAGGAGGGTATCGGACATATACCGCTTGCCTTCGTTGAGCCGGGGGATGTGGTGCTGGTGCCTTCCCCGGGATATCCGGTCTACCCGGTGAGCACCCTCTTTGCCGGCGGCGAGGTCCACCTGATGCCGCTTACGTCTGATAACGGTTTTATGCCTGATTTCAGCGCGATCCCCGAAGCGGTCCTGAAGAGGTCGAAACTGATGTTCATCAACTATCCCAACAACCCGACCTCTGCGGTCGCCACAAGGTCCTTCTATGAGAACGTCATTGAGATTGCCGGGAAATACAATATCATCGTCTGTCATGACGCCGCCTACAGCGAGATATACTTCGATAATGAAAAGCCGCTCAGTTTCATGGAAATAGACGGCGCAAAAGAGGTCGGCATAGAGTTCCATTCTCTTTCAAAGACCTATAACATGACCGGCTGGAGGATAGGGTTTGCCGTCGGCAACAAGGATGTCCTTGCCGGGCTCGGCAAGATAAAGTCGAACCTCGACTCCGGTGTGTTCCAGGCGGTCCAGGAGGCCTCGATCGTGGCCCTCGGGACCGACGATGCCCTCCTGTCGGGTATACGCCAGACCTACCAGCAGCGCAGGGATGTGCTGTATGACGGACTGAGGGGCATCGGCATGGAAATGGCAAAACCGAAGGCGAGCTTCTATCTCTGGTCAAAGGTACCGAAGGGCTATACCTCCACCAGTTTTGTCGCTGACCTGCTCGAAAAGGCAGGCGTCCTCTCTACGCCGGGCAGCGGGTTCGGGGCGCCGGGCGAGGGCTATGTGCGGTTTGCTCTGACCGTGCCGGTCGAAAGGACGCAAGAGGCAGTCGGAAGGATCAAAAAGGCCCTCTCCTGAACAATCCCCGGGAATAGAGATGCCTGTCGTTTACCTCGGCGTAGGTTCGAACATGGGCAGCAGGGAACAAAACTGCCGTGATGCGCTTGATTTCCTGCAACAGTCAGGGCTGAGCATCACCGGCAGTTCCGGCATGACCGAGACCAGGCCGTGGGGATTGGAGGACCAGCCGGATTTCATCAATATGGCGGTCAGGGCCGAGACCCTGCTGCCGCCGCTGAGGCTCATGGAAGTCCTGCTCAAAATCGAAGAAAAAATGGGCAGAAGAAGGGATGCCAAATGGGGGCCGCGCTGCATTGACCTTGATATCCTGCTGTATGATGACCTCGTCCTCAGCAGCGACGACCTGACCATACCGCATCCCCTGATGCATGAACGGGAATTCGTCCTCGCCCCGCTGGCAGAGATCGCACCGGACACCCTGCATCCGGTGCTGAAAAGAACGATCTCGGAACTGCTCAGAGACCTGAAGCCCGGCTGAATTCCGTCCCTCCGCGTCTCCTGTTCACCGCCTCATATACTGCATTGTGCCGTCCTGAATGACACAGGCCCGGGCAGTCTGCGGATGATCATTTTCAAGTATCTCCCTGACGCCGGACCAGGTCTTGACGACCACGGCATCACCGGGGTGACAGAGCAGGTCGAGCATGGTCGGATCGGGGTGCGGGGCAAAGATGATCAGTCTCTTCAGCATCGTCCGGATCAGCCCCTTCCCGGCGATCTTTGGTTCATAATGCCGGCCGCCGAACCCGGTCCCCCAGCAGCGCATGACATAGTGGGGGACCTGCCCTTCCGGGGCGTCGATGATCAGTACCATGCTGCTGCTGCCGTCAGGCCTGATCGCCGGCAGTCCGACCATGGCGGCGATGGCCGCTTCAGTGGCCTTGCCGTATGCATTGCAGACGACAACATCAAACCCGGTGGCAAAGGGGATGCCGTAGTGTTCCCTGGCCTCCTCAGCCGAAGCAGCATGCACCTCCCTGAATGACCCGGCATAGAGGCTGGTGATCAGCCCGCGGCGGTTTATCAGGCAGTCTACCTTGAAGTCCAGCCCCATCATCTCCCCGGCCGCATCGCACTCCTTCCGCATGATGTTGTTGTCGAAATTACCGAGGCCGGTCTGCCTCCTGTTGCGAAGGGCCAGGTCGTGGAACCGGACGGTCGTCTCGATCCCCGCAACCCCCGGCATGACGATCTTGGCCCCGCCGCCGAAGCCCACATGCGGATGGGGAGTGGTGCAGCCGATGCCTATCTTCAGGTCGCAGCTCATGACCTCTCGGTTGAACCAAAGGTCGGTCCCGGCCGGCGTCCGGCCGATCAGGACGTTATTCTGGAAGGGATCGTGATTGTATACCGCGTAATTCTCAACGATCTCATCCCCCAGTTTTTTACGGGCATTGCCCATGTCATAGGCAGCGTGAGTGCCGAGGGCCCAGACAAAACGGATCCGCTCTTTGGTGATCCCGGCGGTATGCAGGATCTCAAGAAGCGGGGCGGCCACATCCCCGACCGGCGTGGGCCGCGTCATGTCGTCAAAGACGATCACCACCTCCTTCTTCCCCTTTGCCAGTTCCTCAAGCGAAGGCCCGGCCACGGGAGCCATGAGCCTGCTTTTTATCCGGGCAGGGCTGAGGGCAGGACTGTCAAAACCCGGGGAGGTCAGGTCTGTCACCTCCCAGCCGGACGGAAAGGTCAACTCCCGCTCTTTGTTCTCATGCCAGCGGCCCGAAGGGACCGAGATCGTCTGCATAGCTCTCCTTTTCTCCTGTTGTTGCTACCGGTCGCCGTACATCTTCTTCACTTCATCCGTATAGACGCCCTGACGTTCATAGAGGAAGAGCGGTGTTTCGAGCTTCAGGCCCGGTCTGCCCTCCTTGACCGCCTCGACCATGAAGATCTTTGAGACGGACCTCACATCATTATGCACGAACCTCAGGCGTTTGGGTTCCAGGGAATGAGCCCTCAGCGTATCGATCACCTCGATCAGCCTGTCCGGGTGAAAGACCATAAAGAACCGTCCCCTCCCCTTTAATAGATATGAGGCTGACGCGGCAAGGTCGGGGAGGCTGATCTTCAGCTCATGCCGGGCAACTGCCTTTTCCTCCCCTTCACTGAGACGCCCGGTGGCCGGCTTTCTGAATGGCGGGTTCGAGATCACCAGGTCGCAGCTTTGAGGTTCGAGCCTGCCCCTGATATCCCTGATGTCGGCACTCACCAGGGACACCCTGTCGTGAAGTCCGTTCAGCCGGATATTTTCTTCAGCAAGCAGGGCGAGAGACTCCTGGAGTTCCACGAGGAGGACCTTCGCCTTACGGTATTTTTTTGCGATCAGAAGCCCGATGATGCCTGACCCCGTGCCGAGATCGGCCGCGCAATGCACATGCTTCATATGGACAAAGGCATAGAGGAGGAGCGCATCGACCGAGAACCGGTACCCGGACCTGTTCTGATAGAGTTTCAGGTCCCTGATGTAATCAAGCGTCGTCGGCATACCCGATATTATGGACCATGCCGCTGCACGAGGGGAAGCAGCCCGGCCGGGGAATCGATGATATGGTCCGCATTGCTGAGGGTGCTGCGCTCCCGGAACCCGTACGAAACAGCGACCGTCATGCTGCCGGCCGACCTGCCTGCAGTGATATCATGACTACTGTCGCCGACCATGACCGCCTCGTGCGGCGGGACGGACAGAAGTTCCATGGCCCTGAGCAGGGGCATCGGCGACGGCTTTCTCTCCTCAACGCTGTCGCTGCCGAGGACCAGGTCAAAGAAGACCAGCAGCCCGAGGTCATCGAGTATCTTCCGGGACATGGCCTCCATCTTGTTCGACACAACCGCTTTTTTATAGCCGCTTAATCCTGCCAGGGTCTCCCTCACCCCGGGATAGGGACGGGTGTGATCGGTAAGGTGCCGGGAATAATACTCAACGAATCTCTGAAGGACCTTTGCCGCTACATCATTGTTGCCCTGGCCGACCGCCTTTTCTATCAGCTGGTTGACCCCGTCGCCGACAAGACACTTTGTCTGCTCCACCGAAAGTTCCGGATAGCCAAAGGGGACTGTTGCATGGTTCAGGGCATTGGCAAGATCAAGGCCCGAGTCCACCAGTGTTCCGTCGAGGTCAAACATGATCAGTTTTATCATTATATCTCCGAAAGATGTCACCCCGCGTCATTATGGATGAGGCCTTTATTCTGACGCTGAATTCCGGGTATATCGATGATAGCAGAAGCATGATGTTTTTTTGAAGAAACCTGCCCTGCAGGGCCCGGGATCGGGCCGGATTAATGATACTCCCTGCCTGCGGCAGCATGAACTTTTTTGGTATGCTTATTGCATTATTTTATTGTTTAGAATTTCATTGACTTTGAAAACCGGATACGATATATTTAATGGTAGAAAAATAGCAGGTTTTGACTACAATTTAAGGAAAGGCACTGCATCGCCGGACTGGTATGAACCGGCATGAAGCAGTGTATACATTAATCGTCTTACCATCAGGAGGAAGTATGAAAAGTTTAAGGTTCGTGACGCTGCTGACGATGATCCTGTTCTGTCTCTCGATCTCTGCCGGCATTGCACTGTCAGCCGAGAAGAGCTCGGTAAAGGGCAAGATATCCGGATATGATCTTGAGGCCAAGACAGTGACCATCACTGCGGACGACGGCAAGGAGATGACCTTCAGCATTGAAAGCGACAAGGCCCTGCAGAAGCTCGACGACAGGCTCTTCAAGGGCGACGAGGTCAAGATCCGTTACACGGAGAAGGACGGGAAAAAGCTCATCAGGGACACCAATGACCTCAGAGGCACAAAACCAGGCTGTTAAGCCGTAAAATAATCTTGTTAAAGGAGGTTTTCATGAGAGTATTTTTTGCAGTAATCATTTCGCTGGCACTTCTTCTTCCCCTGCCGGTCTTTGCAATGGACCAGTCGGACCTTATGAAGAAGATCGATGACATGTCGAGGGAACTTGACGCACTGAAGAAACAGATGAATGAGATGAAGACAGCTGAAAAGCCGGCAGTTGCAGCCGACAAGAAGGCTGACAAGGGGGCCATGCCGTCATGGCTGGAGATCGGCGGCGACTATCGCTTCCGGTTCGATTCCCTCAGGGGCAAGATCCACGACTATATGCAGTATAACCCCGGTGCTCAGTATCCTGTCCCAAACTTCCCTTTTCCGGGGGCGACCACTGCTTTTTTCACACAGGGATTACCCGGGTATACGGTCAAGAACGATTCCCTGCTGCTGAACCGTTTTGGACTGAATCTGAAGGCCAATGCTACCGAGGACGTTACAGTCAAGGCACGGCTCCTCATGTACAAGATCTGGGGACATGAGACGATCACCCCTATCAATGGGTTCTTTGCTGACAGAGGCTTCGGGGTATTTGACGGCATCATCGGCCATGTTCCTTCCGATAATGCGCTCAGGGTTGATCAGGCCTATGCTACCTGGTCCAACATCGGCGGCGCCCCGGTATGGTTCTCCGTCGGCAGAAGGCCGTCCACGGGCGGCGTACCGACGAACCTCAAACAGAACACCGAGAAGATCGGCAATGCCGGCATCCCCGGCCTCATGGTCGACTATGCCTTTGACGGTCTGACCGTCGGCGCTGCACCCGACATCGATGCACTGCCCGGCGCCTATGCAAAGATCTGCTATGGCCGCGGCTTTGACAGCGGCTTCAAGAGCCAGTTCAACAGCATCAAGGACACCGATTTCCTGGGCATCCAGGTGGTGCCTTTTGACACCGACAACCTGCATGCAGAACTCCAGTGGCAGAGGGGCTTTAATATCTTCAACGTCCCTTCTGACGGCGGGAGCTTCGCCGGCCTGAACATACCGGTCACGACCAATATGGGTGATATCGACTGGTTCGGCGGCGTTGTCCTTGCGAGACTGCCGAAGCTCGGCAACGGAGACCTCAATCTCTTTGCCTCAGCAACGATGAGCAGTTCTCACCCCAACACCAACACCTTTGGCCTTCCGTTCTTCAGCATCAATGGCGGCGCGCCGATCAATGCAGGCTTCGGTCTTCTCTATGATGATGATCCGTCGACCCTTGCTGTAGACAGGAAGAGCCATACCGGCGGAGCCGTTTATCTCGGCGGCCGTTATGATTTCAATGCGACCGGCACGAAGATAGGCCTTGAGTATAACCACGGCTCAAAGTACTGGATCGGCATGCTGCCGGCAGCAGACGACCTCTGGACGAGCAAGCTCGGCACGCGGGGTGATGTCTATGAGGCATATATCATCCAGGAGCTGAAGCAGAAGCCGTTCTCGAAAAAGGGCAAGGCCTTTGTGAGGCTCGGCTACCAGTACTACAGCTTCGACTACACCGGCAGCAACAACTGGGTTGGAGAACCGAAGAAGATCAAGGACTTAAACGCCTTTGATCCCTCAAAGACACAGCTGTTCGCGCCCGTCAAGACCGCACACGATATCTATTTCACCTTTGATGTAACCTTCTAGTTCCTGCTTTATCACGGGGGGCGAAAGCCCCCCTTTTTTTTGTTCTTCACCCCCTTTCTCCGACCTTTCTTGCCAGCATCCGGTAAATCTCATATAATGTAATTAAGACAACGTCAAAGGAGGCTGCATATGAACAGACTGATCGTTGCTGTTGATCTTGGTCATTTCAAGGCATACCGGTTGATCAAAGAACCTGCAGAGAGTCCACGGCTGGAGCTGGTCGAAAGCTACGACACACTGGAAGGACATGGCAGGATGTCGGAGAAGGTCAGCGATAGTCTCGGACGCTTCGGGACCGGAGGCCAGAACGGACTTTCGACACATTCTGGCGAACCGCATAATATTGAGCTTGAGAACTCCCGGAGGGCATTGAAGCTCATTGCGAGGGACATTAATTCACTCATCACAAGAACTGCCTGCGACGGGTGGTACCTGGCAGCCGGCAAACAGATAAACGGACAGATCCTCGGGAACCTGGATTCGTCGGTAAGGGCAAAGCTGAACAAGAACATCACACTGGACCTGACAAAGGTCGAGAAATCTGAGATACTCGGACACTTCAAATAGCGTGATCATCGGCGTCCCCAGGGAGGTAAAGAAGGAGGAGCACCGGGTCGCCCTCACCCCTGGCGGGGCCGCGGAACTCAGGAAAGACGGGCATTCGGTCCTGGTCGAAACCCGCGCCGGGGACGGCAGCGGATTTCGGGATGAGGATTATAGTGCAGTAGCCGCGGATATTGTTCCGCGGGAGACCCTTTTTGGCCGGGCCGACCTTATCGTCAAGGTGAAGGAGCCCCTGCCCTCTGAATACCATCTTTTTCGCGACGGCCAGGCCCTGTTCACCTATCTGCACCTGGCCCCGAACAGGGAACTGACCGAGTTCCTCCTGGGCCGGAATGTAACGGCCATCGGCTATGAGACGGTCAGGAAGAACGGCAGTCTGCCGCTGCTGACCCCCATGAGCGAGATCGCCGGGAGGATGGCCCCCCTCGTCGGCTCCTATTTTCTGCAGGCAGTGCACGGCGGGACAGGGATGCTCCCCCCCGGGGCAACCGGGGTCAGGCCTGCCAGGGCGGTCATACTCGGCGCCGGGGTGGTCGGCACGAATGCTGCGCGCATCAGCAGGGGACTCGGCATGGATACGGTCGTGCTCAACAGGGGACTTGATAAACTCCATGCAATAGACGAACTCTTCAACGGTACTGTAAAGACAGGACCCGCCACCTCCGCTGCGGTCTCGGACGAAATAAGAGGAGCCGATCTCATTATCGGTGCCATGCTCGTCCCGGGCGGCAGGACCCCGGTGCTGATAACAAAAGAGATGCTCGGGACCATGAAAAAAGGCTCGGTCATCGTTGACGTATCCATTGATCAGGGCGGATGCGCCGAGACCTCAAGACCTTCGACCCATGACGATCCGGTCTACCGGGTGGACGGCATACTTCACTATACGGTGGCAAACATGCCCGGGGCCTATCCGGTCACCGCAACACTTGCCCTCACGAACGCGACCCTCCCTTACATCAGACTTCTCGCCGGCCTGGGCATAGACCGGGCCCTCAACGAGAATGCTGAGCTCAGGAGCGGCCTCAATATTCGCAATGGAGCTATACAGCTCAAGGCCCTCGCAGAAGCTCTGGGTATCCCCTTCAAATAGCCGCATTCCCCTGACACCATGATCTGCAGTTGACAGTGCTGCCTTAAGCGACATTGCCCTTTTTTCGTTTCCGGTCTTGGCGAAATGGAGCGTTAAACAGTCGGGAGTGTCTGAGCCCGGAGGGCGAGTTTCACGACTGTAGCGCAATGAGCCTAGAGCGGCAGAAAAAGGGCTGCCGGAGCGAAAGGCAGTACTGTCAACTGACAACAACGGTTCATAATGTTCTTAGTTTTTTGCAATTCACAAAAAATTATGGGGGTGTTACAATAAGCACATGAAGGCCAAGGGCATCGAGATCGAATTTACTGCGGACAACCCTGCCAATATCAGAAAGGCCCTGCAGTCTCATAAGAACATCCTTATCCGCGGCATACAGGGTGTCGGCAAGATCACCAATACCATGAAGGCGGTCAAGGACGAGCCCCATGTCTATTATGTCGGGAATCCATTCGACTATGAAGGGAAAAAAAGGCCGGTCAGCTATGAGAAGTACCTGCTGTACATCAATTCACTGAAAAGCGATCTCACCGTTGTGGACGACATGAAGAAGCTCCTGGAGATGGACTCCCCCATGATCCTGATCATCGACGAAATATACGGCAGAAGCAGCAGCCAGATGGAGCTTATCGGCAGACTGCTCGACAGACCGAACACCCGGGTGATCCAGATAGTCGGCTGCATGAAATACATGGGAAAGCTGATAGACAAGATCGATATCATCATCGATCTGCATCACGACGGGGCCTTCTCCGTCGACAAGGACCTGGCCCGGTCGATCTGCTCCGTGCTCGGAAGCAAGGAGCAGACGCTCTTTAATTAGGCGGACTGTTTCTTTTCGTCCATCTTTGCCTTAAGCAACTCGCCTAGGCTCCCCAGACCACCGGAACTGCTTTCGGTCTTTTTGACCGTGTTGAGATATTCCTTATACTCGCCTTCGTCGCTCTTTTCAGAAAGGGCCTTGCGGCTCAGGCGGACCTTGCCGCTCGTCGTATCGACCTCGGTGACGATCGTCTGTATCGCAGAACCTGCAGGAAATACCTTTTTGAGGTCGGTCCCGCCGGCTGTCCCGGTCTCTGAATTAGGGACCAGACCGGTAAGCCCGCTGCTCATCTTCACAAAGACACCGAAAGGCATCACCTTGTCAACGACGCCGTCAAGCACGGCCCCGACTTCCGGCAGTTCGATCTTTTTCGGCTCCACCTTCGGCTGAAGAGAAAGAGAAATCTTCCTCGCTGCTGCATCAGCAGCCAGGACATAGACCTCCACTTCCTGGCCGACGGCGACAACCTCTTTCGGGTGATTGATCCTTCTCCCGGCTCCAAGGTTCGAGATATGAACAAGCCCCTCGATCCCGGCTTCGAGCTTGACAAAGGCCCCGAAAGGAGACAGTCGGGTAATGACACCCTTCACCTTGCTGTCAGCAGGATACCTGTCTGCAACCCCTGTCCAGGGGTCCTGCTGCATGGCCTTCAGGCTTAAGGTGATCCGGTTGGCATCCCAGTCCGCTGATATGATCTTTGCGGTGATCTGCTGACCGACCGACAGGACATCGCTGGCCAGAGGTACCCGTTCCCAGGCAAGCTCACTGATCGGGATCAGGCCGTCGATGCCGCCGAGGTCCACAAAGGCCCCGAACTTCTGGAGCGACACGACCGTTGCCGGCACTTCGCTGCCCTTGAGGAGGGTCTTCTTGAATTCCTCGATCTTCACCAGTCTTTCCTGGTCAAGCACTGCCCTTCTTGAAAGGACGATATTCCTTCCGTTCTCCTTGAACTCGAGCACCTTGAACGGAAAGGTCATCCCGAGATAGACACCTCCCTCACGGCCGCCCCTCAGATCGATCTGGGAAAAAGGACAAAAAGACCTGACCCCGCCGACAGAGACCTCGAAGCCGCCCTTGACCTCCCGCCTCACCTCGCCGGAAACCGGGATATTTGCCTCAAAGGCATCCCTGATGTTGTTCAGAGAAACAGCCGAGTACCCGCTGACAATGGTCGTGAGCTTCCTGATGCCGTTTTGGACCGACACAAAAAAGGCCTCGATGCTGTCCCCGGTCTTGACGGTGACGACGCCTTCCTTGTCCGTGAACTCACTGAGGTTGATGACCCCCTCGCTCTTTCCGCCGAGGTCTATGTATACGAGGTCGCCCGAGATGCTGACCACCTCAGCCCTGACCTTCTGGCCGGGGCGAAGCCTCTCGGTCTGCCTGTTGCTCTTCTCAAAAAGCTCTGCAAAGCTTTCAGCGCTTTCTGCCGGGATATTTTCTGTATGCTCATCAGTCATAGTAATTACCTCACTGTCAATTTAGTCTCTATTTGTTCAACGACGCCCGGCGGAATACTGGTCATCCTGGTAAGTGATGAACAAACGAAGTCTATAAGTTTAAAAGATTTTGTATGATTGAGTCAATGCCGCAAGCATAAGGGTGAAAAATATCCCGGCGGGCGAACCGGAAGTTCTGGATATTTCGGCCTCCGATAGATTAAAATTAATTATAAGCTTATATCCTATAAAGGTGCTGACATCTTGAATATACAAATAAAAAACATCCCGGGCAAAGACTGCGCCTGCGACGCCCTGATCCTTCCTTTCATCGAAGGCCAGATCAAGCCCTCAAAGGACCTGGGTGCCTCGGTCGCTGCCCTGCTCCGGAAGATCTCCCCTGATGAATTCAGCGGAAAAAAGAACGAGGTCCTCCTGCTGCCGGCCCCTGCCGATATAAAGCCCGGCCGGCTGTTGCTACTGGGCCTGGGGGAAAAAGAAAAGATCGGTCCCGAGGTCCTCAGACAGGCAGGCGGCAAGGCCCTTGCCCATCTTCGCACCGCAGGTATCAGGGAGGTCGCGCTCTCCCTGCCGGCGACCCCGGGCAATGACCTCTCCGCCGTCTATTTCATTGAAGGCGGCCTGCTGGGCCTCTATACCTATGACCTCTACAAGACCGAAAAAGAGACCCGGGAGATCAGAAAGATCACCCTGCTCTCAAAGCCGCTCAAAGCACTGAGCGACGGGATCAGGACCATGGAGGTCCTGGCCTCGGCTGTCTGTTTTGCCCGCGACCTGGTGAATGCCCCGTCAAACACCATGACCCCGACGCATCTTGCCGGCGCAGCGCTTGCGCTTGGAGGGAAGGACGTCAGCGTGACCGTTCTCGAGCGGAAGGACGCTGAGAAGCTCGGGATGGGCGCCTACCTGTCTGTATCGAAAGGCTCTGACGAACCTCCAAAGTTCATCGTCCTGGAGTACCGGGGATCGAAAAAGGACCCGCTCATCCTTATCGGCAAGTCAGTCACCTTTGACAGCGGAGGGCTCTCGATCAAGCCCTCTGACGGGCTAGAAAAGATGAAATATGATATGGCCGGAGGTGCAGCGGTGCTCGGCCTTATCAGGGCCGTTTCCCTGCTCAGGCTCCCTGTCCATATCATCGGGATCCTGCCGGCTACCGAGAACCTGCCGGGCGGCAGCGCAACGCGGCCGGGAGATGTTGTCCGGACGCTCGGCGGGATGACCGTCGAAATAATCAATACCGATGCAGAAGGCCGCCTGACGCTGGCTGATGCCCTCGGGTATGCAAAAAGGTTCAAGCCTCACGCGGTCATCGATATCGCGACCCTCACCGGCGCCTGTGCCATTGCCTTCGGCGGCGAGGCGGTTGCCATGATGGGGAACAACCGGTCCGTTATGGAGGTCATAAAGGAGTCTGCTGACTTTGTGAATGAGAGGGTCTGGGAGATGCCCCTCTTCGATGAATACCGGGAATATCTTAAAAGCGACGTTGCGGACATAAAGAATATCGGGGGAAGGACCGGGTCTCTGGCAACGTCGGCGAAGTTCCTCAGCGAATTCGCCGGTGACACCCCCTGGGCCCATCTTGACATAGCAGGGACCGCATGGACGGAAAAGGACAAACCCTATACACCCAAGGGGGCTTCGGGTATCGGGGTCAGGCTGCTGTTTGACATCATCAGGAGGATGCAATGAGACTATTCAGGATACTGCTTGCCGTCTCTTTTATGCTCGTTCCTTCAGTGGCGCTTGCCTGGGGGCCATTGACCCATATCTATCTGGGCAACGAACTATTTTCTCTGAGCCCACTGCTGCCTGCCGGACTGCTGGCGATCATCAGGAGATACCGCAAGGATTTCATTTACGGCAATCTCATGGCGGACAGCATCATCGGCAAGAAGTACCTGCCGGACCACCGGAGCTCTCACAGCTGGGAAGTTGCCTTCGATCTCCATAATGCGGCGGTCACGGACCAGCAGAAGGCCTTTGTCTATGGGTACATGAGCCATCTGGCCGCTGATACCGTAGCGCATAACATCTTTACGGCCGACCGGAAGAACCTCGGGCATACCGTCATGGAACTGAAGGCGGACTGCTTCATCAGCAAGAAATACTGGAGACAGGCGGTTGCGATAGACAGAAAGATACAGCTCAGGAACGACCTCTTTCTGGAGAATTCGCTCGACAGGCTCCTTTTTTCATTCAAGACGAACAAGAGGATATTCAAGGGAATGGTCCTGCTGTCGGTCTTCAATCAGGAAAAGATAGGCTCCTTCATCGACAGGAACCTGCCCACCTCCCTGCCGCACCGGGAGGCGATCGAGACCCTGCATCTTGAATCCCTCGACAAGATCATCGACCTGTTCCAGAACTGGGAAAATTCAGAGGTCATCAAGGCCAAACCCGGCGGGGCCGCTTCCTCGGGGAAATTCGTGAAGGCCTTCTTCGCTGATGTGACGGCCTACAAACGCGGGGCAGAGCTTTAGAAAAGTTCACAGCAGTCCGCTGAAGCAACCATCAGCAGGGTAAAACATTCCGCAGAAAGATCCTCACACCTGATAGATCACTTGGCTGCCGTTAACGCCACTATATCAAGTTTAATGGTAAGGTCCTTCGGGTCCCTGAGGTTCCGGCTCCTTGCATCAATCTCCTTGACGACCAGATACGGGGTCCTCGTCTCGATGGAATATAAGATATCGCTCAGGGCCCGCACATCAGGAAGCACCGCATCGATGCTGACGCTTATAACCTTGAATTTGCCCAGGTTCTCCGGTTTCCCGACACGCTCGCTCGAGATGCTCCCCCCCCTTCCGGAAATGATCCCCTTGATCGTCTCCTGCAGGGCAGCTGCAGCGAGAGACGGGGTCTGTCCGTCGACGAGCTTCGAATTGTCGGCCTGCCGCTCCGCCTTCAATGCAGCGATCCTCTTTTCAAGCTGCGGCTTCTCGGCTATCAGGGCAAGGTACTTGTCAAGCAGCTTTGCCTTCACTGCCTCGTCCTCTTTTATTGAAGACAGGTCGGACTTCACCCGCTGGTATCCATATTTGTATCCGGCAACCCCCAGCAGCAGGAGGATCAGCGGGATCCCGAGGATAAGTGTCCTGCTCCCCTTCATTTCGGAGCTCCTGCGGCCTTCGGCGCAACAGTCTCGCCCTTTATCGGCTCAGCCTTTTTTGCGCCCTCGATCTCCATCTTTATGACGAACCTGTCGGCATTCATCTTGGCGTCCCTGAACGTCGACGATCCGAACTCCACCTTCCTCAGGTAGGGTGAGGCCTCGAGCTTCGGCAGGAGTTCATTGGCTGAACCGGCATACCCCTCGATCTCAACGGTCGAGGCGGTGATCTTGGCCCGGGTAAGCCATGCTGTCTTCGGCATTACCGACGTGATCTCCCTGAGTATGTTGAGGGTCGCCGGTTCCGGTTTTTTGAAATCGGTGATCGTCGCCACCTCAGCGCTTACCGCCTCAAGCTCCTTCTGAAGCGCCTCGATCTTTTTTACCTCATCCTTCCTGGATGCCACCTGGCCGGATATGTCCCTGAGCCGGCGCTGTTCGATCTGCAGCGGGGCAACCAGATAAAGGCCGGCGACAACGACGATGCCGAGCAGCAGGAGCAGGGTGACGGCAAACGGCGTCTTCTGCTGCGACCTGACGCCCCTCCTGAGAAGGTCCAGTTGTGAGGCCTCTGGCTGCAGCGACTGGTAAACGCCTGCGATCGCGGCAAAAGGTCTGGCTTTGACCGGGGCCGAGAACCTGACCCTGAGGTCCGACTCCCCTGTCATCGTCACCGGCAGGTTCAGGCGGGACTTCAGGTGCTCCCTGAGGACCGGGTTGTTGTCCCTGATAAGGAGCATGGCCCGCTGGGCCTTCCCCCCGGCCTGCTGTCCCGGCAGTGACTGTATCGCTGCGGCAAGCTGCTGCACCTGGCCCAGCTCATCGCCCTGACTGAATGAATCTGCAAAGATGACCGGCTCAGGACCGGCCATGTCCAGCGCACCCTCATATCCATCACGCTCCACCTTCAGAAAGAGGCTGCCCGGACGGCCGTCCATATGCCGGCAGAGCTCCATCATCACCTGCAGGTCAACAAAAAGCCTGCTGACCCTGATCCCTTTCGTCGTCAGCGCATTGATATACGGCAGCACCACCTCTGTCCTGGCAGCGGCAATAAGCAGGGTCAGCCTGTCGTTCTTCTCATGCAGGACCCTGAAGTCATAATAGGCATCGTCAGGACTGAAAGGGGTGATCCTGTCCATCTCGTACCGCACAACGTCCGGGAGGTTCTCCCTGACCGTTGCAGGAAAATCCACGGTCTTGACAACGGTCCATGCCTTCGGAAGGCAGAGAGTTATCTCTGAGGCCTGCCCGCCCAGCTCGCTGAGCGCCAGAGATACGGCTGAGGCCAGTTCCTCGGGCTGGGGATATTTCGACTCATCAAAGGGATATTCCCGCGCGCCTTTTATCGAGATCATCGAAAACACCTTTGAACCGAAGGCAACGGAGATCAGGCCCTTTTCGATGACTGCGGAAAGGTTTCTGCGCGGATAGATGCGGTCGTCGGCAGGACTGAAGAACAACACCTCTTTAAGGGCCTGCCCCAGGCCTGCAAGTTTCAGGGCAGAGGCTGCCGTGTATGAGGCCAATCTCTTAGTTGCTGGTATCGCTGGCATTATCTATCGTCACCGGGCTTTTGTAATAAAGATACCGGAATTTACCATTTTGCTCCAGGGCGATCGTGGCCCTGATCGCATACCCGGTCTTGTCTGCGGGCCGGTGGCCCGATGATTCGATCGAGAACGCCGTGCTATCGGCAAGATCGACGAATGGTGCAAGGACCGTATAATTTTTGCCGATCAACGCCGTGACGTTCAGCGGGGGCTGGGCATCGCGGTTGGCCAGGATGGCATCGGCATCCTCTGCCGACATGCCCGGAACCGCCATCAGGACCTCGCGGGGAGCTGAATTGAGGTTGACCTTGCCGGTCCTTGAATTGATCGTCAGGAGGTCGATAAGGCCTTTCGTGCCCGCACCTCCATATAAAAGTTCAGCAGTAACACCCTTCACCAGCAGCAGTTCCTCCAGCGTCTCAAAATCAGCATTCCGTGCCTTATAGGGATTGGGCAGGGACATATAATAGTCGCTCTCGGCCCCGTTTATCCTGTGCAGGTCATCAGCGTCTCTCCAGTCCATGATCGCATCAACGATCATGTCTGCATCCTCCTGTTTCAATCCCCGGTTATGCAGGAGATTTCTTAATATTACATCAGGCGTTCTGTTAATGTCCACCTTGCCGCCCTCATCAATTATGCGCACGGAATAGTGGCCGGTCCCGGTCTCGGTCCTGTAAGGAGTGCCGTCAGTCCTCCATACCTCCCTGTCCTCCTGGATGACCTTTGCCCCCTGGTTGAGGCGCCGGTATAAGATCTCCATGACCGCCCTTTCGATCCCGGCCTCGGCCAGGAACTTTCTCTCAACCGTCTGCCTGAAGGACAGGGCCCCGAGGGCCTCGGTCCTCGTCAGGTAGGTGAACGACAACGCCATGACCATCAATACCATCAGTACCCACAGTACAAGGAGCAGCGCAATGCCCTGATCATTTCGCAGGTGGATGAAGTTTCTGCTCACGGTCTGCCCCCCGGCCTTGACGGCCTGGTCGAAGCTCCGGGCGCTGAGGACTGCTGCTTGCCCCGGACCACCGCAGTCCTCATCGGGATGATCATAGAGTAATCTTTTCTATCCATCACAAGATTAAGGCGTATCTTTTCGGGGACGCTCGTTTCCTCGGTCCATTTCTCGATCCAGGTGCCCTGCTCTGCTGCCGGCTCTTTAAAAAAATACTCGAAAAATATGGTATCGAATCCCGTAAAGAGACTGGTCTCCCTGCTGTTGTCAAGTCCAATGGTCTTTTCAGAGGCAAGGAGCGTCTTTTTGCCCCTGCTGTCGGATTCCACCCTGTACCTGACGACCACAAAGCCCTTCTCCCTCCCCCAGATCGAATAGTTGGTCGACAGCTGCAGGGTCTCCCGGTCACCCTCGAAATAGAATTTCTGTTTCGCATCATCCACATACGTCAGCGGGGCCTGGGACTGTATCTGCGAGTTGATGATAGTGAAGGAGACCCGGGTCCTTTCGAGGGCATCAGCCTTTTTTTCCCCCGACTCCATGGAATGCTGGGCAAGACGTATGGAACCGGCGATGGCAACAACGATGAGGGCGATGATCGCAAAAGATATCATCAGCTCCAGCAGGGTAAACCCGGCTTCACGCGATGCGGTCAGATCTGCGCGGCCTCCCGGGAGTTCTTTCATACCTTCTTCGCCACAAGCTTCATTGTCCTGATGCTGAAAGAACGCTCCTTCAGCCCCCGGGTCCAGGTGACCGTGAGATCTATCTCAAGGAGGTCCACCGGCAGGACCTCCGTCCTGTTCTCAGCCGTCTTCTTTATGACCCCCGCAAAGACAAACCCGTCGTCAGAGGTCTCCTGCCAGGAGCGTTCGGTGAGCTTCTCGTCATCGAGGACCTCCCGCATCTTTGCCTCTGCCTTTATGACGGCGGCGGCATAATCGTCTGATGCCGAAAGCACCCTGAGGTCGGCAGAGAAGAGCTCAAAGACAGCTACGATGGCAATGCTCAGCACTGCCATCGCAACAAGGACCTCAAGGAGGGTAAAACCTGCGCTCCGCTGTCCGGCCTTCGGGCTGGTCATTCTCTCACCACGATAGCTCCGGCTACCGGGTCCAGTTCGATCCGGACCTTCCTTTTCGCACTCATAAGGACGATCGTCCCTCCGTCAGATCCGCCGGAAGGACTGAAATGAAAGGAGTAGGTGCCCGTGGTGACATCCTCTGAAAAAGGCGCCTGGACCCTGATCATGACATCCGGGGGGAACGGCTTCATCACCTTTCCGCTGATGCCGAACCTCTTGCCGTCAAGGTCCAGGACAACGGCCTGCGCCGTCCCGTTGACCTGAGCCAGAGACCGCGCATGCCGGATCGCAGAGCCCAGGTCCCTCACTGCCGCATTGAACTTTCCGGCGGGCAGACTGTTGACCAGAAAAACCGTCGCCATCCCGAAGAGCAGGGCCACAAGGAACATGACGATGATCAGTTCAAGGAGGGTGAACCCGTGTGACTGTCTCAGGGGCCTGACGGCGGAATGGGGTGAGCGGTCTGATGGCGGGTTGGTCTGCATCCCAGCATCCACTGTCAGAACGGCAGGTTGGTTATGCTGAATATGGCCATAAGCATGGACATGACGATAAAGCCTATGACCAGCCCCATCCCGAGTATCATCACCGGCTCCAGAAAACTGATGAACCTCTTGATGGCCACCCTGAGGCTCTTTTCATAGGTTGTGGCAACCCGCAGGAGCATGACATCGAGCTGCCCGGTCTCCTCGCCGACCTTTATCATCGAAAGCGCAAGGGAGGGCAGGACATTCGCACTGGCAAGCGGCGCCGCGATACCCTTTCCTTCCTTCGCCCCTTTGGAGACGCCGTCGATCGATGCGGCAATGACGCGGTTGTTGATGATGTCCTTTGAATTGTTCAGGGCCTGCAGGAGGGGCACGCCGCTCTGCAGCAGCGTCCCGAGGGTCCGGGTGAACCGCGCGGTCTCGATCTTGCGGACCAGGTCCCCGACCAGTCTCAGCTTCAGGGAATCCCACTGATACCGGCCTTCTTCGGTCCGTATATAATTTCTGGCGGCGATCCAGGCAAAAAAGGCAACGATGAGGACCATCCACCAGTAATATTTCACCCCGTTGCTGATCCCGATGATGATCTGTGTCGGAAGGGGCATGGTCGTGCCCATCTCGGCAAAGATGACCGAAAATTTAGGCAGCACATAGATCAGCAGCACCAGGATCGAAAGCCCGCCCGTCCCCAGGAGGATGGCCGGATAGATCATGGCAGAAAAGACATGCTCCTTCAACTCCTTGGTCGATTCGAGAAATTCGTTCAGCTTATCGAGCACGACATCGAGGACACCGCCTGCCTCGCCGGCCCGGATCATATTAACGTAGAGCTTCGGGAAGACCCGCGGATGCTTCGAGAGGGCATCCGAAAAAGCGCTCCCCTCGCGGATCGATTTCAGTATCGTCTTAATGATCTCCTTCATCTCCCCGCTTTCCGATATGTCAGAGAGGATGTTCAGGGCGCGGTCAAGGGGGAGCCCGGCCCCGAGCAGGGCGGAAAGTTCATTGGTGAATGTCAGGATGTCGCCTTTCGGCGCCCGCGCAAAAAAACTCCTGGCCGAAGAGTCCCGGGGGGCAGCGATCTTGAGGGGTATGAGACCGGAATTCCTGATCCGGTCCAGGGCAGTGCTCTCATCAGCAGCCTCGATAACACCCTCCGTGAGCGTCCCCTCAGGTGTTGTGGCCTTGTACGAAAAAACAGCCATCAGGTCTCCTGGGTGACCCTGAGGACCTCGCTGAGCGTTGTCATACCGGCCTTTATCTTTTCACCGCCATCCTCAAGCAGCGTCTTCATGCCGTTCTTCCTCGCAGCATCCCGTATCTGGTTGGAATCCGAGTCCTTAAGGATAAGCTTGCGGATATCCTCATCGATCGTCAGGAGCTCAAAGATCCCGGCCCTTCCGTAATACCCGGTCTGGGAACATTTTTCACAGCCCTGGCCTTTGTAGGTGGTCATGTCCGGGCTAAAGCCGAACTTCGAGAGCTCCTGTTTGTCGGCTCCGGAGGTGTCGACCTCTTTGCAGGCGGGGCAGATGATCCTCACCAGCCTCTGGGCAAGTATGCCGCGTATGGTGGAGGACAGAAGGAAGTTCTCCACCCCCATATCCAGGAGCCTGGTTATAGAACTGGGGGCATCGTTGGTATGCAGGGTCGAAAAGACGACATGTCCGGTCAGCGCCGACTGTATCGCGATCTCTGCCGTCTCAAGGTCCCTGACCTCGCCGATCATGATGATATCAGGGTCCTGCCGCACGATATGCCGCAGGGTATTGGCAAAGTTCAGGCCTATCTGGGGCTTCACCTGGATCTGGTTGATCCCCTTCAACTGGTATTCGATCGGGTCCTCCACCGTGATGATCTTCTTGTCGGGGGAATTGATCTTGTCGAGCGCGCCGTAGAGTGTTGTGGTCTTGCCGCTTCCGGTCGGTCCGGTGACGAGTATGATGCCGTTGGGTTTCCTGATAAGCTGATTAAAGGTATCAAGGGTGTCCTTCGGGAAGCCCAGCCTGTTGAGGTCGATGACGATCCCCTCTTTCTGGAGTATCCTCATGACCACGCTCTCTCCGTGCAGTATCGGGATGGTCGAGACCCTGAGGTCGACCTCCATCTCCCCGACCTTCAGGCGTATGCGGCCGTCCTGAGGCAGCCTCCTCTCGGCAATGTTCAGCTTGGCCATGATCTTTACCCGCGAGACGATCGCTGCCTGGAGCTTCTTCGGCACAGACTCTGTCTCGTGCAGCACACCGTCAATGCGGTATCTCACCCGCAGTTCATCCTCGAAAGGCTCCATATGGATATCGCTTGCCCTGCTTTCGACAGCGCGCGTTATCAGCAGGTTCACCAGCCGTATGACCGGGGCCTCAGAGGCAAGGTCCTTCAGGTGGCCGACATCCTCTTCCTCTTCCCTGATGAACTCGACCCCGCGCTCGCCCATGTCCTCAACGATCTTGTTGATATTCTGGGCCTCCTGGCCGTAGAACTTTGCAATATAGTCGGTCAGGGCCTTGGGCTCCCCGGGAAGGACCATGACCTCGGCCGAGGTAGCCACTTTTAAGGCATCGATCGTCAGCCGGTCGCCGGGGTCAGACATGACCACCTTCAGGACATTGTTTTTGAGCTCAAGAGGGACAACGTGGTTCTCGCGTATGAAGCGCGAGGATATGGTATTAAGGACAAAGGGGACCTTCGGAAGCTGGTCGTCCGTGATCAAGGGCCTTTCCGAAACAGTTGTCCCTGCTGAATCTGACATAAAAAATTATAACATACCGGCCCTGTCTTTTAATAAAACGGCCCGGCCGGAGCAGGAACCGCTGCAGCCCGTGCCCAATAAACAGGGGGCAAAAGACCTCGGTCTTCAGCCCCCTGCTGATGCGGCGGATGCTTTGTGTATTACAGCAGCTTTTTAATCTTGCTGAAGGCCTCTTCGATGATCTCCGGTTCGGGCAGGAAGGTCGTCCTGAAATAGACCCCGTCCTCCTGCCTGCCGAAGCCGGAGCCGGGGACGAAGACCACCCCTTCCTTCAGCGCGGCACGCACGAATTCAAGGTCCTTCTTCCATTTCGGCGTCTCTATCTTCATGAACGCGTAGAACGCGCCCATCGGGACCGGGAAAGAAAGCGCCAGCTTCTTGGCCATCTTAATGAACGTGTTCCTTCTTTCGACCAGCTTTTTCCTCATGTCGGCGATGTAGGCCGGATACGAGGGGTCCACGATCGCTGCGGCGGCAGCCTGCTGATATTCCCAGTTCACGGAAAGACGCTGGTTGCAGAGGAGGAAAAAAGCGTTCTTGACCTCAGACCACTTGTCCCCATGGAACGTTACCCACCCAATCCGTGCGCCGGTGTAACAGAAATCCTTTGAGAGGGAGCTCCCGTATATGAACGGTATCTTATTCCTGGCCACCTTCCTGAAGTCCACCAGTTTGCCTTCAAGGATGAGCTGGTCATACGAACCGTCGTAAAAAATGGGGACATCGTACTCCGCGCAGAGCGCAACGACCTCTGCAAGGTTCTTTTCAGAATAGACAGACCCCAGGGGATTGTTCGGGTTGATGATCACCATCGCCTTTGCGCCCTCGATCCTCTTTGCCAGGTAGGCGACATCTATCTGCCCCTCAGCGTCATGCCGGTAGAAGACGCTCTCTCCCTCGAACTGTTTGGCCTTGCTCAGGTACAGCGGATATACGGGATTCGGGAGAAGCACCTTTTCCCCGAACCCTATGAACGAATGGAAGAAGAAGTCGATGCCCTCGGTCAGGCCGGCGACGGCGAAGACATCCTCGGGCCGGCATTTTTCGATCTTCGCCACGGTCGTCCTGAGGAGCTCGTCGCCCTCAGAGGGCGCATACCCCTTCCAGTTCTCGTCAAGCGCGCTCTTCACGCGGTCGGCTATCACTTTAAACGGTTCAAAGCCGTATTGCGGGGGATCTCCGATGTTGAGGTAGATCATCTTTTTGCCTTTTGCTTCTTCGCGTTTTGCCTCCATCACAATGTCCCTGATCGGATAGCTTACGACATTCATTCTCTCCGTGGGCCGGTAAGGCAACTGTCGTCTTAGATGTAACATGCATCACTCCTTATAGATCATACCTGCAAGCAGCAGTCAATTATTTTACTAAACTCGGACTACATAATGAAACGAATTACCGCCTGCCCCTGTATACCGTGCCGGGACAGAGGCTCACGCCCCCGGCATCCGGGCGCATTCATGGAAGATGCGGGCCCTGCAGATCCGGCAGCGTTCAGGGTCAAGACGGGGGACGAGCTTCCTGATGGCCTCTACCTTGGAGGGAAAGATATTATCGGGGCCGATGCTCTGTGCGCAGCCTCCCTGCCGCATGACGCCGATCACCTCTCCCTTGAGCGAGCAGAGATAGAGCTGCCTGCCGTTGACCCTCAGGCGGTGGGCCTCCTGGCTGAGCATCTGACAGCCGGCAACATCAATAAAATTGATGCCGGCCCCGACAATGAGGATATGCGCCTGCTCGGGGTATTTTTTCACGATCTGGTCCAGTTCGCCGGCTACATGATTGACCGCCCCGAAAAAGATCGAGCCGTCGATCCGTATGATCTTCATCTGGGGGCATTCCGGAAGCTCCTTCTTTTCGATATTCATAAAAGTCCTGCGTGCGCTGGCAGGGTCCGGGGCAAGCGTCACGAAATGCGGGTGCGAGGTGCGGTTCAGGTAGAGGAGGAGGGAGAGGATGACCCCCACGTAGATCGCAAATTCAAGTTCGACGAACAGGGTGGCAAGGAAGGTCGCAAGCAGTATCCCGGCCTCGGGCCTGCTCGTCCGGATAATGGCCGCTATATGATGTGTGTCTATGAGGCTGTAGGCGACCAGCAGGAGGATACCCGCCATCGATGCGATGGGAAGATATGCAGTCAGGGGCGCTATAAGCAGCAGGATGACGGTCAGCGACAGCGCGGCAAAGACCGCAGACAGGGGGGTCTTTGCCCCTGACGTGTAATTGACGCCGGTACGGGTGAAGGACCCGGAGGCGGCATAGCTTGAAAAGAAGCTCCCGATGATATTGGAGAGCCCCTGACCGATGAACTCCTGGTTGCTGTCGATGCGCTGTTCGGATCTCATGGCTATGGACCGGGCTATCGAAACCGCCTCAGCCAGTCCGAGCATGGCGACCGCCAGGGCAGAGGGTGCAAGCTGACGCACGGCAGCGGTTGTTATGAGAGGACTGGAAAGCGGCGGCAGATGTCCGGGGAGGGAGCCGACAAGGCGCACGCCGTGCTCGGCCCCCTGCATGACAAGGGACATAAGGCTGCCGCCGACCATCGCAATGAGCATCCCGGGCCACCGGGGCCTCACTGCTTTAAAGACAACCCCAATGACCAGGGTGGCAAGGCCGACCGAAAGGACATGGAGGTTAGTCTGAGGCAGGTTCGCGGCGATGTCTGCCCAGACATGGATGAACGAATGTGTTTTCGCAGCAGGTAAGCCGAGGAGATTGCTGAACTGACTGGTGGCGATCAGGATGGCCGCCCCGGCCGTAAATCCAACGACCACCGAATGCGAGACAAAATTGACCAGCGCTCCCAGCCGGGCCACCCCCAGCCCGAACTGGAACAGGCCGGCAAGAAAGGTCAGGGTCAGCGCCAGCCGGATATATTCAGCGCTTGAGGGTGTTGCCAATGGGCTCAGCGATGTAAAGATGACAATGGATATCGCCGTGGTCGGACCTGATATAAGATGCCAGGATGAACCGAACAGGGCAGCGATGATGGCCGGGACGATAGCCGAATAGAGGCCATACTCCGGAGGCAGGCCCGCGATGATAGCAAACGCCACCCCCTGGGGAAGGACAATCACCGCTCCGGTAAGCCCGGCAACAAGGTCTGCCTTCAGGGTCCTGCGGCTGACATCCGGCAGCCAGCCAAGGAAGGGCATCAGTATCTTTCTGAACGACGGGTCCATCATATCTTCTTGGCGAGCACCCTCAGATGCGCCCGGTGGGAGATACAGTGTGCAAAGAGTATCTGAAAACCCCTCTTTTCCAGAAAGGTCCTCAAGGCCTGTGTCGTAAAGTACCACAGATGTTCCGGCGGCCCGAGATACTTCCAGCGTTTGCCGTTGAGCCGTGCCTTGATATGCGAGAGACAGGGCACCACGATATAGAGCTGCCCGCCTTTTTTTAATATCCTGGTTATTTCCTGAATTGCCGTATCGAGGTTCTGCATATGCTCGATCACATGGATCGCGACAATAAAATCAAACGACTCAGGGGCGTACTGCATCTGCTCCAGAGACGACTGAGAGGCCTTCAGCCCGAGCGAGCGAGCATAGTCGACAGGCCCCTGGGCATAATCGATGCCCTCTGCATCAAAGTGCCGGTCGTTGCTGACCGCCTGCAGCAGGGACCCCTGACCGCATCCTATCTCCAGCAGCCGGACCTTGCCGCGCCCCGCAGCAAGCCTGATCATCCTGCCGAGCAGCCAGTATTTAAATTTTCTGCTTTTCCTCAGCTTCGGGGCAAACAGGCCCTCCCGGGTCTTATACCCCTGATCGTAAACCTGGAACAGCTCAAAGTCAGAGGGGATGTCCCGCACATAGGCGAAACCGCAGACCCTGCACCGGTCGATGACATATCCGGCGATCTCATGATAAAATTCGCCCTCACCGCCGCATATCAGGCAGGAATCGTTCTTATATGCATTGTCATGCCTCATCTTTTCACCGCTAATAGAATATAGCATAGCTCATAACGGGAAGCCAGAGACACGACGCAGAAGACAGACCGGGGATGCCATTTGCGGAGGGCATCCGCGACGGGCGCGATCTCTACACCACAAGCACCGGGCAGGGGGCCTGCTGGATAACCTTTTCGACGACATTGTCACCGAATATGGTGCGCAGCCAGCTGCGTTTTCTTGATCCCATGATGATGACGTCGCAGCGTTCCTCCTCGGCCACCTCCACGATCTTCCTGTCGATCTCGCCTTCTTCGACACGGCCCTTGATCAGGGCTCCTTCCTGCCGGGCTGTATCATATATCGCCGAGACCACCTGGTCGCTGCCGCTGCTGAAGATGTCCTCCAGATTCTTGATCCCGGTCAGGTTCAGGTCTCCCTCGTGGGGAGGTATGACCTTGACGACCGTGACCCAGCATTTTTCGTCCCCGGCAAGCTTCAGCCCGTTTGTGAGGACATCCCTCGATCCGTTCATCGCGATCAGGATCTTTCTGTAGCCTTTCATCTCATTCACCTCACCACTAATACGGGGCAGGTCGAGTTCAGGATCACCCGCTCGGCCGTGCTTCCCATGATCGCCTTGTTAATACCCCGGTACCCGTGGCTGCCCATGACTATCAGGTCGACATGCAGCCTCAGGGCCGTCTCTATCGTCTTTTCAGCGGCCTGTCCCTCGACGATCTCCGTCTTTGGCGTGACGCCCAGTGCCGCCGCACTGTTTACAGCTTTTGAGATTATCTTGCCCGCCTCCTGATGCAGGCTCCGGCTGATCGACTCGGTCTTGAAAAAGTCGACCATCTCTTCATAACGCGGAATGACATACAGGACTGTAACCTCTGCCCCGTCCGTCTTCGCCATCTGGCAGGCCCTGTCCAGGGCCTTATTGCTGAAGTCCGACCCGTCAAAGGGGACCAGGATCGATTTATATGAGCCGATGCACTCACTGCACGGCTTTTTTATAACGAGCGTATCGACCGGCGAGTTCAGGATCACCTGAGAGGTGACACTTCCCATCAGCAGTCTGTCGAGCCCCTTCCGGCCGTACGTGCCGAGTACGATCAGGTCGGCCTTTTTGGCCTGCGCAATATCCACGATCACCTCCGGGGGTTCCCCCTCGCAGAGAACATAGTGGGCATCGATCCCGAATGCCTTCGTTATCATATCCTTTGCCTCGGCACAGACCTTCTCCCCGATCTTGAGCCTCTTCTCAAGCTGCTCGGGCGCAATGCCGAATTCCTCGGCATCGAAAAAGACAGAATGCACAAGGAACAATCGCCCGCCATGCCGCTCTATCCGGTGCGAGGCCTCGATAACAGCCGCTTTACTAGCCGGTGATTGATCAAAACCAACAACAATAGTCTCATACATGTTTAATGCGCTCCTCCGCCTTTTCTGAATATGAGGCCGACCCCGAACCCTGCCCCCAGGGCCGATATGATGGATATAAAGCCATAGAGCGCCCCATTCTTCTTCGCCATGTTCGAAAGGGTATCAACGATGCCGACCTGCTCGACCAGCACCTTCGACTCCGCCTGTTCTATCACCTTGCCGTCCTTCACCGCATAAACGGTCACCAGGTAGTCACCCGGCGGCGCCTGATAGGGCCATTCGGTCAGGATATAGTAGGGCTGGGTTCCGGCCTCACCTTTCTTCAGATCGATCTTCCCCGACGACGTGGCATAGAGTTTGGAATTCTCTTTATACTTGATGAATTCGCTGAACCACCTGGCCTTGTCCGCTTCATCTTTGATCGGGCTCATCTCAGCATGCCTGCCCAGAGCAGGATACCCGATGACATATTTGTCCATCTCCTGCGGGTCAAGGATTTCCTCGATCTTCTTTGTGCTGTGAATGGAATACAGGTTCGGTACATTTTCGAGCTTCAGGGTGGCGACGTTCATCCAGAGGAACCCGCCAACCTTTCCTTTTTCCTTCAGGGTCTCATGCCCCTCAGGCGATGCTATCTTGATGATGAGGTCAGTGCCGGCATCAGAGACACCGCTGACGCTCACCGTGCTGCCATGATAGAAAAAGTCTATTTTGATATGGTCATGGTTTGCCTTGGCAGTCAGTCCGGCTGATGCAGGGCCTGCTATCAAGACAAGATATGAAACAGCCGCCAGCGCCACGAATAGTTTTGTTATTGCGTTCATCTTAATGTCCTCCCGCCTGTGCCAGTAGTAATGATGGACTCAGGGTCAGGTCGAAGATGATCTTGACCGTTACCGCAAGCACGATCCCGGCGAGGATCACCTTGAGCTGTTCTCCCTTGAGCTTTCTGCCGAAGACCGCCCCGACCTGCGCCCCGACCGTCGACCCTAAAAGGAGCAGGACCGCCAGGACAAAGTCCACCGAATGGTTCGTATAGGCCTGAAGGAAGGTCACCTCGATGCAGTTGAAAAGTATCTGGAAAAGACTGGTGCCGACAACGACATGCATCGGCATCCGGAGGATATAGACCATGATCGGCACCATCAGGAACCCGCCGCCGACACCCATGATCGCACCCAGCACGCCGACAAAACCGCCGAAGATGACCGGCAGGAGGAGTGAATGGGTGACCCCTGATTTCGCAAAATGCGTCTGGAGCGGAAGTCTGGCCAGGAGCTTTGCAAAGCCCGATTCCTTCTCCGGCCTGGCCTCCTCTTCAACCTTCTTTTTTCTCATGCTGCTGAGGCTCTCGAAGAACATATAGGTGCCGACCGTCCCGAGCAGCAGGACATAGGTCATCTTGATCGCAAAATCGGCATTGCCGGTTGCCTTGAGGACCTTGATCGCCTGGACGCCGAGCAGACCGCCCGCAAAACCGCCGATAAGCAGGTAGAGACCCATCTTGAAGTCCACATTGCCAACCCTCCAGTGGGCATACGTCCCTGACGTGGATGCGGCAACGATCTGGTTTGAATCTGTCGCCGCTGCAACGGTCGAAGGGATGCCGAACATGATGAGCAGCGGGGTCATCAAAAAGCCGCCGCCGACGCCAAAGAGGCCCGACAGCAGGCCAACGGCAAGGCCAAGCCCTATCGGGATGATGATGTTGATGCTGGTCAGTGCTACAGGTAAGTAAAGATACATTCAGTTTTCCTCCGTTTTATCTATTAGGCCGGCACGACGGCCTGTCTTGACATGGTGACCACGGGACGCGAGGCCGTTTTGACGAGGCGCTTCAGCTCGCCGCCCGACATATTCCCTTCTCCGGTGACGCTCGGACTCAAAAGGATGATGTCGATCCCGCTTGTGTTCTTCAGAAAATCCCTGACCGCAGAGACTGCGTCCATGGAGACCGTATGAATATTGACCTTGACCCCTGCCTTCTGGCATTTTTCACGGATCGTCAGAAGATTCTTCTCAGCTCCCGCTTCATCGGCAGATGCAGAGCCTTTCAGGAACCCCCTGGCAGTATCATGCTCACCCTCTTCTGCAAAGGCGACCGCTGCCATCATGTCCTCGATCTTTTTCATCAGCTTCTCTTTTTTGACAAGAAGGACCGCGATGCCCTCATTCATGGTCCTGGCCAGGTCCACGGCATAAGAAAGGCCTTCATCCATCTCATCGTTCGGATACGTCACAAACAACAGCTGTTTTTTCATTACCTGACTCCTTTTTGAATTGGCATTTCATGACATATATCGCACGAAAGATGCCACTTATAACTAGTTGAATTTATTGGATAAAAATCCATAGCGACAAGAACCGTTTAAAATATGAACGGCACTTAGACAGGATTAGTGGGGAATAAATGAAGTAACTTCTTGATAAACAAAGAAGTTAGAGTAATAAACAGTGACGTTCAAAAAATGAACGGTGTTAACGACTGCCAGGCAAAAAGCTGAACGCCGGCCTTAATTTGTTAAAACTTAAGGATAGATCACAGTATATATGTCGATCCTGACCGGTCATCACCTGATAAACCTAATATTATATGTTTAAGTTATCTTATAAATATAAGTTGACATTAGCATGCTGTTTGTTATATTTTGTGTAATTACCACTTTGAATTTATGGGTCAGGAATGCTTTTTTTGTTCAGCGGTCTGTCTTGGCATCTTCACATAATTGACGGCTTCATTTGTAAAGCCGATAACCATTCCAGGAGGTGATGTATGACGATCGAAAAGATGGGTGAAAAGGAGATCTCACGGAGAGGGCTTCTGAAAGGAGCGGGGCTTGTGGCAGGGATAACCCTGGCTGCATCCGGAGGCATGAGCCTGCTGACAAAGGCCGAGGCAAAAGGCGCTTCGACCGATAAATGGCCATGGCCGTATGTAAAGCTCGACCCGGAAAAGACGGCTGAACTTGCCTATGACGAATGGTACCGTATATTCTGCGGGGCCGCAGTGATCAGCAGCGTGTTCAGTCAACTGAGGGAAAAGGTCGGCGAACCCTACACAGCCTTCCCGGTCGACGCCTTTATCTTCCTTGAAGGCGGCATGGCCGGTTGGGGAACGATCTGCGGCTCGAATGCCGGGGCAAATATTGTGAGCAATATGATCATCGGACCCAGGATAGCCGGCCCCGAGTGTGAAAACGGTGCAGCGATCGGCGCTGACGCCCTCGAATGGTATTGCGAAACAGCCCTTCCCTCTTACACCCCAAAAGAGCCGAGGGTGAAAACAGCTATCGTCCAGACGACAAGTAATTCACCTCTTTGTCACGTCTCGGTCGGAAAGTGGATGAAGGCATCAGGGTATGCCATCAGCAGCCCTGAGCGCAGAGACCGGTGCGCACGGGTAACGGCCAGCGTTGCCTATAACCTGGTCAAAGACCTGAACGCCTGGAAGGACGGCACCTACAAACAGAAATCGTCCTGGAAGGCCGCCTCGAACGTCGGCATCACCGCACAGCAGAATTGCACCGAATGCCACGGCGCAAATGTGCCGTCGGCGCCTTCAGCAAAGAAGTGATCGGGAAATAGATCATCACGGATGGGCGGATGTCGTCCGCCCATCCGGCCTTTCAGTGTCCTCCACTTTCATATGCTGATCCTGAGCGGATCATTATCATCTCCCCCTTGCAAATTTCTCAGGATGACTATATACTCTGGAAATGGATCGTGGACTTCTTTTCATAGTCTCGGGGAAATTCTAGCCCGCCTGAAGCAGCGGCTCTGCATTTACCCCATACGTTGCTTCAGGCAACCCACTGACAGCAAGAACATTTCCAGAGAAACAGACCGATGAGCCTGCCCAATGCACGTTGGGTACTTCCAGGCCACAGCACAAGTCGTACCCCGGTGTACGTCATTCATTTTTTCATATTCTTTTTTGCTGTCTTAATGAAGCGTCCGAAGGCCCTGTCCTTTTTACGTTTATCCACATACGACATTTCGTGGTACTCAGATTCCTTCTTAAGCTTCATATAGCTTGAATAGCGTTCTTGACTCAACGCACCGTTTGTAATTGCAGTAAGAACTGCACAGCCTGCTTCCTGAGTATGGCTGCAATCAGCATAGCGACAAAGCATGGCAAGCTCAATAATATCTTCAAACCCTTTGTTTACACCGTCACTGGCGCCCAGAAGGCCCAGTTCTCTCATTCCAGGTGTATCAATGAACATCATTCCTTTATCAAGAACAATGAGTTGCCTACGCGATGTTGTGTGAATGCCTTCTCCTGTTCCACTGACAGCCTTGGTATCAAGAGCCTCCCGTCCAATCAGGTGGTTGATCAGCGTAGTTTTGCCGACTCCAGATGATCCAAGCAGGCAATATGTACGCCCCGACATTAATACCTGCTGGAATTCATCGAATCCGGAGCCAGTTATGTTGCTAAGTGCAATAACTCTGGTCGTGATGCCAGCATGTCTAATAGCCGCAAGCTTCTGTTGCAGCTCATCGCGCGAGATCAAGTCCGTCTTGGCAAGAATGACAATCGGCTCAACATGCCCGTCAGCTGCCATTACTAAATAGCGAATCATTCTAGGCAGATTAAAGTCAAAGTGACATGACTGAACAATGAAAGCAATGTCAATGTTAGCTGCAATCATCTGATAGTCTACTTCTACGCCAGCCCGTTTTCGGCGTAAAAACGTTCTTCGTGGAAAGACCCCATGGATGATTGCCGAAGTGTCATCATTGTGATACTGCACAGTGACCCAATCGCCGACACACGGCAGCTCAAACGATGACTCAACATGGAAATAGAACTTTCCTGCAAGTTCAGCAGGAATCTCTCTAAGTTCATTTCTGATAATGTAGGAATTGCGGTCAACTGCTGACACGCGAGCTATGCCTTGATCTTCCCGGCGGATATCATCGACATGTGCTTCAAACCATGGATCAAAACCTAAGTCAATCAATTTCATCATATCTTGTCACTAACGATTAGCATGTGCCGACCGGCCACAAACGGGGGACTGAAAAACACTAACGGTTATTCCGGACTTCCTAAAGCCGCCGTTATTTTTTGGGATATCCGACTGACTGGGCCAGGATGATCTTCTGGTCAGGCCGCAGTTTCAGCGTCTTTGCCAGGGTCTGCCGGTCTATCGACCCGCGCACAACAGTCGCCAGTCCCTCGGAGGCGCAATACAGGTAGACGTTCTGGCTGATGAAGCCGGTATCGGCGGCTGAATAAAGTTCAGCGTCCTCTTTCGATGCCTTGCCCATCCGTGAGAGGTCCGCAACATAGATGAGATTGACCGGGGCCTCCTTTGCGAAATCCTGCTGTCCGGTCAAGGCGCGGAGGTCCTCCGGTATGATCAGTTTCAGGGAATGACTGGCTGCCTCATACAGGTAGAGTCCCTCGGCAGTGCTGACATAGATATCGATCTCCTGTTTGTTCATTGCGGAAGGAGCGGTGCGCTTCCCGATGTCCGGCCGGTTTATTCCGTTAGCGGCCCAGAGGAGATTTGAGAGCATCGGGACAGGGATCTTTGCGGGGCTGAAGGAACGCGATGAGCTCCTGTCCTTTAATACCTGCATGAGAGGCCTCCCGCCGCTGACCTGCGGTTTAGGCAGGAGGAGCAGTTTGATCTCCTCGGCCGACAGTGAAACCGCGCAGCATAAGGAGGCAGCGCACACACATGATGCGATCAGCAATAATGTTCTTCTCATTGACACTCCTTCCGACTGCTAAGATTATATACCGGTTTTCCCCTGCAGTCCAGATGAGTTTATGAGGGCTGAGGTCGGGCGGGAAACGGACTATTCTTCCTTGAGGATCTTCCAGAGGCTCGTCCTTGATATGCCGAGCACCTCTGCCGCCTTTGTCTTGTTGCCGTCGAGCATCTTCACCACCTGTTCGGCGTATTCCCTGACGATCTCGTCGATGCTCCTGATCCGGTCGGGGTCGATCGTCGCTATCTCAAGGACGCGTATCCCGCGGGGCAGGCTTGCGGGGGTTATCACCGGGCCCTTCTCGAGGATGACCGCGCGCTCTATGATATTTTCAAGCTCCCTGACATTCCCCGGGAAGCTGTACTGGAAAAGGATATCCATCGCCTCCTCCGAAAATCCGGTGATCTTCTTTCTCGATTTCGGCAGATGCTTCCGGAGGAAAAAAACGCTGAGCGGTTTGATGTCGTCCTGACGTTCGCGCAGGGGCGGGATGAATATCTCCATGATGTTCATCCGGTAGTAGAGGTCTTCCCTGAACCTGCCCTCGGCGATCATCTTTTTCACGTTCTGGTTGGTCGCCGCAATGAACCTCACGTCCACCTTCCGGGGCTTTGTCCCGCCGACGCGGTAGAACTCCCCCTCCTCGACCACCTTCAGCAGCTTTGCCTGAAGGTTCGGCGTCAGTTCGGCGATCTCATCCAGGAAGAGCGTCCCGCTATCGGCTATCTCCACGAGCCCCTGTTTGAGGTTCAGCGCCCCGGTGAAGGCGCCTTTCTCATGGCCGAAGAGCTCGCTGACCAGCAGGTCTTCGGTCAGGGTCGCACAGTTGAGCGAAAGGAAGGGCCGCTCCTTGCGGCTGCTCGTGAAATGCACGATCTTTGCGATGAGGCTCTTGCCGACACCGGTCTCCCCGGTCAGCAGCATATTGAAATCCGACTCTTTTATGCCTTCGATGGTATTGAGGATCTTCTTCATGCCTTCGCTCCTGGCGATGACCGACAGGTCCTTTTCCATGCCGATATAGGTCTTTAAGGCCCGGTATTCCTTGGTGAGGGTCTTTTGGTCGATGATCTTTCTGACCCGCAGCGTCACCTCGTCCAGGTCAAAGGGTTTGGTGATGTAGTCATAGGCGCCCTTTTTCATGGCATCCACCGCAGAGCCGATGCTGCCGAAGCCGGTGATGACGATGACCTCCGTCTCCGGGTACTTCTCCTTGGTCTGCGCTAGGAGCTCGATCCCGCTCATACCCGGCATCTTGATGTCCGTGATGAGCACATCGTAATGTCCCTGTTCCAGCTTCTGCAGGGCCTCGCTGCCGTTTTGGGCGGCCGTGACATCGTATCCTTCATCCTGGAGCGTGTCGAGTATGTTATTGAGGGTTATCTCTTCGTCTTCTGCTATGAGTATCCTGGATGCCATTATGCCCGTTTCCTGATCATAGTGTACCGGTTGACCGGCCGCTCCATCAACCGTTGTTCCCCTGCCCCTTCGGCAGTTTTATCGTAAAGGTCGTCCCGCTGCCTTCAGCGCTTTCGACGCCGATCTCGCCATGGTGTCTCTGGATAATATTAAAGACAATGGCGAGCCCCAGCCCCGTGCCTTTGTCCTTGGTGCTGTAAAACGGCTCGAATATCTTCTCGAGCTTCTCCGGGGATATTCCCGCGCCGGTGTCGGAGACCCGGATCATGACGGCCGTGTCCCCTTCATCTGCCCTGACCGAAAGGTCCCCGGTCCCGGACATGGCATCGACCGCATTGATGAAGAGATTGATGAAGACCCTCTCAAGCTGCTCGAGGTCGGCATAGATAACGATCTCCTCCGGATGCAGGTCGAGCCGGAACCTCACCTGAGCCGTTGCTATCGTGCTGCCGATATGCCGGTAGACGTTGCCCAGGAGGCTCCCCAGCTCGATCGCCATGGGATGGGGCTCCCTGCCTCGGGCAAAATCGAGGAGGTCTCCGACAATGCTCTTGACCCTCATCGTCTGGCTGAAGATATCTTCAAGGCCCCTGCGGATATATTCAGGGGAGTCAGCGTCCGTCTTTTTCATGAGCCTCTGGGCAGTGGTATAGACATTGTTCAGCGGGTTATTGAGCTCGTGTGCAACGCCCGAGGCAAAGGTGCCGATGGCCGCAAGCTTCTTGCTCTGGAGGAGCTCCTTCTCCCGCTGCTCGAGCTGTTCTTCCATGGTATTGAAGGTATTGATCAGCGTCTCAACCTCGTCATGCCCTGTCCAGCCCCGGGATGCAGGCGGCATATGGCTGAAATTCCCCTGGCCCGTCCGCACGACAATGTCGGTCAGGAGCTTGAGACGCCTGACCACATTGCTGATGATGAAGAGGAACGTCCCGAACCCGACGACCAGGAAAAGAGGGAAGAAGACCAGGATGACCACACGCGAGGTCCTGATAAAACTGTCGACTTTGTCACGTGCCGTCTTATCCAGTTCCTTCGAGACCGTCAGGATCGTTTCCCCTGTTTTTCTGAGCGCCGTGATCCCGGTATCGAGCTTCTTCAGGGAGGCTATCATCGGATGGTCCGGCTTTACGGACAGTACCTCCTGCAGGTAGCGTACGTCCTCGAGCGGCTTATCCAGAAAGTTCGCCTCGATCAGCCTGCTTGCCTTTACATAGGCCGGAGACGTTCTTTTCAGCGCTGCAGACTCGCCGGCTATAATGCCCATGAGGCCTTCTATGGCACTGAACTGCTGCCGGTATTCCCCGACAAGCACCTTCAGGGAGGCTGCCCTCTCCTTGATGGAGGGTTTCATCCCCCCGATCACGTCGTCCAGGTCCTTCAGGTATGCGTGGATAGCCCGGCTCTCGTCTTCCGCCTTAGCCGGGGCATAAAGGAAATAATTCTTCTCATGCCTCCGAAGCTGAAGGGATTTGGAACGGATCGTATCGGTCAGTTCGAGGAACGTCGTTTCATTCTTGATCTCAATAAAATTGATGGAGAGCAGGCCCGCCATGATCGCAATGATGAAGGCGCTGACCAGGAAACTCAGTACGATCTTTTTCTGCAGGGACATAATGCCCTATAGTATCACCAACAGGGGGAAAATAAAAATCCCGTCATCCTGCCGGCCTCAGAAGGCAATGTTTCCGGCAATGACCGTGTACAGGCCGAAGACGACGAGGATGCTGCCGGTCAGATACCGCAGGGCCGCTTCATGCCTGGCCATCGCGGTTATCCTGCGCTGCAGCATATGAGAGGAATAGGCGATCACCAGCATAGGGATGGCAAACCCGACCGAGTAGCAACCCAGGAGGAATATGCCTTTTGACAGCTGACCGTCCATGCCGACCATGGCCAGGATGCTCGAAAGCATCGGTCCGATGCAGGGGACCCAGATAAGGCCCAGGGCCATGCCGATCAGCAGCCCGCCGAATCTGCCCTCCGCACCCACCCGGATGTTCGAGAGCCGCGAGAGGCGCTTGAAGATGCTCGCGTCGAAGATGACCATGAGTCCCATGATGAGGATCACCACACCGCCGGCCTGCTCTATATACCGTGTGCGGCCGATCAGCAGCGAACCGAAGAGGGAGGAGACGGCGCCCATCAGCATAAAGGTGATCGCAAGCCCGGTGACCAGCAGCAGGGGCCTGAGGCGGTCCTTTTTCTCGGCCCCGGCCGCGATAACCGGGATGACCGGAAGCACGCAGGGGGAAAGGACGCTCGCCAGCCCGGCACCAATGGCAAGAAAAATGTCCGTCATCGGCCGGCCTTTATTTTATACTGTCGAGGGCCTGGGCCAGGACCTCATAACTCTGTATGCCCGGAGGGAAAACACGGCCTATCTTGCCGGTTCCGTCCACGAGGACCAGCGAAGGCAGGTTCCTTATGCCATAATCATAAAAGGCCTTCTGGTCCTGCGGGTTCATCGCGTTGACGTACGCCACCTGAAACTTGCCGGCCCTGTCCTTGAGCAGTTTCTGAAGGATCTCATTTTGTGCCCTGCAGGGACCGCCCTGGGGATTTTGAAAGAATACGACTGTCTTTTTTCCTGCGCTCAGGGCCTTGCGAAGTTCAGGGGTGCTCTGCGGTGCGGAAATGCTGCCTGCCCGGGCCTGGCCAAGGACCAATCCTATGAGAGCTGCGATCGTGAATAAGCCGGTGAATGTTCTTTTGAGCATTATTATTTCTCCTTGTTAATTGTTGCAATATTATGCAATTATAGTAACAAATGACTATGCCTGCAGTCAAAAGGATTGCGGCAGGCCGATCATTAAAGGAGAAATTATATGAAAGTCTGTTTCCCGGTGCAGAGGAACGAAGGGATTGAGAGTACGGTCTATAACCATTTCGGGTCAGCGCCTTTTTTTGTTGTCGTTGATACGGCATCAAACACTGTCTCACCCGTGACCAATGCTGACCAGCAGCACGCCCATGGCGCCTGCAGTCCGATAAAGGCCCTTGGGAGTCAGCAGATCGATGCCGTAATTGTCGGAGGCATCGGAGGGGGAGCGCTGAGCAAACTGGGCCAGATGGGCGTAAAGGTATATAAGGCAGGTTCAGGGACTATCGCAGATAACCTTGATCTCTTCCTTGCCGGCAGGCTGCCCGAATATTCAGCCCAGTCCTGCTGCGGCGGCCATGGTAACGGCTCTTCCTGCGCGCATTAGACTGTACCAAACCTCAGGGAGCAGAAAAATAAGGGCAGCGTTCTTCCCTGCATCCATGCGGATGTCTGGCACTGTAGTGACAGCTCACTGACCTGCCTGACGCCAGCGAGATACCAATGCTCTCCTTCAGGAACTGCACTGCTGCATCAAGGGACGTCCGGATGTATGCCTTGCAGCAGCTCGGGCCGGTCAGTTCAGTGATCGCCCTTGTGACCCTCGTCACCGCCTCCATGGTGATCCGCTGTTCCAGGTCCTTTCCGCACTTCGAGCCGGTAAGGACCGCGAAACAGGCGCCCAGAGCCGGGGCAATGCCGCAGACCCCGCTCAGGCCGCAGTAACCGCCGTGCGCCTGTTTCCCGGTGCGGGCGAAGACCTCCCTGATGTCTTCATTGGTGACCTTTTTCGAACCTTCATTCCTGATCGCAGCCATAAAGGCCCCGGCCGCAATATATGCATGCTGGCACCCCAGCATCGGCAGCCCCGGAAGACACATCATACGCTCGGCTATCTCAAAAGGGTTGTCTGAAAGCGCGGTAAAGGTGATCTCCTCAATGACTGACAGGGCGTCCCTGTTATGGCAGGTATCGCAGGTATAGTGTCCGCCGGGGCAGCGGATATGCCCCTGCCCGGTCTTCCCGCAGTATGAACAGGTCAACTCTTCAGCTGCATCGAGATATTCCAGAACCACCCCGCAGATCATGCAGTGCTCGGTGCTCCGGGTCAGGGGTGCATGAGGCTGCATAAGCACTGACGTTCCCGGTCCGGACTTCCCGATACTGCAAACTTCCCCCTGATGCCCCCCGGCATCGACAGAGGTGGGTCAGCAGTTTTGACCGGCCTGTTCCTTTTCGTTCCCGTTCATCTACACTCCCTCCTGCAATATTCGAGCAACCAGACGTCTGCTTTTATTCTTACTCAGAAGCTGAAAAGACATCAAGTATGGACTTCAGACCGTCAGAATGAATTAAAACTCATACCTAACCTGTATGTAAACATTGTCATTCTTGTCAAACTGCCCAAACTGGCTCCATACTTTGCCGCCTCCAAAGACCATTCCGCCTATGGCTGCCCATACGTGATCTGAGAAGTTGTATTTGATCTCAGGATTCAATAAGTAGTCGCGGTCTGAAGGGCTCCAGAATGAGAACCAGGAGAGCTTGAGCGTCTGGTGAAGAAGGAATTGCGTAAGCCTTATCGAAACAAGGTCATGCAGGCGTCTTTCCTGCGGGAAACCGGGCGGCAGGCTCCTTTTATACGAACTGTAATCATGCATATACTCGGCATAATATTGAACGCCTACCGTGCAATCCTCCCATAGCTGCCGCTGATAGCCGGCAAGAAATCTTGTCTGGGCGTTGGGTAACATCGGGTCTGCCCCGTGCCTGTCCTGCCTTGAATCATAGTACCCAGCCTCAAGACTCAGAACGCCATCCAACGCCTTACCCTGAAGGCTGGCGCCATAGACGGACAGCTTAGGATAAAGAAGCGTAAGCTTTGCCGGTATGATCGGATTGTCCGGCATTATGGAGGGCTGCCTGAAGAACCCGCGATAATAATACAGGGAAGCGTCAACGCCCGCGATATCCCGATATGCCCGCAACGCGATCTCGGTATTTTCAAGGGAATGGGAGGGCTTTTCTTTTTTCCTGTCAGTTATTTGAGACAGGGGATCGAACATGCCAAACCTCTGAGAATCCGGGAAGTGGTTTGGCGTAAAAGCCGGAATCACCACGAGCTCGAACGATGCGAAGCCTGGATAGATGCCTATCTTTGCGCCGTCGACACCCTTCTTCAGATATTCCAGGGGCCTTCCGGAAAAAAAAGCCTCATAATCCTTCGGGAATACATCATTGATAAAGACCAGATCCCCGACCCCCCAGGTGATGACCTGCCTGCCGATTCGCGTATCCCACTTGTTCGCCGTGTAGTCGATATAACCTTCTCTCAATTCAGATGCCCAGTTCTGATCAACGTGGTCATACCAGCCGTCTGCCTTGATAAAAAGATGTAATGGGTCCTTTGATGCGTCAAGTTTCAACTGAAACCTCTCCGCTGCCAGCTTAAAGTCGCCTCCGTCGGGATTGGAGGCCGCAACCCCGGCGGAATAGTTGCCCTGAAGAAACCCATGCAGGGAGATATCCGCTGCATATGTTGGGGTGCATAACCCAAAAAAACAGATGAGAATAAAAAGACACCGTGCAGCGTTAATAATGATCATAACCGGTCTCCTGATGTCGCCTTCTTTGCGCGAATACAGATGACGCCAGCTTCTTTTATGGTTCCGATATGTGCTTCTTCAGCAGCAGGTTGAACAGACGGCGGCCAACAGAGTGTCGAAGAATAAGCTTCAACAGTGAATCCGGCGGCTGTCAGCATCTCGGTGACCTCCTCCGGATCATAGAATCGCGCAAGACTATAGAGTGGGTGCCCGGCATTCCTCTTCTGCATATAAAGTCCGCCCCAGGGGCTTTTACTGTTGATAAATCCGATGATCAGTCCGCCGCCCCGCTTCAGAACCCGCTTCGCCTCAGCTATTACTTTTTCAGGAGCTGTGACAAAGCAGAGCGTGAAGATAATGAAGACCGCCCCAAAAAAGCCATCCGGAAAGGGCACCGCCTCACCTTCAGCCTGTTCTGTCTTAATGCCCCGCGTTGCAGCCACGGTCAGCATTTTGGCTGAAGGGTCGATCCCGTAATCTATCTCCAATTCCTTTGCAAACCTCCCTGTGCCGACGCCGATCTCCAGAAAAGGCTGCTCAAGCCCCTTCGTGAGCAGACCGACCGCCTCAACTTCTGCCATGAACAATGCCTTCCCTTCAGGGCTGTCGAACCAACGGTCATAATCAGCGGCATAATCATCAAAGGCTTTCACTGTATCGTTCATTCAATCCATTTCTTCGGCGGCTGTTTGAGAAATCTCTCAGAAAACAGGCTGTCATCAATGCCGATGCCGTAATCAGCCCTGGTGTAAGAGACCTCTGTCATATGCCCGCTCTGAAGGTTTTTCATGCTTCTTTTGGTTATCGTTGGAGATCCTTTAACATCTTTTATTTCAGTAGCCGTAAACACTTTATACAGTTCGCCCTTTTTGTCGAAATATTCCTCTTTGAGCGGAAGGAAGGTGGCCTTATCTATCCATGCCATTTTGTAACTGTAGTCCATATCGCCAGCTTTCGGCGTGCTCTTGACGACGTAACAGTCCTTGCCTCCGGCTTTTTCCTCTTTTATGATGCTGTGTGCATCATCCTGAAGATTCCTGCCTGATACGTCCTCATACGTGAAATCCGAGCCGACAAAACTCGAATGCTTGTCCTTGGCCGCGATCCGTCTCACCATGCTTATTGCGGGAACAAAAAGCCAGCGGTCGGCATCTTTACCCGGATATTTATAGACCATGAACGTCATATCCTTGACATCTGCCGGCTGATAAAAGTATATAAAGTACTTCTGCTCACCGCCGGTATCCCCGTAGTTCTTTCTGAGCATGGTCATTTCCCGTACCCGCTCCTGCCCGCCCTTGCTTATGAGCTTCATCATGACCCGGGCCTTGAAGTCCTTCCCGGGATAAAGAAATGCAGCCTGGGATTTCCTGGCAACCTCATCAGCTGAGAGCGCAAATACCTCCAGAGGGAGAAGAAACAGCAACAACACAATCATAAATCGTTTCATGAAACCTCCTCTTAACCGAATAAGATGCAACCGCAATTGCGGTTCATTTCTCTTCATCCACCACAAGGCTTGCAACCAACTCCACGAAGCTGTCCTTCCGTTTCATTTTGTTTTAAAAAGCCAGCCTTGCATAAGAACAATGAGGGCCGGTAAATAGATTATTGTCATTATGGCGCTGAGAAGCATCATGCTGACGATAAACGCGCCCACCGTGATATACGGCGTAAGCGGGGCGAACATCATTACCGAGAATGCTGACGCAAAGAGAACTGCATTGCGCATGATCCCCTTGCCGGGGCGAGCGGCTGTCCAGAGAAGGGAGTCGGCCAAAGATTCGCTCCCGCTCGTTTCTTCAAGCCGCAGCTTAAGTCTGCTTACAAAGTGGATGGCAAAATCCACAGCCATGCCGAGAGAAAGGCAGGAGAGGACAGATATCGGCATGTCGAAGTCCTTTCCAATAAACCCGACAACACCGTAAAGAAGGAGAATCGTAAAGAGCAGCGGCACATAGCTAATGACCGCCCAGGTCACGGAGCGGAAGTTGAAGATGAGTATGACAAAGACGATCACAAGGGCGGCACCAAAGCCTTTCACCATATCCCAGAGGACTTCGTCATTCCATACAAGGTTGAAATAGGCGATGCCTGCAGGTTTCAGCTCGATCCTGTTCCGATTTGATTTCTGGTAATCACCCATCACTTTTATCACGTCCCGCATCGCCTGTGCATCCCATGTTTTGAGCTGTACCCAGATATTTGCCCTCCTGAACGGGTAGTCGACGACATTGTCCAGGTCAGAGGGCTTTGCCGACATGGAAAACAAAAAGATATACTGGCCTATCATTTCCTTTGTTTCTGGGACAGCATCATATTTCGGGTCGTCATCATGAAGCACACGGTTTATACGTTTCACGTAATCAACGACTGATGTTGTTTTGCCGACAACAGGGAGCTTTTCAAGATGCCTCTGGAGCCCCTCAATATACCGCATTGCTTCAGGAGTCTTCATATGATCATCTTCCTGCGCAGTCGCAACTATGTACGCCAGCGACGTCCCTCCGAGTGACTGATTAATGATCCTATCCGCTGTCCTCACATCGCTGTTGAATTTAAACCACTCAACCAGGTTGTTGTTGACATGAATCTTCATAACACCAATTATGGCAATCACAAACAGGATAAAACTGATTGCAACTGTCGCCCGGGGCCGGAAAACACCTATACTGCCGAGTCTTCTGAGGAGCTGGGAGGTTCTGCCCGTTGCCATTCCTTCTTTCTGGGAAGCTCTCTCAACTTTGTCAATATTCACAAAGGTGAGGACAGCCGGTATCAGACTGAAACTCAGCAGAAGCAGAATTAACGTGCCGAAAGCAATACCGAAACCGAAAACCCTCACAGGGATGATGTTCGCAAGCAGGAGGGAAGCAAAGCCGACCGCTGTAGTGATATCTGTATAGATAAGCGGTTTACCCACAGCCTTCATCGTCTCGATGATGGCTGTATTCTTGTCATTTTTCTCACAGTACCTGAAATAAAACTCATTGAATATGTGGATGCTGTCTGTGGCGATCGCCATGAGGAAGACGGGGCTCATGGAACTCATAATATGGATCGGGAAGCCTAGACCTACCAGCAAACCCATGCTGCAGATGATGATGATCATTGCAGGGAACATAATTGACATGGAGAGGAAAAGGCTCCTGAACATGATATAGGAAATAATAAACATGATCATGCCTGCAATAGGGGAGAAGATGCCCATGAGCTTAAACATCTCGGCCCCGAAGGTATCGCGTGCAACAGGGTCTCCGGCAATATAATACTTTTCGTCTCCTTTTTCTTTTTTGACTATCTCTCGTATCCTGTCTGCAATTTCTTTGCCGTTGGCCCCTTTTTCCAGAGGAACATATATGGCGGCGGTCTTTCCCTCTTTTGAAATAATACGATTAAGAAAAAGTGGATTATCGTACAGCATTTTCCTGAGATGTTCGAGCCCCGGAGCATCTTCAGGGACCTTTGTCATCAGGGGAGCTACCGTCAGCGTCTCTTTTTCAGCGGTAACGTTATCGATGGTTGTAAAACTCGATACGTCACGGGCGGCGACGCCTTTGATCTTCAGCACTTCATCCGTGATCCTCTGGATTGATGCAAGGGTGTCTTTGTTGAGTATCCCATTTTCATTCACTATGCCGAGGGCGATCATGTCCTCGTAGAGACTAAAGGTGTTCTCGACTTCATCATTCCAGACACGGACATCTGATGTTGCCGGTAGCATGTTTTTAGGGTTTGTATCAGTCCTCATCTTCGGAAACTGTGTCATAAAAAGCAGTGTAATGAGCACTGACAGAACCACCACCAGTTTGGGATGCTCGACTGAGAACTCGACAAGTGAAAATTTACGCATTCGCACCTCCTAAATATGCAAATATAATGACTTTTGCATGAATCTGAATTTTTAAAAAGTAAGATTCATGTCAGCCTGGATGACAACATCCTTGTAATATGTTCCCGGATTTGCAAATTCCACCCCATCTACAAAATCATCCTTTGACATTCCAAAGAGTGGAACATTGAGCGGGCATGCAAGCATCTGCGCCCCCTCTTTCCACAGCATGAACAGCAGTTCCTCCGCAGATGGAAGTTCCATTTCTTCCATCCGCTTCATCACCGCATCTCCCATCTCCTTCGGCTGATCAGGCAGGCATTTCAGTTCCTTCACCTTATCTTTATGAATGGCATTGACCCCGCGTGAGCCGAAGAAAAGTGTGACCTTCGAGCCTTCCCTCAGGAGGCTCAAGGCGGTCATGAGCGCGTTATAAACCTGGCAAAGTTCATCATGAAAACACATCACTGAGACATTCCTAGTAATCTTGGACATTTTATTTGTCTCCTTTCATTGCGGCAATAACGGTTTTTTCGAACTCACAGCTACACCTTCCATGAGGTTCGCCAGTGCGTTCTGCATAAGACCGCATGCATCTACAATCTCTTTGTTGGTTATGCTGTACCAAATATTTAAACCGTCTCTTCTGGTTTTGAGAATTCCCGTCATACGCATTACAGATAAATGCTGAGATACATTTGCTTTCGGGATACCAAGTTTATTAATTAATCCGCTGACAGTCATTTCTCCCTCTTTAAGATGACAGAGAATCTCAAGTCTTTTGGGATTCGAAAAGGTTTTACAGAATTCAGCATGAAATTCAAGCACTTCTTTCTTCACGGTAATCCACTCATCCCGTTTTTCATTTTCCAGAGAAAATATTTCTCAAATCCAACCTTCATCCATTTTGCCCAGATGCCCTTTTTGGTGTAGGAATCCTGCCTTGGCGGCAGCACAGGGGATGCCTTCATCAGTGCAGCAGTATTCCCCATGTCCATGAGACAGACAACGCTCAGTTCATCCATCGGAGGCGGAGTTGTTCCCTTTATATCGGAATAGATCGTTGCAGCAGCGGTCTTTGCCATCTTAACCGTCATAAAGCCTGTTTTGGGAACTCCAGTCGGAACCGGTGTCACTTCGGGCGGTGCTATCGCCATCGCAACCCCGATGGTGAAGATGTTCTTATGCTTTGGATGCCGGTAGTTCTTATCGGCCGGGATGAAGCCGCGCGGATTGCCCAGAGGTGCTACGGCCGGCACGCCTTTGAAAGGCGGAGCGACCATGGCCATCTTGAAGGGGATCTTTGTGCCGTCCTTAAGCTTGATCTCACCCGGCGTCACCTCTTCGATCGCCTGATTAACGATAGGTTTAATATCTCTCACAGCGAATTCATCCTCAAAGAACCTTTTTGAATTGCCGAGTCCGCCGACTCCCATATGGCCGAGATACGGTTCTGAAGTGAGATAGATGATCGGCACTTTATGCCGCATCTTCCGCCGCCTGAGCTCTGCGTCGATCTCAAAGGCAAGTTCGTACGACGGCCCAAAACAGCTCACCATCTGTGCCGAACCGAGCACGATGGGGCCGGGAGATTCAAATACCTTTTCGAGGCTCTTCTGTGTTTTTGTCCCGTGGTCGAGTGTAAACGTGCAGTCGGTGTGACCTTTGTCCGGGCCGAGCCCCGGAATCTCGTCGAAAGACAGATAGGGGCCGGTCGAGATGACAAGATAATCGTATGCTATTTCTTTTGTTGCGGTCCGCACCTTGGAGGATTCAGGATCGACATTTATGACCGCTTCATGGATAAATTGAATTCCTTTGGATCTGAGGATCTCAGGAACACGCAGCGTTATATCACCCGGTTTCCTCCATCCCATGATGAGCCAGGGGAGCGACGGGAGGAATACGAACCGGTCATCATCGCTTACTACAGTTACGTCAGCATCCTTGCCGAGAAGCCTTTTCAGTTCAAATGCAGCGGTAAGCCCGCCGAATGATCCGCCTAAAACGACTATTTTTGCCATGTGACGCCCCTTTTTTATAGTATTTAGAACATGCCAACAACGTTATTGTTTTCGGTCATAAGGTCAACAAGTCCGTCATATGAAATCTCTTTCCCACGCCGGTCTGATCCGATCGGGCCAAGTCCGCGCAGTTTTCGGTCATCTGAAAGCACGTAGGCAGTCCCGCAATAACCCAGGTCGTCAAGGTGTGCCGCCTGCATGAAATAGACTCCGTTTTGCAGAAGTACGATGTCAGCGGCCATGTCGCGGGCAAGCTTGACCGCCCGTTTCCCCTCTGTGGTGTCCGGTGCGCTCCTCACAATTACCAACATGGATTCTCTCCTTTCAGTCGCATGGGTTCAAATTAAAAAAGCATCGTCTTGTCGGCGGCTTTCACTACATAAGCTATATCAGATTCATTTTTGACCTGTAACCCGGCAGGAAGCTCTTCCTGCTTCACTGAATGTTCTACCAAAGACAGATAATCAGCATAGACATCCACACCCATATCAATGCAGTCCTTTAAGGTGGTCTCCAGATTGGTAAGAACGGCCCCTGTATCGTCCTGCCCCTTTTTAGCGAGAAGCACGCCGCCGTCCACCAGAATGAGCGACACCTTCATGCCGTCCGACGCCGCGCCGAGGGCATGTCGTACCGCTTCTGCCGCATTTATATCGCCATACGGCGGTTTTCTCAGTATCATCGCTATGTGTGCCATAAAATCCTCCTACGCGCCGATATTCAGCCAGATGTCGCTTTCGTCCATTGCCTGAAAAACTGCCTTCAGCGAACCGACCTCTGCACCTTCAAGATAATCTGCCTTCACCGCACGGCGAAAGTTCACGCAACCGCCTCAGAGATAGACTTTGAGCCCCTTCAGCATCAGACGCGAAAACTCTTCCTCTGCATTAGTGATCCCCTTCGCCTTTTGGCCTTTCAGGAAGCAGTAAATTCCATCCGCCGAAGCAATGAGGTTTACTGCATGCCTCTTGTTGAGTGCAGCGTCTGCAAGCCGGACTGTTGTGAGAGTGTTTTCATACGAGTACGGTGATGTCGACAAATAGAATGTGACTGTTTTTGACATGGCTACAACCTCCTTTACTCGTTAAGCATCCCGATTAAGAACCCCTGGGGGAGTCCATGACCATTACTTTGGTTGCTGCGTTTCGAAGGGATATCCGGCTGCTTCCCAGGCCTTCATCCCGCCTTTGAGATTGACCGCATTTTTGTAACCAAGGACATTAAGCGACCTGGTCGCCAACGGCGACCTCTTGTCGAACATTCATATCACGACGATCTTTGCATTCTTGTCGGAGATGATCTCCTGCACATGGAAGTCCAGAAGTCCCCGCGACATATGAATGGCACCCGGCAGATGGCTCTTCTCATATTCCTCCTTATCTCGTATGTCGAGGAATATCACTTTTTCCTTGTTGTCCATCATCTTTTTTGCACCTTCGACAGATACTTCCTTGATCTTCGCTTTTGCCTCTGTGATAAGCTGATCAGGGGTTTTAACTTTTTCTGCAGCGTACAGTCCGGCGGATGAGCTCAGAGCAAAGATAAGTGTCAAAATCAGTACAGTAATTTTTTTCCTCATGAAACCTCCTTCTTTATTTGGACTTCCCCAGGGACATCCTTAATGACCGGTTACTACCTGATACCACATGCGTACACCGGTGATGGCGATGATAACTGCAATGGCCAGCCGCAGGTATTTCGTGTTGATCTTCTTGCTCATTCTGCCGCCCAGCTGCGCACCGGGGACCGTGCCGATCACCAGCGCAATGGCATAGGGCCAGATGATCTGGCCGGTCGCCATCTTCCCGATCGTCCCGAAGATCGCGCCAATGAACACGATACCGAGGGTGCTGCCGATCACAATTCTTGTGGGTATGTTCAGCAGGTAGATCATGACGGGGATATAGATGAACGCCCCCGGAGCTCCGACCATACCGCCAAAGAGGCCGATACCAAGACTGACTGCTGCTGCGAGGGGTTTATTGAAGACTATGCTGTCCGGTGCTGCCCCCTCTCCCTGTTCACGCCTCGGTATGAACATGACGATGGCTGCAATAACGGCCAGGGTTGCAAAGATCGCCAGGAGCAGTTCACTTTTGGCGCCTTTCGACAAGAGCGAACCAGCCAGATTGCCGACCGCATTACAGCTCCCCATGACAAGGAGGATCGACCTGCTGACAAACCGGTTCTTGTTATGGACGATCAGTCCTGAAAGTGATGCGGAAAGGACCTGCACCATGCTGACAGCGGCAACCTGTTTCATGTCGAGCACCCCGACACCCAGCAGCGGAGGCACATATAAAAGAAGCGGGATCATGAAAATGGCCCCACCCAGACCAAGCAGGCCTGAGAGGAACCCGCCCCCAAGACCGAGCAGAAGCAGCGTCACGAGGAACATCGGATCCATATAGCCCCCTATACCTCCCTGCGGATCTCGGTCTGCAGGGCTTCGTAGGTGAGGGTCCCGTTGGCAACAAGCACTCTGGCACCAAGGAGTACCGACGGACAGGGGGGATCTTTTTCTGGGTGATAGTCAGGCGAGGTCTTCTTTACAATGATGATCTCTGTTCCGAAGTCACGTTCTGCCATCCTGGCAGATTCGAGGTTCTGCTCTCAGCGCTTCCCCATGGGATCATTGACATAAAGGGTGATTGCCTGTCTCTTCATTTTGTCTTCTCCATTTCTCCAGGTACAGTTATCTGTTTCTGCTGCCCGGATATTTCCCTTTTCTCGTTACCGGACAGCAGGCAGGAGCCGGCAGGTCCTCTTCATATTCCTTTTTAAGCAGTTCTATAAGATCAGGGATGATCGGGTCCTTGAGAAAGTAGCATTTGAGCCTTCCGTCAACATAAAAATCAATGAGCTCCGCTTTTCTGAGAAGGGAGAGGTGCTGGGATATATTGGGCTGACTGACCTCAAGGAACTCCTCGAAATCACTGACGCACTTGACGCCCTTAACCAGTTCGCCAAGGATCCTCAACCTCACAGGGTGGGCAACGATCTTGAGCATCTCTATTTTTCGCAGCGCAATATCGGTCATATCCGGATAGGTTGTATTCATGTATTAGAATATATCCATATTGGAATATAATGTCAAGAGAAATCTGCACAGTCTCCGGTGATTTTGTACATGCTATTATATTCATCATGGTATCCGTCATCATCCCGACCCTCAATGCCGGAAAACAGATCGGCCTGCTCCTCGAAAAACTGAGGTCCCAGACCATGCCCTGCGAGATCCTTGTCCTCGATTCATCATCCGACGATGCGACCGTCTCCATAGCACGATCATACAATGCCGGGACGATCGTCATAAACAGGGATGATTTCGATCACGGCGGCAGCAGGACAATGGCCGGGAAGACCGCACAGGGAGACATCGTCGCCTACCTGACGCAGGACGCGCTCCCTGCGGACACGGAGATGCTCCAACGGCTCATCAGGCCTTTTGCAGATGCGGCGACCGGTGCGGTGTATGGCCGGCAGCTGCCTGCCCCTGATGCGACCCCTTTTGCAGCCCATCTCAGGCTGTTTAATTACCCCGCATCCTCCTGCATGAAAAATCTGTCCGACAAACAGACCTATGGGATCAAAACGCCTTTCCTGTCGAACTCCTGCGCTGCCTATAGGCGCTCGGCGCTCGAGGCAATCGGGTGGTTCAGGGACGGGATGATACTCGGCGAAGACACCTCAGCCGGTGCCGACCTCCTCCGTGCAGGCTATACCCTGGCATACGCTGCCGATGCCACCGTGCATCATTCCCATAATTACACGGCAGCAGAGGAGTTCAGGCGGTATTTTGATATCGGGGTCTTTCATGCCCGTGAAGCATGGCTGCTCGAGGAGTTCGGCGGTGCAGGCGGAGAGGGCGCAGCCTATGTTATGTCAGCGGCATCGCATCTGTTGGCCGGCAGACGATACCTTCTGCTGCCAGAGCTTATGCTCAGAAGCGGCCTGAAACTGATCGGTTACGACCTCGGCAGGATTTACAAAAGACTTCCCCTGTCACTAATAAGAAAGATGAGCATGCACCCTTCCTGGTGGGAAAAGAATGCCGGGAAGGGAAAGGGGAAATTGAAGACATGATCCGGCCGACTTGGGTATAATATCACCGATGAAGACACCAGCACCGAAAACTGCAAAAACAAAGCACAGGAAACCTGCAAAACAGATCAGACCGGGGTGGGACATCTATTTCATCACCATCGCCAAGGCGGTAGCTGCGCGCGCCACGTGCCTCAGAAGGAGATACGGCGCTGTGGTCACCAGGGAGAATGTCATCGTGAGCACCGGATACAACGGTGCGCCCGCCGGCATGACAGACTGCCTCGAGGTCGGTAAGTGCACACGGAAGGAACTCCAGATACCTCACGGCGAACGGTATGAGCTCTGCCACAGCGTTCATGCCGAGGCCAATGCCATCATACGGGCATCGGCTGACGAGCTGCGGGGCTCGACGATCTATATATCGGGCGTCGACAGCGATGCCGGGGAATGCGTCTCGGAGCCCTGCATGATGTGTAAAAGGATGATACTGAACGCCGCCATCGGCAAGGTGGTCTATTCTGACGGCAACGGCAGCTACCACGTCATCAACCCCCAGGACTGGCTCAAGACGCGCGTCTGAAAGCTTCCCGGTTGTCCAGGCCCCGGCGCCTTCTTCCCTCATGCAGCGCTATTGACCGGAAACAGTTCCTGCGCATTAAAGGATGACGTGCTATAATTCAATAATGACGGTGAATATGCCGGCATGGATCATATGAGACCAGCAGGAGACAGGGAGCCCTTATGAAAGCAAAAGACCTCTGGCGGTGGCAGACCGTCTCTCTTGTCATGTTCACCATCGGCATGCTCTCTGTCGGGCTGGTCGTCTCCATCGACTACATCTGGGAGCAGCAGCTGCAGGACTTTGTCATCGTCGACGCGGTGACCGACATGCGGAAGGACCTGACAACCTTTCATCTGTGGCTGGAAGAGTACACCAACGGCGATACGACCGTCGACCTCGAAAAGAACCGTTTAGTTTTTCTGGGTGTGCAGGATATTGGGAAAAAACTTCTGACCGGGGGGAAAACCCAGAGCAACTTTATCGTGAAGCCGCTGGACGACCCGGCCCTCCGCTCACAGATCGAGTCGATCAATCTGCTTTTAGAGAAATTCCGGGACGTTACCCTGCTTCGCCTCCGCGAAAGGCCCTTGGGCGGCTCCGGGTTGCAGCATGATCAGGAGTGCGACAGGATATTCAATGAGATAATCTCGAAGCTCGGGGCGATTGAAGATGCCGTGGAAAAGGATATCATCACGACCATGGAGGCCTATCGCAAGCTCTACCGGATCATCCTGATCGTCTGGATAGTCATTATCTCGGCGGCTTCCATCGGGTTGGGGATACTGGCAAAACGGCGAAGGAAATCTGAAGAGGATCTCTTCGCAAGCGAAGGGAAATACCGGTCGCTGGTCGATTCTACCGAGGACTCCATCTACCTGGTCGATGCCGATCATAAGTATCTCTTCGTGAATAAAAAACATCTTTCGCGGCTGAAGCTCAGCGCCGAACAGTACACCGGCAAGGATTACGCAGAATTGCATTCCCCTGAGGAAACTGCGACCTTCAGAGAAAGGGTCGATAAGGTCTTCGGCACCGGGCTGTCTGAACAGTATGAACATAAAAGTCAGAGGGACAACCGGTATTTTCTCCAGACCTTCAGCCCGGTCAAAGGCCCTGACGGCCGGATAACGGCCGTCACCGTCGTCTCCAAGAACATCACGGACAGAAAGAGGATGGAAGACGAGCTGGTGGCCATGTCGCACACGGATGAGCTTACCGGCCTCTATAACCGGAGGGGCTTCTTTACCCTTGCCGAGCAGCAGCTGAAGCTGGCAGTCAGGCTGAACAGGAAACTTTACCTTATCTCTGCGGACCTGGACGACCTTAAGACGATCAACGACACACTGGGCCACAAGGAAGGCGACACTGCCCTGGCAGAGACGGCAGATATTCTGAGGCAGAGCTTCAGGGAATCGGATATTATTGCACGCATCGGCGGTGACGAATTCGTGATCATGCCGATGGAAATGACCGACGACAACGCAGAGGTCATCAGGGAGCGGATCGCGGAACTGTTCGAAAAAAGCAATGCCGACAAAAAAAGGGTATTTTCGCTGTCGGTCAGCACCGGGATATCCTTCTGTGACCCGCATGACCCATGTTCACTGGAACAGATGCTCAGCCAGGCCGACAACTCAATGTATGAGCAGAAGAGAAACCGGAAGTCCTCTCATCCGGCGAAATGATAGTGGTCTGTTTCGGGATGCACCTCACTGATCAGGGAGGCATCAAAGATCTCGTCCTGAAACATTTCCCGTGATATATATCCGAGACGTTTCATACACGCCGCAAACTGCATGGTCGCACTGATATAGCCCTCCGTGAGCGCGGCGCAGTACCGGGGAGATATCTCCAGGGTCTCAAGAACAAAATCCGCGCTGATGAACCCGACCGCCCCGGATATGATCCGGGCTGCCTCTGCCGGCAGTTCCCTGAGGACCCTCGTCGCCTCCTCATGCAGACGCAGGAACCCTTTTACCGTTTCTCGCTCCTTCCGCAAAAAACCGGTATCCGCAAGGATACCGTAGCTCGGATTATGCGGCCATAAGAGCGACGGCGGGTACAGCATGCGGAAGCCGGCATACTGCCTGAGCGCAACGGCAAGGGCGGGAGTGCCGACGGCAGCAGAGACAGTCCCCTTGACCGCTGCCTCGGTGATCTGGTCCGCCCAGGCAAAGTTAATAACGGTCACGGCATCTTCAAGCCCGCACCGGCCGACAACCTCTTTCAGGATCACATCATGGATGGACCCCCTCCCCGGCACGCCGATATGCTGCCCCTGAAACTGCCTGCATATCACCTGCAGATCATCTGTTTCCGGGAACCCTTTGTAATCGGCCCTGCCGCTCAGGACGGTCCCCTCGATATGCCCGCCGGCAATGCACTTGATCTCCACCCCGCGTTCTATCCCGATGATCGCCGGAGGCAGCCCGATGTAGGCGAGGTCAAGCTCTTTTCTCTCAAAGGCATCGACGATGGCAGGGCCGGTACCGTAGAGGCGCCAGTCTGCCTCCAGACCGGGCTGCCGGCCGGTCTCGCCGCCGGCCATCAGAAGGATCGCCGTATGATAAAAGGTGGAAAGATGGCCTATCCGTATTCTCACGAGGCCGTCAGGCAGGCAGGAAGCACGCGGCGGTCACTCCTGCCACCGAGTTTTCTGAACCCCCGCAGCTTCGAGAAGCCGGATCGCTTCATGCAGCGTCCCGGTTATCCTGTCGTCCACCGGGTGGCCAAAGTTGCTCTGGTCGAATACCGGGATGTGAACGGTCAGGTCAGGACGCATCCCCCTGTCCTGCGAATAGGTTATGGTGCTGGGATCGATCGTTGTGGATTCACACATATGGACCGGATTGCAGGTATTTGAAAGGGCCTCGGCGAGTTTCACGACATCACGCTCGACCTCTGCATAGTCGGGGGAATCAGGGGTTGCGTCCTTGAAGGGTCCGGGCATGGCAGCGTAAAGGTTGATCTGATAGCCTATCTGCACAAGAGAACCGCCCCTGCCGCTAACGTAATAGGGTTCGGTATCGTAGCAGATCCTGCGCTTCTTCACGGCCCCGAACAGCTCCTGCTCGTCCTTGAAAAGACCTTTTATGTTCAGTGTGGCGTCCATGGCGGTCCGGAAAATTACGGGTGCGGGGGCAAGGCTGTTCTACACAGCCTTCTTCTTTGTTGAGGCGCCAAAATTCGACAGCAGCAGGTCGTATTTATGTTTGAGGTCGACTATGGACCTGAGCAGGACCGCATACAGCGGGTTAAGCCTCAGGTATGGCTTCAGCGTATGCGCCATCTTGACAAGGTTCGTCTCGCATTCCTCAACGCAGCTTGAGGTCAGGTCCTTCGCGGTCTCATCATACGAAAAAAATATTTCCAGGTAGATGTCAGTGACCAGGCAGAACTCATTGAGTATGGTCTGGGTGATCGCCTCCTCCTGGGAGATCCTCTTTTTCCTCAGCCTTCTCATGAACTCTATATGCTCGGCCTGTATGTTCTTCAGCTGCTTTATGATCGACTTGAGGTCGTTGGGGGTCCGGTCGAACAGGTTCTTATAGACATAGGTCTTGGATATTTTCTTCCAGTGCTTGAGATGACCCTTTTTCCATTCAGCCATGTCCGCCCAGAAAGCGACCAGCTGCCGGTCAAATTCCTCCCGCTTTGAAAAGAGCGTGTACGTCTCATACGCCAGTTCATCGAGACGTCTGCCCATATCTATGATCTCTTTTATCTCTTTCATTGTAGTGGTCAATCCCAGAAAATACCTGTCAAAACGGGGTCAGCCCGCGTTTGATACCATAAAGATTACCATATCCGTGGGTAAAAATATAGAACAATCTGTGGAGGGTCTTTCCCCCGGGAGAAACGGGAAAGCACCCTGAAGTGACAGGGGAAGGCCTTAGTGGAACGATACGGTCAGATCCCTGACGGTCCCGGACTGCCGTCTGTCCGCTGCCTCCGGCATATGTCCTCCCGCGGGAAGACCGGCCTTGGGGGAGCCGATGACCCCGTACAGCATCGTCAGGAGCTTCACCTGCTCCAGCAGGCTCATCCCGGCGATCTCAGCGCAGATGCGAAAGTCTTCCCCCTGGAAGAAACCGATGCTCTCTTTATGGTGCTCATTGTTCCAAAGATCCTCGACCGACTGCAGTATGATCCCTTCCGCAAGGCTTCTCAGCATCATGGTGTCCCCCTTCTGCTTCCTGTCGTTCATGCCGAATACCTATTTACCCTCTCCGCCAGTTGCTGGTGAAGAAGCGGTTTCAGCAGCCACTCGTTCACCCCCGCCTGATCTCCCGCTGACGTAATGCGCCCCCTGAACTTGGTCGTCAGCATCAGGACCGGGATTGACATGGAAACCGGCCTGCGCCTCAGCTCCCGCGTAAACCTCATACCGTCCATCTGGGGCATGACGAGATCGGTTATCACCATATCGATCTCTGTCTCCTTGAATTTATCCAGGCCATCCGCACCATGGATCGCCTCGACAACATTGTACCCCTCGGTCCTGAGTATCAGGGAAACAAGCTGCCGGATAGAGTCCTCATCGTCCACGATGAGGATGTTCCTGATCTTCTTCGCGGCCTGCTTCATGCTTCCCGCCGGCAGACCGACCTGCCCGCTTTTTTTGCCGGCATAGAACGGGCACCGCAAATGCCGCACATTCCTGCAGTATTCTTCCAGCTCGAAGATGCTCGGGACATACGGAAGGTCTCCGGCCACGCAGGATGAGATATCCGTCAGCATCAGGTGCGGACATTTTTCCCGCTGCTCAGGCATTGTTTACGTTTTCTCCATATATTTCGCACTGTTTATAATTGCCGCCGCAGAAATATATCGTTGCCTCAACGACCATACTGCTGGTGCTGGTGCAATAACATTTTTCAAACGGCCTTGAGACAAAAGGACAGACCAGGATGTTGTCACACAGTCCCTCTGCCTGAACCTCAGCCGATGACTTAATGTCAGTGTACTTTCCCTGATAATCAACTCTGCTTGCCATAATTCTCCTGTTTGGACGTATTAATTGATATTTTATTAACAAGGATCATGCCAGGGGAGTAAACAATTAAATTATTATTTAATATTAGCTAGTTACAACTTCAGGTGGGGATCAAGGACAATATTATCTGCAATTATGGGGCAGGGAATGTGCTGACACGCATGCCACACTATTGTGGCATGCCACACTTCATCAGATATTAATCCGAAAAATTCCCCTGAATATTGTATCGTGTGATCTTCCGGTAGAGGGTCTTGCGGTCAATGCCAAGGAGCCGGGCCGCCCGGGCCTTGTTCCATCCTGCCTTTTCGAGGGCTGCAAGGATATGTTTTTTTTCATCATCGTCCTTCCTTCTTACCAGGGTGACAGGACCGGAACCATGATCCCTGATGCCGCGGGGCAGGTGCTCCAGGGCTATAGTGTTTTGGCGGCAGAGGATGAAGGCATGTTCAAGGGCATGCTCAAGCTCCCGGATATTGCCCGGCCAGGGATAGTCCATAAAAAGCCTCTCGACCTCGGCAGTTACCCCCGAGATCTCCCGGCGCAGCTTCTGATTGAACTTTCCGATGAAGTGGGAAAGCAGGAGGGAGATGTCCTCTGACCGCTCCCTGAGCGGCGGCATATAAAGCTCCATGACCTTGAGCCGGTAATAGAGGTCCTCCCTGAACTCACCCGCTTTTACCTTTTCAGCCAGGTCCTGATTGGTGGCGGCAATGACCCTGACATCGACCCTGATCGGGGTGGAATCTCCGACGCGTTCAAATTCCATCTCCTGCAGGACCCTGAGCATACGGACCTGTGTCCGCGGAGAGATCTCGCTGATCTCATCCAGGAAGATCGTCCCGCCGTCGGCCCGCTGGAACCTCCCTGTCTTGTCACTGACCGCTCCGGTAAAGGCGCCCTTTACATGACCGAAGAGCTCGCTTTCAAGGAGACTCTCGGTAAGGGCCGCACAGTTCACCTTCACCAGCTGCCTGCCGCTCCTGCCCCCCTTGTAATGGAGGGCTTCGGCGACGAGTTCCTTGCCTGTCCCGCTCTCACCGGTTATCAGCACCGTCGTCTGGACATCGGCGAGGCTCTCGATGAGTGAGTATAATTCCTGCATCCGGGAGCTCCTGCCGATGATATTATGGAACTGCTGCCGCTCGTTCAGGTCGCGTTCCAGGTCAGCGAGGCGCGTTTCGTCCTTTATCACGATGACCGCCCCCGAGAAAACATCCTCATGGTCTATCAGGGGCGAGGTCGATATTGAAATGACATGGCCGGCCCTGTTGGTATGCTCGCACTCTATCCGGGAATATTCGACCGGATGCTTCTCGTTGAGCGTCTCGGTAAGGGCTTCAAGACATTTTTGGTTACAGAGCACCTCGAGTGACCCGAAATACTGGCCGACCGTGTCCCGGGTCAGGCCGCAGATCCTTTCCGCGGCCTGGTTCAGCTCAACGACCCTGAGGTCCCTGTCCACCGTAATGATCGCGTCCTTGACCGACCTGAAGATCGCCTCGAGGTTCGACCGGTATTTCTCCTTTTCGTCGCTGACCGCCTTATGCCTCAGCGCCACGCGGGCAACATGCAGAAGCGTTTCCTGGTTGACCGGTTTCGGTATGTAGTCAAAGGCCCCGAGCCGGAGGGCTTCGGAGGCAGTGTCGAGGCTCGGGTCCCCGGTGATCATGACCACAGCGGTCGTCAGAGCCCTTTTCCTGACCTCGCGGATAAAATCGATCCCGGTCCTTCCGCCCAGAATGATATCGGCAAAGATGAGATCGAACGACATACTGCTGACCAGCGCCACCGCCTCATCATAATCCTTCGCTGTTGAGACAGCATATCCCTCATCCCGCAGAAAGGTCTCAAAGGTGAACCTGATGCTCTCCTCGTCATCAACGACCAGTATCTTATGCCTGTGTTCCATGACTCTCCTTTGCCGGAAGATCAATGATGACCGACGTGAACAGGCCTTCCCTGCTCTCGATCCTGAGTTTCCCGCCATGGTCGGTTATGATCCCGTGGCTGATGCTCAACCCGAGCCCGGTGCCCTCCCCCACAGGTTTGGTCGAATAAAACGGGTTCAGGACCTTTTCCATGGCATCAGCCGGGATACCGGTGCCGTAATCAGTAAAGACCATCCTGACATACCGTGCGCCGTCAATAACAACTTCACTCCCTGATATGTCGAGGACCTTCTCCGCGTCCGCCTCAGGGTATCTGCGGTTCAGCGCATACCGCGCATTGCTGATGATGTTCAGGACAACCTGCTGCACCTGCTGGGGGTTGACCACGACAAAAGGGAGGTCCTCAGGCATGGTGAGCCTCAGATGAATATGGTCCTTCCTGATCTGTGTCTCGGTAAGGGTTATCGAATCCATGATGATCTTCGGGAACTGCACCACGGATTTGTCCTCTTTCCTTTCACGTGCAAAAGAGAGCAGGCTCCTGACGATGCCGGCGATGCGGTCACCCTCCCTGACGATACGTTTTGCTATGTCATGTTCATGCGTCCCTTCGGGATTCATGTTTGCGATGATCTGCGCATAGTTGATGATACCGGTAATGGGGTTGTTGATCTCATGGGCCACACCGGCCGAGAGCTCCCCGAGGGATGCAAGATGCCCTGCCCGCATGGCCTCGGCCTGGAGGGTGGCCTTTTCGGTTATGTCGCTTGCGACAATAATGACACTGCCCACCGCCCCTTCGTCATCCTTGATGGGGAATGCCCTGATATCGAGGAGCCTGCCGTCAGCCGCCGATATCTGTATACTTTCAGGCCTGCCGGAGCTGAAGCTCCTGAGGGCATCATCCGGGTTGCCCTTCCCGGCATGGTCGAACCATATTGCCGAACATGGCCGCCCGCTGAGCTCAGCCGCATCCGTCCCGACCCGGGCGGCAAAGGCCTTGTTAGCCCAGAGGATCGTCAGGTCAGGGGCCACCAGGAGAAGCTCATCAGACATCGCATCCAGGAGGGTATGAAATTCCTGTGAAAGGCTGCGGAACTTCGTCTCGCTCAGCTTAAGCGTCTCTTCAGCGCTCTTGCGGAAATTGATCTCACTGGTCAGGAGCTGGACAGCGGTCCTGAGCTCTGCGGTGCGTTCCTCGACCAGCTGTTCAAGGTTCTCCCTGTGTCTCTGCAGCTCATCCTCTGCCTGTTTGCGCATGGTGATATCACGGTCCATGCCGAGGATGTAAGGCTTTCCGCCAAGGGATATCAGCCGCGCCGACACTTCAAGCGGAACGATCGTACCATCCTTGCGGACATGCCGGATCTCAAAGGAGACAGGCTCACCTGTCGTGATCCCTGCCATGATATCCGGCAATCTTTTCATATCATCGGGATAGTTCAGGAAGGATATCGGCCGCCCGAGCATCTCTTCCCTCTCATACCCGTGCATGGTGACCGCTGCAAGGTTGACGTCCACGATCACCGGACCACCCGGATGTGACGGGTCCAGCAGGAAGATGCAGTCAGAGGCAAGATTAAAGAGCGAATGGAACCGCTCCTCGCTGTCGCGCCTGGCGTCCTCGGCATGCTGACGCTCCATCATCTCACGCTGGAGCCGCTCATTTGATTCGGACAGCTCGCGGGTCCTCTCTTTGACGAGGTCCTCCAGCTGTCCGTGATAACTCTTGAGCTCCTCCTCAGCAGCGGTGCGTTCGGTAATATCCATAAAGATCCCGACAAAATGGCTGACCCTGCCGCTGGCATGCGCAAGGGGGTTCAGGACCGCAGACCAGAGCACCTTCCGTCCGTCCGGCCTGGCGCTTTCGGGCTCATAGGAGTAGCGCGAACCCTGGAGCACCGGCCTGAGCACAGCCTCCAGCCCGCCGGACGTCCTGCTGTGCCAGACTGCATCGAGCGGGCGACCCACGATCTCTTTCTCCTGCAGCCCCGTCAGTACGACACCTGATCTGTTCACCGTCAGGCAGATGCCCTCGGCGTTAAAGAGGGCAACACAGTTCGGCGAACCTTCCACCAGACTTCTGTAGCGCCGTTCAGAGGAAGCGATCATGACGGCAGAGTCCTTGCTGAAATAAAGCACGGCAAAGAAGACCACGGTCATGCTGAAAAAGACAAAGGTCGTGAATATCGAAAACAGCCGGTAGGCACTGATGTGGCTTGTGGAATTAAGGAGGACCACCGACCAGTTGTCATGCCCGAGAGACCGGCGCGTCACCAGCAGTTTCTCCCGTTCAAAGGTCACGGTCCTGCCGTCCTCCGCCTCATGTGACAACAGGGGGACGAAGGGACCCGCCCCCAGCTGGCCTGATGCTGCGAGAAGCTGCCGGGTGTCCTGCTTGAGCGGCCAGAGGCTTCTGAGGTGCATATCATCCCTGCTCGAAAGAAAGATAACACCGTGGGGGTCGACCAGGAAGCAGTACGCATGCTTTTTAAAGCTCGCCTCAATGTCGCTCATGTCCTTTTTAACGACGACCACTCCCCTGACCATGCCC
>SCQH01000081.1 GCA_004321925.1 Nitrospirota bacterium | reverse complement strand
ATCAACATCCACATATTTCGTGCTGTTGCTCACCCCGTTCATGGCAAGCTTCGGGATGCTCAGTATGCCTGTCTCGGCGTTATAGGTTGCCACGATGCCGGGTCCGGGAGCAACCTCCTGAGCACTGGCAAGGTAAAATTCCATTCCCGTACCATCCGTTACCTTCAGATAGGCATCATACATACCTGATCCCGGAACATCCACCATATAGAGATGAATATTCCCGTCGGACGAATAGGTCGCATCTCCCCATGCACTGCCCATTGCCATCAAAACCAGCAGAACTACCATAACAGCTGAACCGATATATCCCCTTTGTTGCTTTTTCATATTTTCCCCCTTGAACTTTGGCAACCAATAAATGCTGCCTCTAATAGGTTTATATGACTGCCCTGATAACCGGCGTTTTCGTTTACGGCTATTCTAATAATATTTTATCTCTCCCCCCGACTATTGCAACTTATTTTTTAAGGTTGTTCCGAAGCGAGCACAGTTGAGAAATTAATGAAATATCGAAAAAGTTGATTCAGGCCCAGCAGCAGTAGCGACTGGAGCAGCGGAAGCAGTAGTAGCGGGGGGGCGGAGCCTCCGGGGACTATTAACCCGCTCCCCTTGTCAGTTACGAGCGGAAATCGTCAGTTTGCCAAAAACCCTATGTTTTACCATTATGGCTCTTTAGTCCGTAATATCATGAATTGCCATTGCATGACATCGATGCCCCTTGATTTATCAGTCTTTTTCTTCCAACGATTCGGCATTTATGCTATTATCCTATTCATGGGATCAGAAAAGAGCTGCAGGGTTAATACATGTTATGTCTAAAATAAGGAAATAAGACATGCAAAATGAAATACCGATACTATCACTCATCGTAGCAATCCTGGCTGTTTTTGTTGGTCCGCTCATTTCTTGGCAAATCGCAAAAACGACAAGTGGCCTCGTCTCTCAAAGCAGCAAATAAACAAATCGTTGCCCCAATGAGACAAGCATGGATAAATAGTCTTAGAGACCTAATCGCAGAAATCTCTAGTAGCGCATTGCATTATTATCAGACTGGATACGAAGACAGACAAGACGAAGAATATAAGAGAATAACAGAACTTGAAGGAAAAATATCATTGATGCTCAATTTCAAGGAAGACGATCATAAAAAGCTGCATGATCTTATTCGTCAAATGCTCTCGTCACTCGATAAAGGCAAAGAAGGCGAAAAGATATTTATTGAAACACATCCAGCAGTACTAGCTCTTTCCCGCTCAATTCTGAAGAGGGAATGGGATCGCGTAAAGGAAGATATACCTGTGACATAACATAAAAATCAAGCGACAGGGAATCACGCCTATTTGGTTTTTATTCCGGGCTGGTTGCCCCTGCGCCTCATTTATCTCGTTCTGCACTAAATATAAATAACAGCAAATGGAGGCATAATGGCTGATCAGGTAATCGCACGCAAGATGGAGATCATGGCCAAAAGAGCGGTGGATCATGCATTGAAGACATATAAAGTAGAACTCGATTTTTCTGAAACAAGCATCCAAAAAGTCGAGTCTATATTAACTGACATTGAAAGCACTTTCCCAAAGGGGCTTGTCGGTCGACTATTTAAGAAAGGGCCAACTGAACAAGAAATCGAAAGTATCTGCAATATGTACGGCGGCTATATCGGTGAAATCTTCCGACAAAATTTAGGGGGGAAATGGGATACAACTGATTATTTCACCCCTGGTCACAAAATACCATGCATAAACATCGGGCTGACTACCGTATTCCCGCCTGCTAAAGTCGCAAAGCGTCTTTCAGAAGGTAAAGGTGACGACGTCTGGTTTTATTATCAGGCCATGAAAGCGCAGCTCAAGCAGCAAGCGGCAAAAGATGCCGGGGGTGAAGCGTGAGGCTCGGCGACAAGGAAATCACAGGCGAAGAAACTGCCCTTTTCGTCGGTAAGAATTCCTACTACTATTTACGTAAATGGGCAGAAATGGAACAAAAATCTTCCGCAATCAGCACGAACTGGGAAGCATTCGTGTCATTTTTCTATTGGGCAGCAGCAAGAAAAATGTATCACTATGTCGGTGTGACAATCGCCGTTTTGCTTGTTGGGGCATTTATAGATTTATGGTTTGGCCTCGGCAAATATTTAATGCGGGGCGGCATTGTTGTCACTATGGTTGTTTATGGTATCTTCGGCAACTACATGTATAAACATTATTCAACCCGAGAAATTAAGAGGATCAAAGCCAAAAAGCTTCCACCGGAGCAATACGAGGCTGCGCTTCGCCAAAGCGGTGGCACCAGCATCAAGGGTGTCATAATCACTACAATTTGTCTCGCGATAGCTACGTTTATAATGGTCCTGCCCTATGCCATCCGTGAGGTCTTATCAAAACAACATTGAAGGTCGCAGAACAAACGGCTTCAGCAGATGGCGCATAAGCTCGGCGTGTATTGCAAAGGTGGTTGCCGCCACTGGTCAGTCGCAACGTTATCTGTGAAAATATAATGAAAATAAGAAAAAATAAATCAGCTGTTTTTGTCCTTCTTATTTGCTGGCTACTCGTTGTCATAAAAATCGTATTTGCTAATGACTCTGGCGCCGAAATGGGAGCCTCAGGACTTCAATTAAAGAAGATCGAGAATGTTTCTGTTGAGATGGAAGACCTCTATATAAGCCAAAAGAAAATAGAAGTAGCATATTTATTCAAAAATCATTCCGACAAAGATATAACCACAGAAATCGCCTTTCCTGTTCCCGAGTACACTACAGAGGATGCGCAGCGCGGCCTGCCATTTGATGATTTTGTGATAGAAGTGAACGGAGAAAAGATAAAACATAACTCCGAAATAAAGGCATTACTCCACGGCAAAGACTATTCAGTAATTCTTCGGAAAATGGGAATTTCTATTCATGATTTTGGCGGCTTCAGTGAGCCGCAGTATAGAAACTTTTATCAGGATTTATCAGAGAAGAACAAGAAGGTATTAAGGAATAAAGGTCTCGTTGATGATGACGGGTATCCGTCCTGGCGCGTGTCTATTAAGTATCACTGGACTCAGACTTTTCCTGCAAAAAGCACAACGGCAATTAAACACACATATACGCCATGGTGGGGATATTTCTATTTTTCGACAGATCAGACTGCCGACAAAAACGCTTTCATTGAACGAGCATGCGTCAATGCAGATATCGCTCGCTGGATTAGCAACCAGAGCCAAGTCTATGTTAATACTGTTGCCTATATTTTGACTACGGCAAGAAATTGGCGCGGCCCAATAAAAGAATTCCATTTGGTTATAGAAAAAAAGGACCATCAACTGGTTAGCCTTTGTTTTGATGGCAAGCTCAACAAGATAAGTGACACCCAATACGAAAGCTATATCAAAGACTATATTCCGAAACAAAATCTGATGATCTACTATCTCTTAAGAAGCAGCGGCAGATAACACCGCCTTCAAACAGATGCGTAATAAGGGTGGCACATTTTCATTCTTGGTTAATTGCCCGCGCTGGTAGGCAATTAAAAATAAATAGGGACACATCCCATTTGTCTGAAAAACAGGAACAGTTCTGACAAGGAGAGGATTGTGAAAAGGCAAATACGCCTGAAAGAAGCCTACTGCAGCGTCCAAAAAGGGAATGCCAGGAAAGAAATCATGTTTATAAATGGGATGTGTCCCTATTTATCCCACGATAGCCCGATATAAAGCACAATCTTAAAGTTACATGATTAATCTTACCTTACATGATATAGAAATGATATACTGCAATATAATATCATTCATACACATGAGGTGAAACATGACGACAAAAGTAACGACAAGAGGACAGGTTTCCATACCGGCTGAAATCAGAAAGCGTTTTCACATCGAGCCGGAATCAAAAATCGAGTGGTCTACAGAGGGAAACGAGATAAGAATTATCCCCCTGCCCAAGGACGCTGTGGCTGCATTCAGAGGCAGGGGCCGTCGGAAATACAGCGGTGGGCAATTTCTGAAAGACAGGCAGCAGGAAAGGAAGAAGGAAAATGCAGAAGGCAGGTAACCCGGAATCCTACGTCCTGGATACGTCTGCCATCTTTGCTCTCTGGAACGATGAGGCCGGGGCCGATACTGTTGTTCATATCCTGCATTCCGGAGCGCCGGTGCTGGTCTCGTTCATGACTATTATGGAAGGGCGCTACAGACTTTGGAAGAATTCCGGAAAAGAAGCCTCGGACGATTTTTCTAAATATCTCTTTCTGCTTCCGGTCAAACGGATAGATATGACCAATGCAATATTTGAAAACGCAATAGAGATTAAGGCTACCAACAGCCTGTCTGTATGTGACAGCTGGATTATTGCAACCGCCATCGCCACAAAATCCATCCTCGTACATAAAGATCCCGAATTCGAGCAAGTCAAGAAAATAGTCCGGCTAAAAACTTTGCCCTATAAAGGCAGTAAGACAACGTAAGATGCAACGCAGCATATGCTTACCAGAACTACTCCTGAAGTTCGCGCATGATTTATAATAGTGAAGAAGCGATTGAAGGAGGTTTTTATGAATGACAAACCTGTGATTACCTGCAAGAAATGCGGGGAGAAGCATTATCTGACGCCGGACGGGAAGGGGCATATCATGCCGGTTTTCTGCTGCGGCGATGAACTGAAAAAGGCTTCGGCCAAAAAGGCGCCGGGCGCTGTTGCACCGAAGACTGCCAGGAAGAAAAAGTAGAGCCGATAGGCAGTTAACGAGGCCCTGGATAATGAAGAGCTTGACGTCTGGCTGCGGGGCATCGTGAAGGTCCTGCTTGTTAATCCCAACCGTTATCAGCACCCGCCGGTGCCTCCGATCGGGCTTGAATATATTGCCGGGGTGCTTGAGGCGGCAGGAGACCAGACGCAGATAGCTGACCTCTGCTTTTCGGCTGACCCTCTTAGAGACCTCGATACTGCAATTACATCCTTCAATCCTGATGCGGTCGGCATAACGGTCAGGAATGTCGATACGGTCCTTTTCCAGGCCAATGAGTTCTTTCTGACGGAGATCAAAGCTCTCATTACTCATATCAGGGAGCGGTACGGGCTGAAAGTTCTCGTCGGAGGGGCCGGGGCATCGGCAGGGCCGGAGTTTGTCCGGGATTTTCTCGGGGCCGACAGCATCATCAGCGGCCCCGGGGAGGGCGTAGTGCGGGAGGTCTTCGGGGGGCTTTCCTCTGCCAACACGAATAAGGTCCACTTCGGAAGCCGCGCTGTTGCGTCTGCCTGCCCCAGGCACTCCATGGGCATCGATTACCAACAGTATGCGGAAAAGGGTGGGATTGCGGGATTTGAGACTCACCGGGGATGCAGTTCCTCGTGCATCTACTGCGTCGAGGCGGATACGCGGGTATCGTTCAGGAAGATACCGGAGGTGCTTGCGGGCATTCAGCAGCTTCATGCAGGCGGCATGGACAGGTTTCACCTCTGCGACCCTGAATTCAACGAGGACCTCGATTTTTCACTTGAGTTCCTCCGTGCGCTCAAGGAGTCCCGGATAAAGATCGATTGGGCCGTCTATATGAAGCCGGCCAATCAGAACAGGCGCCTCTTTCAGCTCATGAAAGAGGCAGGGGTCTCGCTGATCACCCTCACGGTCGATTCATGGAAGAAATGCCCGCTTTACTGGACAGAGATCGAAAAGATCATCTTCAGCGCGCGCTCAAACGGCATAAAGATCGTTGTCGACTTTCTGACCGGCTTTCCGTATGAGGATGACGAGACCCTGAACTTCTATCTCGACCTCTTCAGGAGGCTGCGGCCGGACAGTGTCGGCATCAATACGTATATCAGGCTCTACGCAAACCTGAAGGTCACCGAGATCATCATGAAGGACGCTGACCTGAAGGAAAGGCTCCTCGGGGCGGTTGAGGACAAGACCTTTCTCCTGCCGGTCTTCTATAACCATATAGGGCCGGAAAGGCTTTCCGGGCTGCTCGACAACGACCCGCTCTTCAGGGTCGAGGGGCTCGACAAGGCGGTCAACTACACCAGGACTGCCGGCAACTGACAGCCTGTTTTTCCCCCGAATACAGACCGGATAGTGCCCGGCATTTCTCTCAGAATATTTCATTGAGTTAAACCCCTGAGTAACGTTAAAATATACGATACTTTTTTATAGGAGGGTGTCATGGTATCAGGTAAACCTTTTCTGACCGTTGAGCAGATTCATAATAAGGTCGGCGAGCTTGCGGGACGGATATCTGCGGATTATCAGGGGAAGGACCTCCTCGCCGTCGGTATCCTCAAGGGGGCCTTCATCTTTTTCAGCGATATCGTGCGGGTGATACGTGTCCCGCTTATGATCGATTTCCTTATCGCCTCGAGCTACCTCAAGGACGAATCCACCGGAGAGGTAAAGATCCATTATGACATCCATGAGGAGATCGCCGACAAGGACGTGCTCCTGATCGAGGACATCGTCGACACCGGGGTCACCCTGAACTACCTGCGGGAGCGCATCCTGATGAAGGGGCCGCGGAGCCTGAAGATCTGCACCTTCCTGGACAAGAAGGAGAGAAGAGAGGTCGATGTCCCGATCGATTATGTCGGCTTCGAGATCCCCAATGAGTTTGTCGTCGGTTACGGCCTGGATTATGACAATAAGTTCAGGAACCTGCCTTATATTTCAGTCTTCAAAAAACAGACGTAGGACCGGAGGTGCAGAATGTTTGAAGTTACCATCGAAGTCTCTTTTTCGGCCGCCCACCAGCTGCGCGGCTATAAAGGCAACTGTGAGAATATGCATGGACATAACTGGCGGGTCCAGGTCAATGTCATGGCAGAGCGGCTTAATGAGATAGACATTGCTCTGGATTTCAGGGACCTCAAGCGCATTGCCAGGGAGATCATCGCGCCGCTTGACCATGCCTTTTTGAATGACATCTTCCCTTTCACCGAGAAGAACCCCTCGTCGGAGAATATCGCAAAGTGGATCTACGACTCCCTGAAGAAAAAGATCAACGACGAGGTCCTGAGAGTGGCGGCGGTCACGGTCTGGGAGTCGGACACGGCCTCGGCCTCCTATTATGAGGAGTGATCTCAGAGACGGAGGCAGTTCCCGCTGATGCCTTCCCCTGAATTTGCGGACAGCCTTGTCTCAAGGGCCCTCGGGCTCGGGGCTGATCAGGCAGAGGCATACGTCCGGTCCTCACGCAGCCTGAGCGTCGAGGTCAAGGACCAGGCATGCGACTCCCTGAGGTCGTCACGCTCCTTCGGCTATGGCCTGAGGGTGATCAGGGACGGCTGCCTCGGGTTTGCGTATTCGACCGACCCGGGGGATGCGGAGCCCGTCATACGAAATGCGGTTGACAGCGCCCGCAATAACGACCGCGACAGCTACCTCGGACTGCCTGAGTCCGGCGATTATCCGGACGTGGAGGTCCATGACCCTGCGGTCGCGCAGATCCGGGAGGAAGATGCCCTTGCCCTCGCCATGGAGATCGAAAAAGCGGCGCAAGGCACTGACCGCCGCATCACCAAGGTTCGTAAGGCGGCTGCCACATTTTCAGAATCAGAGCACCTGATCGTCAATTCACGGTCTGTCAGGGCGAGCTATACATCCACGGCATGCTCTGCCCAGATCACGGCCATTGCCGAAGAGCAGGGAGAGGCCCAGGTCGGGTCCGATTACAGCGGCAGCCGGTTCCTCAGGGACGTCTCTTTCGGGGAGGTCGGGAGGCAGGCCGCAGGCCATGCACTGAGGCTTCTGGGGTCGCGAAGGATATCTGCTCAGAAGACCACGGTCATCCTCGACAGGTCCGTCTCTGTGGACTTTCTCGGCATCCTTGCCAGCGGCCTTTCTGCCGAGGCTGTGCAGAAGGGCAGGTCCCTTTTATCAGGCCGGCTCGGGCAGAAGGTTATGCATGGCGGCATCACGGTGCTTGATAACGGCCTGCTGCCGGGCGGACTCGGAAGCAGCCCGTTCGATGCCGAAGGGGTCGGCGTGCGGAAGAAGGTCCTGATAGAGCAGGGTGTGCTGCAGGGCTATCTCCATAACACCTATACCGCGGCCAAGGGCTCGGGCGTCTCGACGGGGAATGCGGTACGCGGCGGGTTTTCGTCAATGCCGACGGTCGGCATAACGAACCTCTATATTGAACCATATCAGGGGCCTGGCCGGGCAACCCCGGCAGACCTTTACTCTCTGGCAGGCTCAGGGCTGCATATCTATGATGCCATGGGGGTGCATACGGCAAATCCGGTCACGGGCGATTTTTCGGTCGGCGTTACCGGCATATGGTTCGAAAACGGGCTCGCAAAGTACCCGGTCAAAGAGGCTGTCCTGTCGGGCAATATCCTTGACCTTTTCGGCAAGGCAGAGGCCCTCGGCAGCGACCTGAGGTTCTACGGGAACATCGGTGCGCCGAGCCTGATAATAACTGACCTGGATATCAGCGCATAAGGATATGACGATGAAGATGATGAGCTTCCTGAACAGGGTGAGACAGATATGATGAAGGCGGCTGTTTATTACGGGCAGGGTGATATACGGATAGAAGAGATGCCGGTCCCTGTTGCAGGACCGGGCGAACTGCTCATGCGGGTCCGCGCAAGCGGCATCTGCGGCAGCGACGTCATGCACTGGTACAGGGCTGGCCGCGGCCCTCTCGTGCTCGGACATGAGATCTCTGGAGAGGTCGTCGAAGTCGGAGATGGGGTCAAAGGCTATAGTCCCGGAGACAGGATATCGGCATCTCATCATGTGCCCTGCAATGCCTGCCATTACTGCATGAACGGCCACCACACGGTCTGCGACACCCTGCGGACGACCAATTTTCATCCCGGCGGTTTTTCAGAGTATCTGAGGCTGCCGGCCGTCAATGTCGAGCGGGGCGTCTATCGCCTGCCTGATGAGATGGGCTTTGAGGAGGCCACCTTTATTGAGCCCCTGGCCTGCGTCTACCGGGGACAGAGGATAGCCGGCATGGGCATCGGGAAGAGCGTTTTAGTGATCGGCAGCGGCATATCAGGGCTCCTGCATATCCAGCTGGCGCATGCCCTTGGCGCAGCAGTCGTCGTTGCCACAGACGTCAGCGACTACCGCCTCAGCGCAGCGCTCAGGCTCGGGGCTGATGCGGCAGTGCCGGCGGGAGAGGACGTTGCCGCAGCCTTTAAAAAGATGAACGGCGGCAGGCCGGCGGATATCGTCATTTTGACGGCCGGCAGCGGGTCTGCCATCAGCCAGGCCTTTCAGGCAATCGACCGGGGGGGCACGATCCTCTTTTTTGCGCCTGCGGCCAAGGGGGTGGAGGTGACGCTCCCGGTCAATCAGCTCTTCTGGCGCAACGAGATAACGCTGACCTCGTCGTATGCGGCAAATTATGAGGAGCATATGAAGGCGCTGCAGCTGATCAGGCAGAAGAAGGTCGATGTCTCGGGCATGATAACCCACACCCTGGGCCTGGACAGGATCGCAGAAGGCTTCCGGCTGGTCGAGGAGGCACAGGGATCGCTCAAGGTCATCATTACGCCATAATGCAATGAAAATAAATCACTGTTACAGGAGGAGCATCGTATGGACTGGGGTTTGAAAAATCGTCTCTCACGGGTCATAAGGCCTGACGGCAGGACCGTTATGCTTGCGGTCGATCACGGGTATTTCCTCGGCCCGACAACGGGGCTCGAGGATGCGGCAAAGACCATCAGGCCGCTCCTTCCGCATGCGGACGCGCTCATGCCGACGCGGGGGATTCTGCGGACATCGGTCGATACCCGCACGGACACGCCGATCGTGCTGCGGGTCTCGGGCGGCAACAGCATCTTAAGCGAGCTCTCCAACGAGGGGATAACGGTATCGATGGAGGATGCGGTGCGGTTGAATGTTTCTGCCGTGGCGCTCTCGATCTATGTCGGCTCCCCGCATGAAAAGCAGACCCTGCTGAACCTCACGAAGCTCGTTGATGAGGGGATACGGTACGGGATACCTGTTCTGGCCGTCACCGCGGTCGGGAAGGACATGGCCCGCGATGCGCGCTACCTCGCCCTTTGCTGCCGGATCGCGGCTGAGCTGGGGGCCCATTTTGTGAAGACATATTATTGCGAGGGCTTCGAGAAGGTCGTCAAGACCTGTCCGGTGCCTCTGGTGATGGCCGGCGGCAAAAAACTGCCGGAGCGTGAGGCGCTCGAACTGACCTACAATGCTATCCGGCAGGGTGCCTCCGGGGTGGACATGGGCCGGAACATCTTTCAGGCAGAGGACCCCGTTGCCATGATCCAGGCGGTCAAGGCGGTCGTGCATGACAACGAGACGCCGAAAAAGGCCTTCGACCTCTATAATTCGC
>SCQH01000118.1 GCA_004321925.1 Nitrospirota bacterium | reverse complement strand
GCTTTTCGCGATATATGGATTGAGATCGAGCGAGGTCGCACGGCTTCGTCTTGAAGACATCGACTGGGAAAACAGTCGGATATCCGTATACCGTCCTAAACAGCGCAAGACACAAACATATCCGCTGATATCCACTGTTGGGAATGCGATCATCCGCTACTTACGAATAGTGCGACAGCGAAGCTCGCATCGGGAGATATTCTTAACACTCAGGGCTCCACTGCACCCTCTTTCTGCAAGCGGTCTCAACGGCATTGTCAGCCGGTGTATAGTCAACGCTGAAGTTCAAACAAAGCATAAGGGACCTCACGCATTGAGGCACGCTTGCGCAGTGCATCTGGTTTCCAAGGGATTGTCACTTAAAGAAATCGGCGACCATCTGGGACACAGTAGCACGTTTGCTACAAGAATTTACGCCAAAGTTAACCTCGAGCAATTGCGGTTAGTAGCCGATTTAGATTTAGGAGGATTATCATGAGGCTCGCTCAACTCACCGCTGAATACGTTACATTCAAACAATCCGTGGGAATGCGTTTTCGAGCAGAAGCCGTAATCCTCAATGCTTTTTGTCGAGCAATGGGAGACATCGATATTACAGAAGTTAGTCCCTGTTTGGTTGATAATTATCTCACCGGCACAGGTCCGCTCACTGCTTTTTGGCACCGGAAGCTCGAAGCCCTGAGTGGATTCTACCGCTATACTATCAGCCGTGGCCATATCTCATTGTCTCCATTACCGACGATAATCCCCAAGCGCCCGACTAACTTTAACCCCTACATCTACACCAATAATGAATACCACAGACTGCTTGATATGACCTATATACTCGACAAAAGCCGGAGAAGCCTCGTACAAACCGGCACATTCCGCACACTTTTGCTCCTTCTTTATGGCACAGGGCTTCGGATCAGCGAAGCCTTGTCCCTAACTTTGTCTGATGTCGATTTGTCCAAAGGTCTGCTCACCATTCGTAACACCAAATTCTTTAAGACCAGATGGGTACCCGTTGGTCCCCAGCTGAACGCTGCGCTTATCGCTTATTCAAAGATGCGGCAAAAGATTCCTAGCCCAGCAAGAAACGAATCCGCCTTTTTTGTAACACTCCACGGAACTGCCCTGACTCGAGGCACTGCGGAAAAAATCTTCCGCCGCCTTTGTGAGCAAGCCAGTATCCGCCGTATAGATGGAGGACGATTCCAGCCACGCATCCATGATATACGTCACACCTTTGCACTGAATCGACTCATTTCCTGGTATCGGGAGGGGAAAGACGTGCAACATTTACTGCCATGCTTGTCAACTTACCTGGGACATGTGAACGTGGCTGCTACTCAACGTTATCTCACAATGACGCCGGAACTCTTGCACGAGGCAAGTCTCCGCTTCCAGCAATATGCATTCGAAGGAGGAAGAAAATCATGAAGACATTTTCTCTTTTGGCCACATGGATACGCCGTTTCCTTTTGGAGCATCTTATCGGTGATCGCAATCTCACGCATAATACGCAGATAAGCTATCGTGACACGTTGGTGCTTTTGCTTCCCTTCGTGGCTAATAAGACTGCAAAGTCCTTAGATCGTCTTACAATTGAAGATATCCGAGCGGATATCGTCCGTGAGTTCCTTCTTGAACTTGAACAGAAGCGCAGTTGCTCGATCTCCACACGCAATCAGCGCCTTGCCGCTATCCATGCCTTGGCTCGCTTTATTGGTGAGCACAGCCCAGAGCACATTGTCTGGCTTACCGAAATCCGTTCGATACCTTTTAAGAAAACTTCCAGACCTTCTATGGCCTATCTCGAAAAACACGAAATGGATGCCCTTCTCAATACCCCCGATCGTCAATATCTGCAAGGCGTTCGGGATCATGCACTGTTGTTGTTTCTGTACAACTCCGGTGCCAGGGCTTCGGAGGCTGCACAGCTTACCATTGCAGACTTGGATCTCGGCGCTCCTCCATCTGTCACTCTTCTGGGCAAGGGAGGCAAAACACGTCGCTGCCCCTTGTGGCAGCAAACGGTTGATAAATTGCTCCCTCTCATTGCCGGGCGAAAACCCGATGAAGCCGTTTTCTTAAACCGCCGCAGGCAACCCATCACGCGGTTCGGAATCCGTGCTCTCATTAACCGGTATGTTAAAGATGCGAGCCAAAAGTTGCCCGGCTTAACCGCAAAGCATATTAGCACGCATACTATCCGGCATACTACTGCTGTACATTTATTACGCTCCGGTGTCGACATCAACACGATCCGTGCTTGGCTGGGGCACGTCTCTCTTGATACTACGCACATCTATGCAGAGGTCGATCTTGAAATGAAAGCAAAAGCACTCGCTCAATGTGAGATTCCCCAATCAGCTATGGCCCCTGCCAAACATTGGTCTACGAATCCTGAATTGATGGCATTTCTAAAGTCGCTCTAATTACACTTTACTTATGTGACGACCGTAATATCAAAAATCTAAGATAATCGGCAACTTGCTCTCGTTACGTAACATAAGTGCGGCCGTCACATAACTCATATTATGGGTTGCAACCCATAATATGAGGGAAAACCTCACGTACGGTTTGATGAGAAGATGCTGGAAATAGGGTATGGCTGAGATAT
>SCQH01000080.1 GCA_004321925.1 Nitrospirota bacterium | reverse complement strand
GAGTCGCTGAGCGAAAAGGAACTCCTCCTGCACGAGATACATCACCGGGTCAAGAACAATATGCAGGTCATCACCAGCCTGCTGGACCTTCAGCTGGGGTATCTCGAAAATAAAGACCCCAGGGAGCTTTTCTCCGACATCAAGAACAGGATCAGGACGATGTCCCTGGTGCACGAAAAACTCTATCTCGCGAAGGACCTCTCCCATGTCGACTTCAGCGATTATATCGCGACGCTGGTCAGCAATCTCTATAAGTTTAACAATTTGGGCCAGGACAGGATAGCCCTCCGGCTCGATATAGAGGACATCTCGCTGGGGATCGATACCGCGATACCCTGCGGGCTGATCGTCAACGAGCTCATCACGAACGCCCTGAAGTATGCCTTTCCGGGGGAAAGGACCGGTGAGATACAGGTCAGGCTCCGGGTGCTGGAGGCGGCATCTGACGCCGGGGCAGAGTATGAGCTTACCGTCAGCGACAATGGGGTCGGCATCCCCGAGAGCCTCGACCTGAATCAGGTCAAATCACTCGGGCTTTACCTCGTCACGACGCTGGCCAGACATCAGCTCCAGGGGACGGTCCAGCTCAACAGGACCGGAGGGACCGGATTTGTAATCAGCTTCAGGGAGCTCAAGGGCAGGAAAAGGGTCTGAATTGGCAGGTCTGCTGAATCTCTCCACAAAGTCGTTTTTGCGGTAATAGCACTGCCCGGGTTGATAAGTTCCTCGTCTTCGTGATATTTTATTCGATGATGGAAAAACAATTTATTTATCGCTTTATCGTGGAGGTTTGGTGTTGAGATCGGCGGTAGTCCGACCGGGTTCAGGTGGTTCTATGTCTGCCATGGCAACCTTTCGTGAAATATGCCTTTTTTTTCTTTTTCTAGCTCCGGGGCTTTTATCTGGATGCGGCGGCGACTTGCCCCCCGAGGCTCCTCATGCAGTGACCGGCACCTTCTCGCTTTCCCTCTCTTCCGACTCAATCACCACGAGTCCCGGTGATACCCGGGACCTGACTGTGTACCTGCAGTCTCATGACGGCTTCGATCAGACCGTCAGTGTGCGCTGCTCAAAATTCGCCCAGGGGATCACGCTGTCGCCATCAACTTTTACAGTGAGCAGGGACCATCCCACGACCATACAGATCGTAACGACCAGAGACGCCATCAATATCACCAAACACCTGACGCTTGTGGGTGAAGTGGGCGATCTGCGTGTGAGTCTTCCGCTGGACATTAACGTCACATACGACAATGCGGGCTATATTCCGGAAGCCCTGGATATCCCCATCCTCTCGATCGACACGACAGGCAAAGCTCCCATCCTCTCACGAGAGGATTACATCGGGGGACATCTGAGCATCATGCCGAATGGGGCTGACGCCTCAATCGCCTACGATGGAGACATCCAGATCCGGGGCAGGGGCCATTCCACCTGGCTGATGCCCAAGAAGCCCTATCGTATCAAGCTGAACAACAAAGCAGCCCTCTTCGGGTTCCCGGCCAGTAAGGACTGGGTCCTTCTTGCAAACTATGCCGACAAGACCCTGCTGCGCAACGTCGTTGCCATGGAACTGAGCAGCCGGTTGGGCATGGCATATACTCCCCGATCCAGATCCGTGGAGTTGTATCTCAACGGGGCCTATCAGGGCACGTATCTCTTCATGGAAAGCATCAAGGTAGCTCCAGGGCGGGTGCCGATACCATCCATGAGCTCGACCGATATCTCAGGCGAAGCCCTGACAGGGGGCTATCTGATGGAGTTCACCCTGCGCCGGGATGAGATTGTGAGCTTCACCACGCCACAGGGGCTGCCGGTTGCCATCAGTTCCCCCGATCCGCCGACACCCGAACAACTGACCTATATCTCCCGGTATGTTAATAAGGCTGAAGATGCCCTTTTCAGCAACTCGTTTACGGATCCTGAAAACGGCTATAGACCCTATATCGATACAGCCTCGTTTATCAACTGGTACCTGGTGAACGAGGTGTTCAGCAACGTGGATGCATACTTCTACTCCAGCTGCTATTTTTATAAAGACCGCAACGGCAAGCTGTTCATGGGGCCAGCCTGGGACTTTGATCTCGGGGCCGGCAACGTGGACTATTCGGATGCCCGGTATCCTCAGGGCTGGTACGTACGACGGGCTTCCTGGATCAACCGGATGTTCCAGGACCCATTTTTTGCCCAACAAGTGAAGGCTCGTTGGAACGCGATCAAGACCACCCAACTGGACACCCTTTTTGCCTTCATCGATGACCATGCGGCCCATCTGGAGAAGTCCCAGCGAAATAATTTCCGGCGCTGGCCCATCCTGGGTGCCTATGTCTGGCCCAACCCCGTGATTCCGGGCACCTACCAGAGTGAAGTTGACTATCTGAAAAGCTGGCTGAGCCAGCGCATCGCATGGATGGATGCCCAGTTCAATCCCTGAAGAGGAAGCTGTAAATCATTGAGGGAAGAGGCGTTGAAGACAACGGCTACAAACGGCTTAACCGCAATAAAAAAAGGGCCTGCATTTCTGCAGACCCTTGATCTTGTTTGGTGGCGGGAAGAGGATTTGAACCTCTGACCTTCGGGTTATGAGCCCGACGAGCTACCAGACTGCTCCATCCCGCGTCATGTAAGTATTTACTATAACTTATAATGAAGCAGGATGTCAAATCTCGTTGTCAGATGCCTCCTGCCGGGCGTGTCAGGGCGAAAAACAGACCAGAGGAAGAGTCCCGTTGCAGGCAGATTCAACGCTCTCGCTTTCAGCTACGGGGCTTTTTTCTCTGAAGCCTTTTCGTAGGTCTTTTTTATGTGGTCGAGGTAACTGACGAACTCTTCAGGGTCGACCTTGTCGATGAAACAGAGCTTTTTGCCCTTCTGGTCCTTGATGAGGGTGCCTTCGTAATTCATGAACAGGAGGAGACAGTCGTTCTTGAACTCGTACTTATCTCCCAGCGCCTCCTCATCCTTGGTCATTTTTTTGGTGAGATCGATCCGTATCGGGATGAAATCGGCCATGATCTTCCGGGCAATGACCGGGTTGTCGTAGACCTCTTTTTGGAGGGACGCGCAGCGCGGGCACTCAGGGCCGAAGAAAAAGTCGATGATCATCGCCTTTTTCTCGGTTTTGGACCTTTCCATGCCATCCTTCAAAGAAACCCAGGTGATCCCGTTGTCTGCATATGAAATTGACGCAAAGGTTGTTATGATGACCGCCAGCAGGATAATAATTCTTTTCATTCTGACCTCCGTGATCTTTAATGTTATTATACCATCGCCCGGGTAAAGATTAAATTAGAAAAACCTGTTGATTTGGGTGACAAAATCGGCAAGAGTATGTATAATAAATATTCTTTTTAAGGTTAGTTACTATTGTTGGAGGATGATATGCCAAAGATGAAGACGCATAAAGGTGCAGCAAAGCGGTTCAAGATGACGGCAAATGGCGAGATCAAGAGGAGCAAGGGCTTTACGAGCCATCTCCTTACGAGCAAGTCACCCAAAAGGGGCCGTAACCTGAGGACGTCGACGCTGGTATCCGACGCCGATCATGCAGGGATCAGGAAATTATTACCATACGGTTAATAAAATAATTTAAAGACAAAAAGTACCGGGACTGTACGGCACAGCCGTTCATAGTTCTTTTTTGTTGAGGAGGAAGAAATGCCAAGAGCAAAAGGTGGAATTAAGACAAGACAGAGACATAAGAAGCTTCTTGAAAAGGCAAAAGGATATTATGGCGCGAAAAGCCGTCTTTTCAGGGCTGCGTCGGAGACCGTAGACAAAGGCCTTCAATACGCCTACCGCGACAGAAGGGTCAAAAAGCGTGAGTTCAGGGCGTTATGGATCACGAGGATAAGCGCCGCAGTGCGCAGCATGGACCTCAATTACAGCCAGTTCATGCATGGCTTGAAGAAGGCGAACATCACGCTTGACAGGAAGGCGCTTGCAGATCTCGCGTACAATGATCCGTCAGCGTTCAGCTCGATCGCTGAAAAAGCAAAGACACAACTGGCCTCCTAAGTTCCGGTGGATGAGCTTCTTGGCTTAAAGGAATCCTTCCGCGCTGAGGTTGCCTCAGTACAGAACTTAGCAGACCTGCAGAACCTTAAAAACAGGTATTCAGGCAAAAAGGGACTTCTCACGTTACAGTTGAAGTCCCTTTCTTCTGTCCCGCCGGACCAGAGGCCGCAGTACGGCAAGACCCTCAACGAGATCAGGGAAGATATTGAAGGCCGCATACGTGACCTGGAGCTCTCTTTCAAGGAAGCTGAGAAAGAAAGGCGGCTCCTCGCCGAAAAGATCGACATATCCCTGCCCGGCAGGCCCTCTCATTTTGGTACTGCCCATCCCCTGACCCAGGTCCTCGCCGAGATCAAGGCCATCTTTGTGTCGATGGGCTTCAGCATCGAGGAAGGGCCTGAGGTGGAGCTTGATCATTATAATTTCGAGGCCCTCAACATTCCGAAGGACCACCCGGCGCGGGACATGCAGGACACGTTCTATGTCTCTGACGACGTGGTGCTCAGGACGCATACCTCCCCGGTGCAGGTGAGGGTCATGGAAAAACAGAAGCCTCCCCTGCGGATCATCGTTCCGGGCAAGGTCTACCGCTGTGATTCGGATGTGACCCATACCCCGATGTTCCATCAGGTCGAAGGGCTTATGGTCGATACCGATGTCTCTTTCAGCGACCTCAAGGGACTGCTCGAACTTTTTATCCATAACCTCTTCGGCAAGGGTACCCCGGTCAGGTTCAGGCCCAGTTATTTCCCGTTCACGGAGCCGAGCGCCGAGGTGGATATCGGCTGCATCTTCTGTGCGGGGAAGGGCTGCAGGATATGCAAGACGACCGGATGGCTTGAGATACTCGGCTCCGGCATGGTCAATCCGCGCGTCTTCGAGATGGCCGGATACGACCCGGAGGCATACTCGGGCTTTGCCTTTGGTATGGGGGTCGAGCGGATCACCATGCTGAAATACGGCATTGACGACCTGAGGCTCTTCTTCGAAAATGACCTCAGGTTCCTGAGGCAATTTTAGAGACAGGTTATGAGAATATCACTGAACTGGATACGTGAATTTGTCGCGGTGGATGCCGGGCCCCAGGAGATCGCGGACCGTCTGACGATGGCCGGCCTCGAGATCGAGGGGATGGAAAAGGTGGACGGCGACACGGTCATCGAGACCGAGGGGATGGAGAAGCGGCAGGGCGAGATGATCTTCGAGGTCAATGTGACGCCGAACCGGTCCGACTGTCTCAGCATGCTCGGGATCGCCCGGGAGGTGGCTGCTGCCTTCAGGCTCCCGCTTAAGCTTCCCTCTACCGAGCCGGGGGATGGTCTCCCTGCTTCGGACATCAGCGTCGAGATAACGGACCAGGACCTATGCGGCCGTTATGCGGGCAGGCTGATCAGCGGGGTCACGGTCGGTGAGTCGCCTGCCTGGATAAAGGACAGGCTTGAGAAATGCGGGATCAGGGCGATCAATAATGTCGTTGATGTAACGAATTACGTCCTGCTTGAATTCGGGCATCCGCTGCATGCCTTTGACGCCGACAAGCTTGCCGGCCGGAAGATACGGGTGGCGAGGGCAGGGAAGGGCGCGACGCTCACGACCCTTGACGAGGCAGACCGGGAACTCCCCGCGGACAGTCTTCTGATCTGGGACGGAAGTCACCCGGTCGCTGTTGCCGGGGTGATGGGCGGGCTCGGGTCAGGCGTGACCGGGACGACCAGGAACATCTTCCTCGAAAGCGCCTATTTTGAGCCGACCTCCATACGGAGGACCTCGAAACTGCTCGGTCTCAGAAGCGAAGCCTCCTACCGGTTCGAACGGGGGACAGATATCGAGTTCCTTGAAAAGGCGCTCAACCGGGCAGCCTTACTGATGCAGGAGACCGGCGGCGGCACGATCCACGGCCTTGTTGATGCCTATCCTGAAAAGTATGTTGCTCCGGCAACCGAGGTCTCCTATGCCCGGGTCAATGCACTTCTGGGCACCGGGATATCGCGGAAGGAGATGCTCGACATCCTCGGGAGGCTCGGCATGAAGACCGAGGACAAGGGGGATACCTTTGCTGTGGTCCCTCCTGCCTACCGGCGAGACATACTTCATACGGTGGATGTGGTCGAGGAGGTCGCCCGTATTTACGGCTTCTCCAATATACCGGCCAGGGTGCCGAGGACCGTTCTTTCTGACGGGAACCTTAACCAGAAAGAAGATGACCTCAACCGTATCAGGGACTCGGTCCGGAAGACCGGATTCAGCGAGGTGATCAATTATAGTTTCATGAATCCCGCAGACCTCGACCTCCTTGCGCTCAGCCCTGCTGATGAACGCAGGAAATACATAACGGTCATGAACCCGCTGAGACAGGAAGACGGCGCCATGAGGACGACGCTGGTCCCGGCACTGCTGCAGAACTTCATGCATAATATCTCACGGGGCGTCAGGGTCATCAGATTATATGAGCTCTCAAAGGTCTTTATCGATGAGGGCGGTCAGCTCCCCGTTGAAAAAATGAGGTTCGCCGGCATATTCTTCCGGGACAGGTCGCCGTCGATCTGGAGGCAGGACCTCCCTGCCTTCTACCAGGTCAAGGGCAGCCTCGAGGCTCTCTTTGAGGAGCTGAAGACAGGGGACCTGACATACCGTATGTCTGATGAACCGTTCCTCCATAAGGGGAAGGCCGCGGACATATATCTCAAGGGAAAAAAGCTCGGCTGTGTGGGAGAGTTAAACCCCTCGGTCATCGAACGGCTTGACCTGAAGATCAGCAAACCGGAGGTCATACTCTTTGATCTTGATCTTGACTGCCTGCTCAGCGCGGTCTCACGGGAAAAGAAGTATAGCCAGATCCCCCGGTATCCGTCCGTCGAGCGGGATATGGCGATCATCCTTGATGAAGGGATAACGGCCGATGAGGTGCTGGACCATTTCAGGGCCTTTGCCTCTGAGTTCATTGAGTCGATAGAGCTCTTCGATCACTATAAGGGCAAGAATATTGCGCAGGACAAAAAGAGCCTGGCCTTCCGGGTCGTCTATCGCTCTTCCGAAAGGACGCTGACCGATACCGAGGTCGAGCCCCTGCATAAAGGGCTTCTCGACCATATACTCAAACAGACCGGCGGCGAACTGCGCGGGGTTTAACGAGTCTTATTCTTCTGTTGCAGGAAGAGAATAAGGCGGGGCAGAGCATTCTCTCTCATTCTCGGTCCCGGCAACCGGGACCTCCGAGGCTTTTACCTCATTACCCATAGAAATTCATTTCGGAATATCGGTAAAAGAATCCGTTCGAATACTCTCCCCCACCTTATTCCTTCAATTATTAATTCTTAATTCAGGTAACACTCCGTGTTATTTCCAGAATCAAAATTCAAAATTGTCTTTTGTTGCTCTTAGCCCTATGCGCTATGCTCTTTGCTTTATGTGCTACATGTGCCGGACGATATGTCCTTTTATCTCGACGGGGCGGTGCTCATAGGGCTGGGGCGTTCTGCCGAAGCAGGTCCCGATGCTCTCGTAGAGCGCTATCTCCCGGACATCGACCTCACGCCGTTTGATCGCTTCGGTGGTCGCCTGATACTGAATCTGGTCCCCGTCGACATTCACCACGGTGACACCTGCAGTGCCCTGCTTCAGCAGGAGGACAGCTGCTGCGCCGGTCTTGTATCCGAAGATGACGTCATAGGCAGACGAGCCGCCGCAGCGCACCAGGTGGCCCGGGGTCACCTCGCGGACCTCGGGGACCTCGTAGACCCCCGGGGCATACATGCCGCTTTTTTTCATGAACTCAGGCACTGCCGGGTCTGCCTTCATCATCTTTTCAAGCTGCTGCCTGACATACTTGCCTGCCCCGGCGAGTTTCTTATGGCCGAAGGCATCGACCCCGGCTGATTCGTCATAGAGCATCTCGCCGTTTGCGATCTTGATCCCCTCGGCAACGACCATGATATAGGTGCCTGCCTTCACGTCGCTGCGCATGACCCGGTTGAAGTACGTCATCTTCATATGCTCATAGACCACGGCAAAGTCCACCGGAATCTCAGGGATGAGTATGCAGTCTGCTTCGGCCCCGATCCCCCCTCTCAGTGCGGTATGGCCGACATATCTGCCGAAGACCTCGATGACGAGTATCCGGTTATGGCTCAGCCCGGTCGTCTTGAGGTCCCGCGTGAATACGGATATCCTGTTGATCGAGGAATCGCCGCCGACGCTGTAGGGCTGGAGGTCGAGGTCCATGGTCTTTGGCACATGGATGCAGGGGATGCCGTTCTGCGTGAGGTCCACGACGACGCTCCCGGTATCGTCTCCCCCGCTGATGACCAGGGCATCGATGCCGAACTTCTTCAGTCCCTCTTTGATCCGGTCATATTTTTTCTCGTCCTTGATCTTGCTGATCTTCACCCGGGAATGGCCGGCCTCTGACCCGGCCAGCGAGGCCTCGATGCGGCTGACCCGCTCGGCATTGAGGAAGACGACCTCGGGGAGTTCGAGCAGGTTATAGAGCCCTGCGTAGCCGTTGGGGATGACGACCGACTCGATCCCGTGCGCATATGCCTCACGGGCAACACCCTTGATCACGGCATTCAGACCGCCGCAGTCGCCTCCGCTGGTGATGATCCCGATTCTCTTTATCTCTGCCATGAAAACCTCCAAGGTGGATTATTAATAAAACTAATTACCACATAATATATCATATGGTGGGCAAAAGCTTAAAGGCCAAAGATGGTATAATTTTCACAGATGGACGCAAAGATGGGGAGGAGGTTTGCATGAAGATATGTTCAACGGTATCATTTTTTATGAAACACGTCCTGCTGCTCGCCGTGTTTCTTCTGCCGGCGGGGTCTGCCGTTGCAGCGCCGGTCTCCTTTACCCGGGAGTATACGTATCAAGCGAGCGATATTGACAGCAAGGTCTCAAGCAGGATGATAGCGCTGGAACAGGTGAAGCGCATTCTCCTGGAAGAGGCCGGGACATATGTCAAGAGTGAGACCCAGGTCAAGGACCAGTTGGTGACCAGGGATGAGGTTGTGACACTCACTGCCGGGATAACCAGCGTGCAGATCCTCGATGAGAAATGGGACGGCAGGACCTATCTGCTTAAGGCCAGGATCGATATTGATCCTGAGCAGGTTGCCCGGGCCATTGATGAGATCAGACAGGACACCGTCGAAAGTCGCGACCTTCAGGAGTCGAGGAAAATGACCGAGCAGGCACTGCTTGAGGTTGCGCGGCTCAGGACCGAACTTGAGACTGCCAGAACCGGGAAGCCTGGGCAGGGAGGCGAACTGCCGGCTGTGTATGAACAAAAGCAGCGGGAGTATGAAAAGAACATCGGAGAACTGGCTCTGCAGGACCTGCTTCAGCGTGGTGTTGTTTTTCTGGAAACAGGAAGCTATCAAAAGGCATTGGATGTCTTTGGCGAGGCTATCAGGCTGAACCCTGACGACAAGCGGGCCTATCATGGTCATGGAGGTGCGTATCTGGGGCTGGAAAAACCAGGCCTTGCCATCAGGGATTTTGATCAGGCGATCAGGCTCGACCCGTCCTTTGCAAAGGCCTTTAAGAACCGGGGCAAGGCCTACCGTAGGCTCGGAAAGTACATAAAGGCGATCCGGGACCAGGACCAGGCCATCAAGCTGAACCCTGAGTTCGGCGATGCCTATTTTGAACGAGGCAGGGCGTACCGCAAGTTAGGAGAGAAGAAAAGGGGGCTTGAGGACATCAAGCGGGCAGCCGAGTTGGGGCATCCCAGGGCGCTCAGGGCCCTCAAGGGAGGAGATGTCCTGAACTAATATTCTGCCGGATCAGGAGTTCTTATGGTATTCCTGGATCGACTGGATATTGATACTCTTCTTCTGGAGCATCTCGATCGCCGTGACGACCGCTCGTGCGCCTGCCACGGTCGTGGTGTAAGGCACCCCGTACTGCAGGGTGCTCCGCCTGATCGAGAAGGAATCCTTCCGGGCCTGCGCATCCCCGACCGTATTGATCACGAAGGCGATCTCTTTGTTCTTTATCAGGTCAACGATATGCGGCCTGCCCTCGATCACCTTGTTGATCACCTCGACCTCGAGCCCTTTTTCATTGAGGAAGGCGGCAGTCCCTCTGGTGGCGATCACGGAAAAGCCTGCTGCAAAGAGGCGCTCGACGATCTTGCATATCCCGGGCTTGTCCTCGTCCCTGATGCTGATGACGATCCTGCCTGAGAGCGGCAGCACGTTCTTGACCGAGGCTTGGGCCTTTGCAAAGGCGCGGCCGAAGTCCTTGTCGATGCCCATCACCTCGCCGGTCGATTTCATCTCAGGACCCAAGATGGTGTCGACCCCGGGGAATTTATCGAACGGGAAGACCGCCTCTTTCACCGCTACGTGGCTTATCTCTTTTTCAGTGGTGAACCTGAGTTCCTGCAGCGTCTTTCCTGCCATGACCTTTGCGGCAAGCTTGGCCAGCGGTATCCCGGTCGCCTTGCTCACAAAGGGTATGGTCCTCGATGCCCTGGGGTTCACCTCAAGGATATAGATCTCGTCCTTCTTCACCGCGAACTGAATGTTCATGAGCCCTATGACGCCGAGTTCTTTTGCAAGGGCGCGGGTCTGGCGCTTTATCTCGTCGGTTATCTCCCTGCTCAGGGAATAGGGGGGAAGGGAGCAGGCAGAATCACCCGAATGGATGCCGGCCTCCTCGATATGCTCCATGACCCCGCCGATGACGACCGTGGTCCCGTCGGATATCGCATCCACATCGACCTCAATGGCGTCGATCAGGTATTTGTCGACCAGGATCGGGTGCTCGGGAGAGGTCTTGACGTGGCGTTCCATATAGTTCCTGAGCGAGGGCTCGTCATAGACGATCTCCATTGCCCTGCCGCCCAGCACATAGGAAGGCCTGACCATGACCGGGTAGCCGATGCGCGCCGCGGCATCAACGGCCTCTTCGACAGTCATCGCCGTATCACTGTCCGGCTGACGCAGGTTCAGGCTGTGCAGGAGCTCTTTGAACCTCCTCCTGTCCTCGGCACGGTCGATCGAATCCGGTGAGGTCCCCAGTATCCTGATGCCTTCCTTTTCGAGCGGCACGGCGAGCTTCAGTGGTGTCTGGCCTCCGAACTGGACAATGACGCCCAGAGGTTTTTCGAGACGGATGATGCTGAGGACATCTTCAATGGTCAGGGGTTCAAAATAGAGCCTGTCGGAGGTGTCGTAATCGGTGCTGACCGTCTCAGGGTTGCAGTTGACCATGATCGTCTCGAATCCAAGCTCCCTCAGGGCAAAGACGGCATGGACGCAGCAGTAGTCGAACTCTATGCCCTGGCCGATCCTGTTCGGACCAGACCCGAGGATGATGATCTTCTTCCGTTCTGTCGGGTCGGCCTCTGAATCCACGTGAAGGGCAGAGGGTTTTGCGCCGGGAGCTCCGGCCCCCGGCCGTATGCTGTAATAGGGTCTTTCGTAGGTCGAGTAGAGATAAGGCGTGAAGGCGGCGAACTCGGCTGCGCAGGTATCGACCATCTTGTAGACCGGGGTTATGCCATGGCTGTTCCTGAAATCCCTGATCTCCTTTTCAGGCAGGTTCAGCAACTGGGAAAGCCTTCTGTCCGAGAAGCCCGACTCCTTTGCCGTACGGATGAAAGCCGGGTCAGGAGGCCGCTCCGATGCCCTCTCCCGTATCGTCTCCTCCATATCGATGATCTGTTTGACATGATTCAGGAACCAGGTGTCTATTTTTGTCAGCTCGAAGATCTCGGGGATGCCCATGCCTGTCCGCATAGCCTGGGCGATATACCAGAGCCGCTCGGCGCCCGGGATCTTCATCTTTATCTTCAGCAGTTCAGGTGCTGCCTCGACCTCTTCGAGACCATAGGTGCCTGCCTCGAGGCTTCTGAGGGACTTCTGGAGGGACTCCCTGAAGGTCCTGCCGATCGACATCACCTCGCCGACCGACTTCATCTGGGTTGTCAGGACAGGGTCTGCCTCAGGAAATTTTTCGAAGGCGAACCTTGGGAACTTGGTAACGACATAGTCTATGGCCGGCTCGAATGAGGCCGGGGTCTCACGGGTGATGTCGTTTCTGATCTCATCCAGGGTGAGGCCAACCGCGAGCTTGGCCGCGATCTTAGCTATCGGGAACCCGGTCGCCTTGGAGGCGAGGGCAGAGCTCCGGGAGACCCGCGGGTTCATCTCGATGACGACCATCCGGCCGTTCTCCGGGTTAAGGCCGAACTGGATGTTCGACCCTCCGGTATCGACCCCGATCTCACGGATGATAGCTATGGAGGCGTCCCGCATCCTCTGGTATTCCTTGTCGGTCAGGGTCTGCGCAGGTGCGACGGTGATCGAATCACCGGTATGTATGCCCATAGGGTCGAAGTTCTCGATCGAGCAGACGATAACGACATTGTCTTTTTTGTCCCGCATCACCTCAAGCTCAAATTCTTTCCAGCCCAGGGCAGACTCCTCGATCAGGACCTGGCTGACCGGGCTCAGTTTCAGCCCCTTGTCAAGCAGTTCAGTGAACTCCTCCTGGTTATACGCGATGCCGCCGCCGGTCCCTCCGAGCGTGAAGGCCGGTCTCAGGATGGCAGGGAAACCGAGCGTGGTTATGGCCTCCATGCCCTCGGCCATGCTGCTGACAGCGGCGCTCTTGGGCAGGTCGAGGCCTATCTTCGCCATGGCCTGCTTGAAAAGCTCACGGTCTTCCGCCTTCTTGATGGCATGGATGTTGGCGCCGATAAGCTCGACCCCGTATTTCTCAAGCACCCCTCTTTCCGAGAGCGCCACCGCAAGGTTCAGGGCTGTCTGGCCGCCCATCGTCGGCAGGATCGCATCCGGTCTTTCCTTCTCAATGATAAGTTCAAGGATCTCCGGGGTCAGCGGCTCTATGTAGGTGACGTCCGCTGTCTCGGGGTCTGTCATGATCGTGGCAGGATTCGAGTTGACAAGGATCACCTTGTAGCCCTCGTCCCGTAAGGCCCTGCAGGACTGCGTTCCGGAATAATCGAACTCACAGGCCTGCCCGATGATGATCGGGCCTGACCCGATGATGAGTATGCTCTTGATATCGTCTCTCTTAGGCACGGTAACCCCTCGTCATATTATTGAATTTTCAAAAAGCCCTTTATCCTGTCGTATGCTCCCAGTACATCCTCCATGGAGCTGTCGGAATATAACAGCCTGTCAGTCCCGTCGCCGAGCCGGAGCATCAGCAGATACAGCGGCGTTTCATCCCCGAAGCCCGGGATGACGGTATTATGCTGCAGTGATATCTTATTGACGAACTCGACCCCGTCAGGGTTTTCGTTCACCGGCGTCTTCTTTTCGACCATCACCCTGCTGATCGAGCTGAGCAGGACCGTTTCTGTGCGCCTTTCCAATAGACCATTTTGGGAGATCACTGCCCTCCGGGCGCTGCGGTCAAAGACCGCTGAAAGAAGGATGTCCCGGAAGACATATCTCCTGAGCAGCGGGAACGACCCTGCAGCAATGACCAGGATGCAGGCATAGAGCAGGAGCGTCTGCCCGAGCAGCATGGCCAGGAACGGGTAAGCAAGCCCGGCAAGGGCCATGGAGGCCAGCATGGACGAGAACTCACGGTTATATATCCCGCTATGCAGCACGCTGCCCTGGTCTGACCTGAAGGAGGCGGTCCTGAAGGTCAAGATATCTCCGTCTTCATCGATCGTATAGTTCTGCGCCATCGACCTCAGCAGGAACTGCCTGTCCTGATCAGGTCCCTGAACCGGCTGAAGATATGCGTTGCATCATTGGGTCCGGGGCCTGCCTCAGGGTGGTGCTGGACCGAAAAGACCGGCAGTTCAACATGCATCATGCCCTCCTCTGTCCCGTCATAGAGGTTCAGATGGGTGAGCCTGACCTTGTCCCCGAGGCTCTTTATGTCAACGCAGTAATTATGGTTCTGGGAGGTTATCTCGACCGTGTTCGTCAGCAGGTCCTTGACCGGATGGTTGCCGCCGTGATGCCCGAATTTTAGTTTGTAGGTCCTGCCGCCCAAGGCAAGGCCGAGGATCTGATGGCCGAGGCATATGCCGAAGACCGGTTTTTTGCCGATGAGCCTGCGGACATTTTCGATGGCATAGGTGACTGCCTGGGGGTCGCCCGGCCCGTTGCTCAGCAGGATGCCGTCGGGGTCCATCTCCAGGACAGCCTCGGCAGGGGTCTCTGCCGGCACGACGGTCACCCCGAACCCGGCAGAAACAAGATGCCTCAGGATATTGAGCTTGACCCCGAAATCATAGACGACCACCTTCTCCCGGCCTTTCAGGACGCTGCTGTCTGCCCCGCGGGGGATCAGTTCCCAGATCCCTTCGGTCCAGGGCTGGATGCTCTTTGTCGTCACATCCTTCACATAGTCAAAGGCTGAAATGCCGGGATGGGCCAGGACCTTGGCCAGCAGTTTTTCCGGATCGGTCTCGACACTGGAGATGATCCCCATCCGGGCCCCGAAATTCCTCAGGTGCCTGGTAAGGGCCCGCGTGTCAATGCCCTGGATGCCGGGGATGCCGCTGGCCTTCATATACTCACCGATACCGGTTGAAGAGCGCCAGTTGGACGGAAACTCGCAGGCCTCCTTCACGACAAACCCCTCTGCCTTTATCCCTCCTGCTGATTCGATGTCCTCGTCATTGACGCCGTAGTTGCCGATCTGGGGGTAGGTCATCGTCACGATCTGGCCCTTGTACGAGGGGTCGGTCAGGATCTCCTGATACCCGGTCATGGAGGTGTTAAAGACGACCTCCCCGATCGTTTCACCGACAGCGCCAAAACCGGTCCCTTCAAAAACGGTGCCGTCCGACAGCACTAATAATGCCTTTAAGTCCATGTATGTATCCTTCCGTTTGACAGGGTTATGGCCGCCCGGGCCCTGAGTTTCCAGCCTTCAAACGGCGTGTTGACGCCTTTTGACCTGAACAGGGCCGGATCGACCGTATATTCACTGGCTGTATCGAGGATGACGAGGTCAGCATCGAATCCGGGTTTCAGGGACCCTTTTTTGTTCTTACTGAAGAGGCCGAGTATGCGGGCCGGGGTCAGCGCCATCTTGCCGACCAGGCCTGCCATGTCCAGCACGCCGTCATCGACCAGCTTCATGCTTAAACCGAGAGAGGTTTCGAGGCCCGAGATCCCGGAGGGCGCACTATCGAAGTCTCCGCTTTTTTCATCGAGGTGGTGGGGTGCATGGTCTGTGGCGATGACGTCGATCGTCCCGTCCTGAAGCCCCTCGCGGATGGCTTCGATGTCTTTGCGGGTCCTCAGCGGCGGGTTGACCTTTGCAAAGGTGTTATAATCCCTGGCCGCCTCCTCGGTTATATGGAAATAATGGGGACAGGTCTCTGCCGTGATATCGGTTATGCCCCTCTTTTTCGCCGCCCTGATGATCCCGACAGACCCTGCGGTGGAGACATGCGCAATATGGAGCCTCGCCCCGGTCAGTTCTGCCAGCGCAATGTCCCTGGCCACGATGATCTCCTCGGCCTGGGGCGGTATGCCCCTGAGGCCGAGCATTACCGAGGTCAGTCCCTCGTTCATGACACCGCCTGCGGCAAGGGCAAGGTCTTCACAGTGGGATATGAGCGGGACCTCAAGTATCTTCGAATATTCGAGCGCCCGCCTCATCAGCAGGCTGTCCATGACCGGCCTGCCGTCGTCCGAAAAGGCAATGCAGCCTGCCTCATGCAGGATCGAAAGCTCGGCCAGTTCCTCCCCCTTCTGTCCCTTGGTGATGGCGCCGATGGGATAGACGCTGCAGGACCCTTCCTGAGCTGCCTTGCTGAGGATGAAGGAGGTGATGCTGGCATTGTCGATGACCGGCCGGGTATTGGGCATGCAGCAGACGGTCGTTATGCCGCCCCTGACAGCTGCCTCGGTCCCTGTCCGGATCGTCTCTTTATACTCAAATCCGGGCTCCCGGAGATGCACATGCATATCAACGAGGCCGGGGATGACTGGGCGGCCTTCCGCATCGATCACGGTCAGTTCCTGCGGCTGCTTCTCCCTGGTCTTTTGCCCCTTACCGGCGGATCTTTCAGACGTTATCTCTTTTATCTTTCCGTCTTCGATCAGAATGCTGCAGAGCCCGTCCATTTTCTGAGAGGGGTCTGTCAGTTCTGCATTTTTGATCAGTATGGTCATTGTTTAGTCCCCGAGAGAAGATAGAGTACAGCCATTCTGACGGCGAGACCGTTGGTCACCTGTTCAAGGATGACAGACCTTCCGCCGTCGGCAACATCGGAGGCGATCTCGACCCCCCTGTTCATCGGGCCGGGATGCATCACCAGGGCGTCCGGGTCGGCAGCGGCCAGGCGGGCCGTTGTCAGGCCCCAGTTCCTGAAATATTCTTCGGCAGAGGGGAAGAACCCTTTCCCCTGCCTCTCCGTCTGTATCCTGAGCATCATCACAATATCCGCGCCCTGCAGTCCCTTGTCCATGTCGTAGAATATCCTGACCCCGAGGTCCTTCAGGCAGCCCGGTACCAGGGTCGGAGGACCGATAAGCCTGACCTCCGCCCCCAGCCTGGTGAGGCCGTATATATTCGATTTAGCCACCCGGCTATGGAGGATATCGCCCACGATCGCCACCTTCAGGCCGTTCAACCTGCCCTTCTTCTCCTGTATCGTAAAGAGATCAAGGAGGGCCTGGGTCGGATGTTCATTGGTGCCGTCCCCGGCATTGATGACCGATGCCTTTAATTTCTTCGCGAGAAACTGGGCAATGCCTGAACTGGAGTGCCGGACAATGATGAAATCGGCGCCAAGGGCTTCGACGTTACGGGCAGTATCGATCAGGGTCTCTCCCTTGACGACGCTGCTGGTCGAAACCGAGATGTTGATCACGTCGGTGCTCAGCCGCTTTGCCGCCAGTTCGAAGGAGGTCCGTGTTCTGGTTGACGGTTCGTAAAATAAGGTCACGGTCGTCTTTCCCCTCAGGGCCGGCACTTTTTTTATGTCCCTTCCCAGGACGTCCTTGAAGCCGGCAGCGGTCTCAAGGATCAGCCCGATGTCCTCGGGAGAGAGGTCTTTCAGCCCTGTCAGGTCCTTTGAACTCAGGCCCATTCAAGCACCACCCTGTCTTCCGATCCGTCCTCGGCAAGCTGGACCGTTACGGTCTCATCACGGGAGGTGGGGATGTTCTTGCCGACAAAATCGGCCTTGACCGGCAGTTCACGGTGTCCGCGGTCGACCAGTACCGCAAGCTGTATGGCAGACGGCCGGCCGAGGTCCATGACCGCGTCCATCGCCGCCCGGATCGATCTTCCGGTAAAAAGCACATCGTCGACGAGGACGACCTTCTGACCGCTGATCTCCCCCGGCACCTGTGTCCTTCGCACCACCGGCTGTTCCTTTCTGACATTGATGTCGTCACGGTAGAGGGCAATGTCGAGGGTGCCGACCGGGATACTGCTCCCTTCGATGTCCCTGAGCCTTGCTGCAAGCCGGTTGGCGATATGGACGCCGCCCCTCTGGATGCCGATGAGAAAAAGCGAGGTCACCCCCTTGTTCTTTTCGATGATCTCATGTGACATCCTCGTGATGGCCCGCTCAATGTCCTTTTTATCGAGCAGGACCTTAGGCATAAGGCAGGGCCTCAGCCGGTGCGGCATGCAGAATGGTCAGGCACAGGCGCACAGTGCAGTAAGGGGAAAAATGAAGAATAGAGGGCCTGGATCTTCCGGAACGTTCTTGTGAAGGTTTGTTGTGTCGAATGCAGCTCACGCTGACTCCTTTGCCTTTATTAACCTCTCGGGGCTATCTTAAAAAGCAGATTATTAAAGCATAACCAAACAGGGGGTGTCAAATTCGCTGCAATGACGCCGTCCCGCGTCCCCCGGCAGCATCAGACAGGGGTGGCTTTTATCAGGCCGTTCCTGCAGGAATACTGGTCCGAGGCGATCGCCTTCTGAAGCAGCTGTATATTTTCGTTGTTGAGACCCTTGTTGGTGGGGTGCCAGAGATGAAAGCAGATGGCCATGAAGGGGTGTACCTTTTTTGAAAGTCCGTATTTGAAGAACCGGCAGGCCAGGTCAGAGTCCTCGTTGCCCCATCCTACATAATCCTCGTTGAACCCGTTGACGGCAAAGAGATCATCCCGGTAACAGCCCATGTTGCAGGATTTTATGCCTTTCAGTTTCCGGTTGGAGACTGAAAATATCAGCGGCAGCCTCAGCAGGTGATGCGTGTTCGATATCCAGCCTTTCAGTCCGAGCTTGATCAGACAGCTGAAGGAGTTGGCAACATCCTTGTTGAATGTTTCGACCGCCTCTCTGTTCACATGGACCCGTTTTCCCTGCACAAAATATCCTTTTTCTGCAAGACGGCAGTGGTCGGCGATAAAATGCCGGTTGAGGATGCAGTCACCGTCGAGGAGTATCAGGTAATCGCCGGAGGACCTGTTGATGGCCTTGTTCCTTATCCGCGCTGCCCTGAACCCCTGATTCTCCTGCCAGACATGCAGGACAGGGAAGGCCGCCCCCCTGGCAAATGTGTCGATGACGACCGAGGTATCGCCCCCTGAGCCATCGTCGGCTACGACGACCTCATCAGGCGGCCGGTCCTGGGCCTGAACGCTGTCAAGGGTCTTTCTGAGAAAATCAGGGCTGTTGTATGTCGTTATGATGAGAGATACTTTCAATAATGGCCGCCGGTGAGCTGAGCTGTTACCGAGCCTATCTTGACCTGGGCCTTCATTTTGACCGGGATCTTTTTATCATCGTCAGTGACCCATATGAGCATGTCGCCTTTTTGATAGAAGATACCCTCGGACTTCATCAGGGGCTTGAGGACCAGGGTGTTGATCTCACCTGCAGGGCCGGTGATGCGTTCTTTCCTGAGGACCTGGACCTCGGCATCATAGATCTTCTTGCTGTCAAAGATCCTGATATAGACCGACTTGCCGACCTCGAGCTGCATGCCCCGGAGGTGATAGAAGCTTGAAAGCGGGTCAAATACGCCTGAAGGCAGGTCGAATTCCTTTCTTTCGTCAGCCAGGTAGTCGATATAAAGGGCCTTGGAGCCGCGGTTGTCAAAGATGACCTCCTTGTCCTTCCTGTGGCGGCCCTCTTTGAGGTTGAGCCGGTATTTCAGCCGCTGACCGAGGATATTTTTATCGGTGCCGGCGGTCAGGGTGCTCTCGACAACATCCTCGACCTTATAGAAGACCGACACCCATTTGGCAGACCGGGTGGTGACGGTGATGATGACATGATCATCGACCTTTTTTATGCCGATAACTGATTCACCGGCCTTTATCCCTGTCCAGGATATGTCGTAGTACAGTGTCTCAGGCACCTGAAAGGAGTCCGCCGGCCCCGGGAAAAGAACCGCCAGGAGCAAGAACATGACGAAGAGGCAGTTGAAAATTGTCGCGCGGTGCATGGTCTATTTTAATTGAAAGGAAGAAAAAAAGCCTATAATGACTGGCCGCTGAACTGGAGATCATAGAGTTTTTTGTACAGGCCTCCGTGCTCATAAAGCTCTCTATGGGTTCCCGACTCTGCTATCTTCCCTTTTTCAAGCACGATGATCCTGTCAGCCTTTTTGATCGTCGAGAGCCGGTGCGCAATGACGAAGGTCGTCCTGCTGGACATGAGGTTCTCAAGGGCCCGCTGCACCATCATCTCCGAGGCGGTATCAAGCGATGAGGTCGCCTCATCGAGTATCAGGACCGGCGGGTTCTTCAGGATCGCCCGTGCGATCGAGAGCCGCTGACGCTGCCCGCCCGAGATCCGTGTTCCCTTTTCACCGATCACCGTATCATAGCCCTGGGGGAATTCCAGGATAAAGTCATGCGCATAGGCAGCCTCTGCCGCGCGTACGATCTCCTCACGGTCTGCCCCGGGCTTGCCGAAGGCAATGTTCGCCAGTATGGTATCGTTGAAAAGGACCACCTCCTGGCTGACGATACCGAAGATACCGCGCAAAGACTTGAACGAGAGCCTGCCGATATCGATGCCGTTGATCACGATCATACCTTCTGTCGGCTTGTAGAAACGAGGGAGGAGGTTGACCAGCGTTGATTTCCCTCCGCCGCTCTTGCCGACTATGGCAATGATCTCCCCTTTGCTGACCCTGAGGTTCAGGTTGTCGAGGGCCTTGTGGCTGGCTGACGGATAGGTGAAGGAGACCCCCTTGAAGTCGATCTCCCCGATATCCGGCCCGAGCTCTTCTGTCCCATCGGCCTCGGGTTTTTCATGAAGCAGGGCATTGACCCGTTCAAAAGGGGCGCGTGCCTGCTGGATATTGATGGAGACCCTGGCGAGCCTGCGGACCGGGCTGTACATAAGGAAGATCGCGGTCATGAACGAGAAAAAATCGCCGACGGTCATCGCATTGCTGATGACCAGGGTGCCGCCATACCACATGACAAAGGCGATGCCGACCCCGCCGACGGACTCCATCAGCAGGGTCGAGGTCTCCCCGATCCTGGTCGCCCGCATATTTTCGCGGTAGAACTCCTGGGTGATCTTTTCAAAGCGCTCGCGTTCCAGTTCCTGTCGGTTGAAGGCCTTGACGATCTTGATCCCGGTAAAGTTCTCGTGGAGAAATTCCGTTATGTGAGAGATCTTTTCCTGCGACCTCCTGCTTATCTGCCTGATCCTTTTCCCCAGCCGGCCGATCGCATAGAAGGCGCCGGGGAGGGCGATGATGGAGATGAGCGCAATGTCCCATCTTCTCCAGAGGGCAACGCTGATCAGCGCAACTGCCGTGGTGCTCTCCACCAGGAGGTCCTTGAGCGTCGTGCTGACGAGCTCATTGAGCAGGTTGGTATCGTTGATCACCTTTGATATGAGCTCTCCGCTTGAGCTCTTTCCAAAGTAGCCGACCGGCATATCAAGGATATGGGCGAAAAGCCTGTTCCTCAGGCGGGTGACCATTTTCTGGTTCACGGACTTTATCAGGTAGCCGTTGATGGTGAGCAGGATTCCCTTGATAAAAAAGATGGCGATGACAAGGAAAGGGATGAACTGCAGCAGGAAGGTGTCCTTCTTGACGAAGATATCATCCATGATCGGCTTCACCAGCCAGGCAAGAGACCCGTTCAGACCTGAAATGAGGACGCTCGCAACGGCCGCGACCGCAACCCTTTTCCAGTAGGGACGCACAAGATGATAGATGTCCTTATAAACTTCCATATACGGTGAACTCCGCTCGGCTTATTATCGGTGACAGGTGCTGTGTGACCGGCCATCCATTATAATGCAACGGGTTTGATAATGGAAAGCGGACGGGGTCTGCAGGGGGTTAGGCCGGGGGACTCCCGGCCCCGGCATAGTAAGCAGCCAGCTGGACCGCGTCCCAGGGCCTGCAGTCCTCTTTGCTGTATCCGAGCAGGCCGGCATAATGGTGGATGGTCGCGATGTCGCTGCCTTCGATCTCGAGGAACTCGGGGATGTAGTCGTAGGCGCCGTGATATTTGTCGAGTTCAAAGTGAAGGCCGTCGAGGAGGTAGCTGGTCCGGTGTTTTCTCATCTCAAGCCAGGCCGAGAACCCCAGCCCGGTGAGGACCGATGCCATGGCATCAAAATCAGAGACCCCGACCTCTTTTTCCTCCCGCACTTTTGCCCGGTCGTCACTGATATGGCGCTTAAAGGCAAGGACCGACTCAGAGCCCTCCCGCCGCAGCCGGAGCGTGTCCCCGTGCTTTTTGAGTGACCGGTCAGCGGAATCATAATAGATGGCGTGCATCAGGCCATCGAAGACCAGGCGGGCACCGAACTCGGTCAGCTTCTTCTGAATGACCTCCCGGTCGATCTCCAGTATCTTAACCTCGATCTCCTGCATCGCTTCATTATATCAGAATATCGGGCGGGCTGCGTCCGTATCTTCATCAAGCGTCAGCTTTAGATATCCCTATAGCTGGCACTTCAGGAGAAAAAAATATTTACGGCAAGCTCCGGAAACCGTTTTTGGGCTTGACAAAAAAATAAGTTCTTGATACTGTTATTTCAGTCAAATTATTTTGAAAATAATAACGAAAGGGGGGAAGATTAATGACAAAGACAGAGCTTATTGAAAAGATAGCTTCAGGTGCCGGCCTCAGTAAGGCCGATGCTGGAAGGGCCTTTGATGCAACCCTTGATTCGATCAAGGCAGCATTGAAGAAAGGACAGAAGGTAACTATCGTCGGTTTTGGTACCTTTGCTGTGACCAAGAGAAAGGCCAGAAAAGGGCGCAACCCGAGGACCGGTCAGGTTATCAACATTCCTGCAGCCAAGACTCCTAAGTTTACTGCCGGCAAGACGCTGAAGGATGCCGTAAAGAAATAATAAGCTATTGCAAGGTGCGAGGGGCAGACAGAATTGTCTGCCCCTTTGTTTTTTCTCAGATAACATCTCGTTAACGCAGGAGGCGGTATGCTTGTTGAATTCAGCATTGTCCCGCTCGGGGCCGGCAGCAGCATAAGCGATAAAGTGTCCGAGGTCCTGAAGCTCGTGGATGCAAGCGGGCTCCCGTACAAGGTCAATCCGATGGGCACGGTGGTCGAAGGCGAATGGGACGCTGTCATGCGGCTGATCAAAAAATGCCATGCCGCGATAAGGAAGCACGAAGAGCGGGTCATGACCCGGATCGTGATCGACGACCGCAAGGGCAGGTCTGACATGCTTTCGTCCAAGATCAGATCAGTTGAAAAGAAGATAGGCAAGACACTCCCCCGGTGAGCCGGGTCAGGCATGTCCGCACCCGGGTGCCGGCCTATTTCTTAAAGAGGTCGTCGAACCTTCTGCGTGCAGCATCCGTGCCCAGGTCCGCGGCCTGCGCCATGCCTTCCCGGTACGAAAAAAAATCACAGAAGTTTGCCCGGTCACGGGTCCGCTGGAATTCGGCCTTTGGTTCCCGGCATTTGTTATGGGCCGTTTCTGAATAAAACCTGCAGTTGAGGCAGATATGCAGGTCTCCCCCGCAGTGAGGGCAGGTCGCCTTTCTCGAAAAGTATGCGTCCAGCTCTATCTCTTTTCTGCATAAGGCACAGGCGTTCATGGCATCCTCCGGTTCAGACTGCAGTCTCTTTTGCTGCTGACATTGTATCATACCTGCAGATTCAAATTGACAGCCCCGGATGATTCTGGTATGGTGAAACAATATATCCCTAACAAGGAGGAGCGTCATGGCCTGTAAATCAAAGGGCGGCGCATGCGGCACTGCCAAGAAGGCAGCTGCAAAGCCGGCAAAGAAGACGACTAAAAAGTAAGACTGCAGCAAGGGAAGACAAAAAAAGGATGGGTTTGACCATCCTTTTTTTGTTCATGCCCGGGGGCACGGAGATATGTTCGACAAAGAGATAACGAGATTAAAGCAGCAGCATCTTTTCCGCACGCTTCTGTCCCGGGGGTCTTCCCAGGGTGCGGTGATCCTGATCAACAGAAAAAGGTATCTTAATTTTGCCTCAAATGACTACCTTGGTCTTGCGGCAGACCCTGATGTGATCCGGGCAGCGGCAGAGGCAGCAGCCCGCTATGGGTTCGGATCGGGGGCTTCACGCCTCCTGGCCGGCGGCAGCCTGCTGCATGAAAGGCTCGAAAAAGAGGTCGCTGCCTTCAAGTCTGCCGAGGCCGCGCTTGTCTTTAATTCGGGGTATGCAGCCAATACCGGGATCATCCCTGCCCTTGCCGCCGGGGGGGATCAGATCTTCAGCGACGAGCTCAACCATGCGAGCATCGTTGACGGCTGCCGTCTGAGCGGGGCCCGGACCCTGATCTACCGGCATAAGGACCCGGCTCACCTTGAAGCCCTGCTCAGGAAGGGAGGCCGCAAAGGCCGGCTGCTTGTCATTACCGATTCGGTCTTCAGCATGGACGGGGATATTGCGCCCCTGGATGATATCGCAGCCCTCTGCCGGAAGTACCATGCCCTACTGTATATCGATGACGCCCACGCTACCGGGGTGCTCGGCAACGGAAAGGGCGGCCTCGCACATTTCGGCATTGCTCCGGAGCCCTGGATCATCCAGATGGGCACCTTTTCGAAGGCCCTCGGATCCTTCGGGGCCTTTGCTGCCGGGAGCCGTGACCTGACCGACTGGATCGTCAATAAGGCACGAAGCTTTCTGTTTTCGACCGCCCTGCCTGCCGCGGTCATCGGAGCCTCACGAATGGCGCTGCAGATCGTCAGGAAGGACAGAAAGCGCCGGGAGAGACTTCAGGCGAACCGGGCAATGCTGGCGGACGGACTCCGGCGGATCGGGATGGATATCAGGGGGAGTGAGACCCCGATACTGCCTGTGCGGACAGCAGACGTTGAGACGGCGCTCAGGCTGTCGGAGCAGCTCTTCAGGCATGGCATCTACGCGCCTGCCATCAGGCCGCCGACGGTTGCTGAGCCCAGGATCAGGATAACGGTCAGTGCAGGGCATACGGAAGAGCAGTTGGAGAGGCTATTGGAGATTTTGCAGAGAGTTCAGTGAAGACCTGTCCTGAGGGACCTGCCTGATGCGGATTAAGACCGCGGGATGATATAGAGACAGGACGAGGCGCCTTCGGAGATCGTATGCTCCCGCGTGACGTCCTTGCTGATCAGGTCCTTGTACATCTGAAGTTCGTGCCTGCAGGCATCCCTGAATTCTGCCGAGATCGCATGGATCGGGCAATGATACTGCCTGAGGTGGTAGTCCCCGTTGACCCTGCTGAGCTCAATAAGATGTCCGTTGGCCTCAAGGAACTTTGTGAGGCCGGC
>SCQH01000079.1 GCA_004321925.1 Nitrospirota bacterium | reverse complement strand
TAACAATGTGTCCTCCTTAATAATCTGGCTGACATTTGCATTGCAATTCCTGCGCCTAAGTTTAAGGAGAGTTTTTCAACAGCCTGTCAAGGGCTGACCCCTTTTGTTATTTCATTGCTAGGAGCATGGTTTAGCTTTATTATATTCCTCACTGTTTATCTCTTTCCAAATTACTTCACTGGAATTATTTGAATTCAGCGCAGCCAATTTAACGGTGATATAGAAGTGACCCGCTTTACTGGGAACTTCTATTGACTTATAGCCTATTGCTGCAGCAGTAAAGGTGAAAGGCAATCCGTCTGCTAGGCTAAACTTAAAACATCCCTCTGAATTAGTAATTTGTTTCGACCCATAAAGTGAGACCGTAGCATTTTTTATTGGTTCGCCCATTGTGTCTGATACAGAACCAAGAGCCCATGTGCCCGGATGGCACGGCATAAGCGTACAGCAGCCAGTCAAATATACTACTATGAGTAAAAGCAGGAATAGATGTCTTTTATTCAATTTTCGCTCCTATCGAAATGCATGAACTGACCGGCCACAGACGTTGAAATGAATAACACCACGGGCCGTTCCCGTTCGGCTCGATGCCGGTGTTCTGCATTCTTCCATTGTTATGCATGAGTTATGAATTCCAGTAGCCACCCAAACAAGGACTGTTTTGTCGTCATACCCACCCATAGCTTCTCAACTTCGCCATCATCAAGCCACAGACCTTTACATTCGGGACATATGTCTATCTGCAGGCTTTCAAGGTCGTATGTTTCCATTTGGCTGTCGTCAACCGGACAATGGATATGTGATTCTCTTTTCTTGTATTTGTATATTGCTTCGTTTCTTGAATATACCTGTGCCGGAACCGCCAGCGCCCCTCTTTCGTATAATGTCTTAATTTCAGGATATGAAAGCCATATTCCATGACACTTGGGGCAGTCATTGCATTCTATTTCCCATATTCCCCGCGGTTGAAGGTTATTATTATCGCGTGGACATTTCATTTTTTGTTTATCATCTTTCTATGTAGAACGACCATGCTCAGGGGCGCGGGCCAGAAAGGCCAAAACTGAAAACGAAATACGGTTAATACCGCGTTTCCTGGAGCAAATTGTTCTGAACTGCCTTAGTCGCTCATCCATACTCTTTTGAACGTCTCAGTATTCTTATCCCAGACAAAATATGAGTTGGCGCTTTCATATGTAAAGAAGTCAATTGCCGGCTGTTTAAGGTTTAAAATTTCTGGTTCCTCTTTCTTGCAGTCCCAATATCCTTTGCCGCATGCCGTTTTGTATCGATCCGGCTTGGCGGCTTTGATGCCCATGCTTCTAATTTCTTTTTTATCCGTCGCCTCAAGTAATAATGCAGGTATATTCTTCCTGGATGCAAATGTGACGAATAGCCCCATTTTATTTTCGTTGATCAATAGTGCTGCTGTATCTGTTTTGCCGTCGCCATCAAAGTCGGCCTTGGCAGTTAAATATAAATTGAGATCTTCTTTTCGCCAGCTATAATCACTTCCTAATTCTTTATTATCCGGTTTTCGCCAGTCAGAGAAGTCTTGAGCAGACAATTCTAGTGGCAGAAGAAGAGCTAAAGCGATTAGACCTATTTTCTTTTTATTAATCTTCATTTCACTCTAACGAGATGCGTGAGGCGCGCGGGCAATGGCATGGGATGTAAACCAAACAGGGATTAATCCATGGCCCCTCGACGCTGGTGTTATGGTCGCTTTATTTTGTCTTGATTCTGGCTTTATCATTCGATTTGAATAGTTTCCCGAGCACTTGGAAGGGCAATTGAATCAGATCTATTGCAAGTGAGCCGATCAAGAAAATTACAGTAATGATCCAGTTGCCGATTGCCCAATTGATATCCCACTGTGCAAATCTCTGACGAGGGGCACGAGCTGTTTTCAGTGGATCTGATCTCTTATAGTCTTCTATTCCCGCCTTGGTTAATTTAAAAAATCTATTTTCTGTTTCCATTTTCATATTGATTGAAAGGGCACAGTCATTGTGAATTATGCTTATTATTTATTGACACCATAACGATTGCCTTAACGGAACATCACCGGTGTCACATGTCAAGGGCTGACCCCTTTTGTTATTTTTATCCCGTCTGCAATATCCTTTCTTCTGCAGGGGTGAATAGCTTCTCTTTATTCTTTTCGATAACATTCTTTATTTTGTCGTTCATCTCTTCGTGATTACTGAAATAATTTACGTTCCTATGTATATCAAAGTGAATATTTGTTTTACTGCCGGGAGCAATAGCGCTTTCCTTGCTTGCGATGTATATTATCGGCTTACCCTTGGCCTCTCCATATCCGGCCTCAAAATAGCACGAAGGCCGTTCCTCTGTTAAGTCAGCAATCACAAATAGTGATCTCTCTATCTCCTGTTTAATCCTTTTGACTAACTCTTCAAGCGCGTATTCCTTATCAATTCTGATTGCGGTGCAATCGAAATCTTGCAAGAGCGCCTCAATTTGCTGGAATCGTAATTCAAACTCTTTAAATATTCTCTGATCGTTTTGTGTGCCAAATTTATCACCCTGAATTGGCATAATTATAAATACTGGATATGTCTTAGCCTTTAGAATGGACATAGCTTTCTTTTCAAAGAACGAATAGATATTGCGACTTTTTTGTGTAAGCACCTCGAATTTAATTCCGCCCTTCTTATCCCAGGCATTCTTTGTTTTATAGATGCGTAGTTCGAGCACTTGATATGTATTTTTATTATTTCCCCAATTCAGTTCTATAGCTCCATTGGAAATAAATGGAAGGACAAAATCAGTGAGAGTTGCATTTTCAGTTTTATTAGTTATTGTTTTCGTACGGTTACCAGAGAGAATTGCCTGAATTTGATAATATGGCATTGCTTTCACCTCTTCATTTTCATTTTATGAGTAACGACCATGCGCAGGGGCGCGGCTGATAACGGCCAAGACTGAAAAGAAAAGCGGTTATGCCCAAGTCGCGCAGAGCAAAGAGTTAAACTCATTTATTCTTGTCCTAAAATAATGTCTGGTATGTATTTCTTTTTCCACTTCAGTCCCTCCATCGAAATATTTGTAATGACTGTTCCTCCATCTGTTATAAGCGTAATCTTAGGTTTGATTTGATTGCGAAAGTCGATAGTTCCTGAGGCGATTACGCCATTTTGATTTTGGCCTTTAATGTGGTGGATGCCTTGTGATCTGATTGTCTTATCTACAATATTGTATATCTGTGGTACGGGAACTATACCGATTCCCGCAACGCCTTTCGAGAAACTTACAATTTCTAAAGTTTCGCCCGTATATTCTAATGAACCCACGGCAGTCAACTTATCATTTGCTTTAAGTTCTATTGCGATTAACGTGCCGTTTCCTGTCACAGGGTCTCTTGCGTAACATATTGAATGGATAATTAAGATAATGGTGCAGAATAATATTTTCTTCATATTTCCTCCGTCTAACAACATACTATCCCCTGCAGGTCTTTTCCCCGTTGCATGCATGATAATATCATATTCAATGTTTTTTGAATAGAAAACGTCTTGCACAATAGGGGCTATGAGCAGCTGCATTGCGGTATACTATTAAACCGGCAATCAAATAGTTTAACTTTGTCATTCCGGCTTGCTTGTGCCCGATGTATGGGTATCCGGAATCTCTCCGAAAACAAAGAAAGATCCCCGACAAGCGGGGATGACGGAATGGGATATTCCGTTACGGTATACTAATGAATATGCTAAGGGCCTTTGGTCTTGCTGTACTGATCATTGCCGGACTGGCCGGCTGCAGGCCGGCTAATGCGACAGGGAGAACCATGAACATCCATACCGTCGTTGTCGGACAGCTCGGCGTCAACTGCTATATCGTATCCGACGGCAGGAGCCCTGAGGCGATCGTCATCGATCCCGGGGATGAGCCTGAGAAGATAGCGGCGGTCATCGACAAGCTCGGGCTCAAACCGAAGGCGATCGTCTTTACCCATGCCCACTACGACCACATCTGTGCGATGAGAGAGTTAAAGGACCGGTACCAGGCAACTGTTATGATGCATGAGGACGACCGGCCGACCTACCAGAGTTCAAAAGAGCGCTGTGTCTCGTGGGGCCTTCCGGCCGGGGACTTCCCCTCTGACATTAAGACATTGAAACAGGGGGACAGGATATCCGCCGGCAACCTTTCCTTTGAGGTCGTCCATACGCCGGGGCATACCCCGGGCTCGATCTGCCTGTACGGCAACAAGACCCTTTTCACCGGGGACACCCTCTTTAAGGGTTCTGTCGGACGGACAGACCTGGCCGGGGGCAATACGGAGAAGCTCATGGAGTCCCTCAAAAAACTGCTCGCCTTCCCTCCGGACACCCGGGTGCTCTGCGGGCATGGAGAGGACACGACCCTGGAGCGCGAGGCAAAACAGAACCCCTTTCTGAACAGCAGGTCGAAGATCAGGCTCTACCCGTGACCAGCTATACTTTTATAAAAGTAGACCATCGGCCCGGCGGCAATGCTGAAGCGGTCCGCACCGCTGTCAGTCGGGTCTTTGCTTCAGGCGTCGAAGGGATCGACAGGGTGCGGGAAGCTGCGCAGGAGATAGCGCTCATGATAGACGGTCTTGATGATTATCAGGAGCAGGCTGCCGAGGCTGTCTGCCCCGGATGCGGGAAGGTCTGCTGCATCAACCGGCATGCCCACCATGAGCATGAAGATATCATCTATCTTTATGCCCTCGGCTACGACCTTCCGGAATATCAGCAGGGGATAGAGGACACGGCGGCCTGCCAGTTCCTCTCGGCAGAGGGCTGTACCATCAACCGCACTTTGAGGCCTCATCGCTGCAATGCCTATTTCTGCAGCCCTTTCCTCGAGGCCATGCAGCAGCGGCCTGCCCCTGAATACCGGAGACTCATGGAGATCCTGCAGCTCATTACCCTGAAACGGGAGGAGATGCTGCTGAAATTTTATATCCTGCAGCAGGGTCTCCAACCGGCAGGGCCGGAAGAATGAATGTCCTTGAGCTCTACAAAAAACTGCCGAAGACCAACTGCGGCAGATGCAGCCAGAAGGCCTGCATGCCCTTTGCGGTTGCGGTCGTCAAAGGCGACAGTGACCTTGCCGAATGTCCTGCCCTGCCGGCAGAGACGGTCTCCGCGCTAGGGCCCTCCCTCGTCCAGGGGGACTGGCGCGAGGAGCTGATCCTGAAACTGAGCAAAGAGGTGCAGGGCCTGGACTTCAGGGCGCTGGCAGGGGGCATCGGGGCAGAGCTCATGGACGACGGCAGCCTGGCGCTCAAATGCCTGGGCCGGGACTTCACGGTCTCGCCTGACGGGACAATAAAGACACCGGGCAGGACATCCCCCTGGATAAAGATACTTCTGCTCCATTATATAAGGACCGCCGGCAGGGAACCGCTGGCAGGCAGATGGGTCTCGTACAGCGAACTGCGGGCCGGGATGGTGAAGGCCTCGTCCTTTTTGAGGGACTGCGAGGAGCCACTGCTTCAGCTCCTGACCAGGGCTTATGACAAAACGGTTGCAGCACTGATGAGTATGGGTGCGGCACAGAAGGCCGGGTTTCCGACGCCTCATGCCTGGGCTATCCTTCTTCTCCCGAGGGTCCCGGTCCTGATCCTTTACTGGCCTGAGGAAGACGACTTTCCTGCTAAGGCACAGGTCCTGTTCGATGCGACGGCCGACCGCTTCCTGGATGCCGAAGCCCTTATCTTTCTCGGCGAGGGCCTCGTCAGGAACCTCGAAATGATGCAGCATTGAACTGTGACTCTGAATCGTTTTATAATCCATCATGGATAAGTGTCCTGTCTGCGACTATCCTGCGGAGAGCTGTGTCTGCTGTCCCGAGTGAGGGCATGTCTGCCCCCTGGACGAGGGGGAGCTCTTCTGCCCGGTATGCAAGCCCGAGCCGCGGATAATTATACCAGCAGACACGAATAACAAGGAGGGAACAGTACATGGCGGATGAACATTCATTTGATGTCGTGAGCAAGGTCGACCTGCAGGAGGTGCTCAATGCGGTCCAGCAGTCGATGAAGGAGATCAGCCAGAGGTTCGATTTCAGGAACAGCAAAAGCAGTATCGACCTCAACAAGGACAAACATGAGATAACCGTCATCTCCGACGATGAAGGCAAGATGGCAAGCGTCATCGATATCCTCCAGACAAAGCTCGTCAAGAGGGGCATTTCCCTGAAGGCCCTGAATTACGGGAACATCGAAGCTGCCGCGGGCGGGACGGCAAAGCAGCTCATCACGCTCCAGCAGGGCATCCCGATCGAAAAATCGAAAGAGATCGTCAAGCTCATCAAAGAGACCAAGATGAAGGTCCAGGCAGAGATCCAGAAGGACCAGGTCAGGGTCAAGGCCAAGAAGATCGACGACCTCCAGGCGCTCATGCAGCTTATAAAGTCGAAGGACCTGGACATCCATATCGAGTTCATAAACTACCGGTAATCTGTGATGCATGTATAAGGAATATTTCGGCCTCAGAGAGCTGCCCTTTTCGATAGCGCCTGACCCGCGGTATCTCTTCATGAGCGGCCAGCACCGCGAGGCCCTGGCGCACCTGGTATTCGGCATCAGCAGCGACGGCGGTTTCATCCTTCTGACAGGCGAGGTCGGCACCGGCAAGACGACCGTCTGCAGGTGCCTCCTGGAGCAGGTCCCGAAGGACTGCGACATCGCCTTTATCCTGAACCCGAAGGTCACGGCCGGCGAGCTCCTGGCCACCCTCTGCGACGAGCTCCGCATAGCCTATCCTGAAGGGAACAGCAGCATCAAGGTCTTTGTCGACCGTATCAATGCCTATCTCCTCGACGCCCACAGCCGGGGACGCAGGACCGTACTCATCCTCGAAGAGGCCCAGAACCTCGACCCTGAGGTCCTCGAACAGGTCCGCCTCCTGACCAACCTCGAGACGAACCAGCGGAAGCTCCTCCAGATCATCATGCTCGGCCAGCCCGAGCTGAGGGACATGCTCGGCCGCGATGACCTCCGTCAGCTCTCTCAGCGGATCACTGCCCGGTACCACCTCGGCCCGCTTGCCCCTGAGGACGTTGCCGCCTATATCGCGCACCGCCTGGCCGTGGCCGGGGTGCGGAGTTCTCTCTTCCCTGATGCGACCATAGGAAGGATCTGCAGGCTGACCAACGGGATCCCGAGGCTGATCAATGTCCTCTGCGACAGGGCGCTCCTCGGGGCCTATGCGCAGGGCAGGGAACTGATCGACACGGAGACGCTCAACAAGGCAGCCGGAGAGGTTCTGGGGAAGAAGGAGATCCCCTCGTACCTTTCAGGCAACAGGATGAAGATATTCGCCGCCGCCGGCATCGTGCTGATGCTGCTCCTGGCATCATGGTTCTACGCAGCCCGGAACCGGTCCTCCTCAGTAGTTCCCCTGACATCCTCTTCCCTGAGGTCAGGGCAGGATACCCGGCCCGGACTCGACACCCTCTGGTGGTTTGGAGGAGAGACGCTTCCCGCGATGGTCCGGCCGGGGCCTCAGCAGAGGGCTGACGAGAAGGCCCGCCTGGCTGACCTGAAGTGGGAAGGCACGGGAAATTCCTCTGCACCAAATCAGGGGGGCAGAAGACCGCCAAAAGGATCCGCGGGCAATGCCCTGTACGCAGCCCCTGACCAGAGCAGTCAGGGATGGCGCCTGGCAACAGGCAGGAGACAGGGACTCCCCGCAGCCCCTGCACCTGCGGGCGAGGAAATCCCTCAGGCTGCCGCGGCCCGGGAGAAGCAGTAGCCATGTCGTATATACTTGATGCCCTGAAGAAGGCCGAGCAGGAGAGGCAGAGGGGTTCGGTCCCTGACCTGCAAACGCTGCAGGATGACATCATCCCAAAGCCAAGGAGAAAACTGAGGGCCGGTCCTGTCATTGCCCTTCTGCTGGTCATCGCCGCAGCGACGACTGTGTGGTGGTTCTCGCAGTCCTCCTCTGGCAGCAAAACGGGCCAGCCACCCGTCGGGCAACAGGCTGAACCAGCATTGAGAGAGACCTCTGCTGTCAGCCAGGGCAGTCCCCCGGCCGGCCCGGTCCAGGCAGCTCCCCGGCCCATACCAGAGACGAATAAAGAGACAACGGTCATCAAAGAGATATCTGTCGACCGACCGGTCGTGACGCATGCCGATATCGGCAGAAACCTGCCTGAGACTCCCCGGCCGGTCCAGCGACCCGTGCCGAAGGCCGATCTTCCGCCAGAGAGGTCAACCCAGCCAGTGGCGCGGCCGGCTGCCCTGGCCCGCAATGAAGGTCCTACAGCCTCTCCAAAGCCTGTAGCCACCGAAGCGCCGCCGTCACCTGACCGGCTTTATGCTCTCAGGGACCTTCCTGCATCGGTCAGGAAAGGCCTTCCGCCTCTTTCGCTGTCAGCCTTTATGTATGCATCCGACCCTGCCGGCCGGATGGTCAGGGTCAATGACCAGATGCTGCATGAAGGCCAGGACCTCTCCCCCGGACTGCGGCTGCAGGAGATCACCCCGGATGGCGTCATCTTCAGCTATCAGGGGTTCAGAATCTCTGTCCTGATGAAGCCGGACCAGGCCGCCCGCTAGCGCTGCACTCAATAATTAAAGAACAAAACTGAACCGGAGGATACCATGTCAAAAGAGAGAGACCTCAAAGAGATCGTGGCCAGAAGGATAGACTTTTTCAGACGCAAGCCGGAGGCTGCCCTCTATACGCCGAAGGTGTCCTCGCGCCATATAGAGGGGTTGTATACAGAGACTGCGGTCAGGGAACATATTGTAAAATCGGACTACGGAGAGGCAGCAGGAGGCACGAACAAGGCCCCCAATCCTATCGAGCTCCTTTTGTCCGCCTTCGCTGCCTGCATTGAGGCCGCCTATTATGAATTCGCCCTGCATGAAGGATTGCAGGTAGACAGCCTGTCCGTGGAGATCGAAGGTACGCTCGACCTCAGGGGCCTTTTCATGATCGACGACAGTGTGCCGGCAGGCTTCAGCGGCCTGAAGTACCGCTTGCATATCCTTTCTCCCGATGATGAAACTGCGCTCAGGGCACTGGCCGAAAAGGTCATAGCCCATTGCCCTGTCGTTGACAGCCTCACCAGGCCGACCCCTATAGCCGGGGAGATCATTATCAGCACCAGCAATCAGACATGACCCCTGCGGGTCTGCTGCATCTATACCGGGGAATTTACCTCTGATTTGAATGCAGGTGCAGCAGGGCAGACCGCCCTTGAGTATACGATCCTGCCGACGACCATACCCAGCAGCGCTCCGGCAAGGACGTCCGACGGGAAATGGGACAGTCCCAGCATCCGGTCAGCCCCTGTCATCACGGCAAAGAGATAGAAGACCACGCGGTATCTCGGATAGAATTGGGAGAGGATATACGCCAGGCAGAAAGTGAGCGTCGTATGGCCGGACGGGAATGAATCATAATTAAAGTCTATTGACGGACCGATAAAGACCGTGTTGAAGGTCACCCGGGGGCGGGCCCTGCCGATCAAATGCTTGAACCCCTGCACGACCACTCCTGCGGTTATCAGGCCGAAAAAGAGGGTCTTCCCCGCCTCCGCCAGTCTCCTGTTATAGGACCGTGCAACGAGGAAGAGGAGCAGGGAAGATATGATCAGGGTCGCGCCGTGGGTCAGGAATTTCACAACGTCATCGATCGGCCCGTACAGGGCGTCTGAACGGAAGGCCCTGTTCTCCTTTACCCAGGTCATCAGGGTATTGTCGAAAAAGAAAGCGGGTATGATGAGGAGCGCCAGGAGAACCAGCGCCTTATTTTCTCTCAAGTAATGCATAGTCCCTGTCCTTCTCGATCAAAGTCAGCCCTTCCTGCTGCAAGGCGCCGGCCTCAGACTGCCTCGTTATGACAAGCATCCCTGACCGGGCCGTCATGGCCTCGCGCACCTGCTCTATCCTGTCCAGGGGAGTGATCCGGTGGTCCGAGTAAAAGACGACGCTCGGTTTATTGACCTTGTACAGGACAAGGTCCCTGTCGCTGCCGAGGTTCTCTTTTGCGTAGATGCTGAATCTGTATAAGGTGCCCTGCAGATAGTCATTGGCAACCGGAAGCAGCCGCAGGGAGACCAGCAGAAGAAAGGCCAGCATCAGCAGCGCCCCGTATTCATGCAGCCGTCTGCCCCTGACCGCGGTATAGCCGTTGAGCAGAGCCCCGCAAAACATGATACCCGAGGCGACGAAAGTCCACCAGCCGCCTGCAATGCCGAGCCCGGCGAGATACTTCGGTGCAATGAGAAAGGCGACCCCGAGAAGGAGGGAGACCGCAGAGATCAGGCCACTGGTATAGCGCAGGCCGGCCCGGCCAAGGCCGCTCATGCCCGAGGCGATCAGGATCGAGGCGGCAGGCACGGCAGGCAGTATGTAGTTCGGCAATTTTGTCGTTGCCAGGGAAAAGAAGATGAAAATGCCCCCGAGCCATATCAGCGCAAGCAGCTCAGGCGAGTGTCTCGCCGAAACCGGCCCGCTGTCGGCTGACGGCCCATGCTTCCTGAAGGCCCTGATGCTGCTGATGACGCCTGCCGGCAGGAAGACGATCCAGGGCATAAGCCCGATGAGCAGGGCCGGGATATAAAAATAGACCGGGCCTTTATGACCCGAGATTATCCCGGTGTATCTCCTGAAATGATGCTTGATAAAGAACTGGTCGATGAATTCCTGCCCGTTGACCGAATACTGTGCGAGATACCAGGGCGCAGCGACAGCGATAAAAAGCGCGGCGGCGCCAAAGCTGAAGACCTTCTTCAGCCCGGCCAGCCTCTCGGTCAGCAACATATAGGCCATGGCGATACCGAAGGGAAAGACAATGCCGATGAGACCCTTTGTCAGAAAGGCAAGGGCCGAAAACAGGTAGAACCCGTACAGATAAAGGTCCCGCCGCTGACCACCGGCCACGGCATGGTAGAACGAAAAGAGCGAAAGGCTGATAAAGAGCGATAGGGTCATATCCGTGACCGCGGCATGGGTATAGGCTACAAAATAAATTGAGAGAACAAAGGTCAGGGAGGCGTACAGGGCCCTTTCAGAATCTCCGGCCTTCTTCATAAAGAGACCGAGCATGATGCTGAGCAGGCAGCCGGCCAGGGCAGAGGGGAAGCGCGCGCCGAACTCATTGACGCCGAAGGCCTTATACGACAGGGCCATCAGCCAGTAAAAAAGGATCGGCTTGTCATACCGGTTCACCCCGTTGTAGGTCGGTGTCAGCCAGTCGCCGGACTGGACCATCTCCTTTGTCGCCTCTGAAAAGACAGCCTCATCCACATCAAAGAGCCTGAAAGAGCCAAGCCTGAAGAAGGAGAGGGTCAGGATAATGACCACTAAGGCCGGAAGGTAATACGCCCTGGAATGATACATAAACGATAGGGTTTTAGTTCGGTGCAGCCGGTTTTTTCAGGAAATTATCTTGTTTCTGCATGGTTTTTACTATAACATAGAACTATTCTAATTATCTGAATACAGCCGTTCTGCAAAGGGGTCCGATATAATTGTGAGCAGCACCGGGAGAGGATAATGGCGGACGAACTCCACGTCGTCACCGGCGCCTTCGGCTTTACCGGAAAGTACATTGCCCGGCATCTGGTCGATGCAGGCCTGCGCGTAAGGACGATCACTAATTCTTATGAGCGCGCCAACCCGTTCAAGGACAAGGTCAAGGTCTTCCCCTACAATTTCAAGGAACCCGAAAAGCTCGCCGCGTCCCTGCGCGGGGCCACGGTCCTCTATAACAACTACTGGGTCAGGTTCAACCACCGGGATTTTACCTTTGCCCGGGCGGTCGAAAGCAACCGCATCCTCTTCAACGCCGCCCAGAAGGCCGGCGTCAAACGCATCGTCCAGATCAGCATAACGAACCCCTCCCTTCAGTCCGAGCTTGAATATTTCCGCGGCAAGGCAAAGATCGAACGGCTCCTGGCCGACTCCGGCATACCCTATGCGATACTCAGGCCAGCGCTCATCTTCGGGGTCGAGGATGTGATGATCAATAACATAGCCTGGTTCCTGAGGAAATTCCCCGTATTCGGCATCTTCGGGGACGGTTCGTACAAACTGCAGCCAATCCATGTGGACGACCTCGCACGGCTCGCCATCGAGTTCGGACAGAAGACCGGGAACTTCACGATCGATGCAATCGGCCCCGAGACCTTTACCTACCGGGAACTGGTCAATGAGATCCAGAAGACCCTCGGCGTAAACAGAAAGATCGTTTCCATCCCTCCTGCCGTCGGCGCTATGATCGGGTCCGTTCTCGGGACGCTCCTGGGGGATGTCGTGATCACCCGCGACGAGATCGACGGACTGATGGCCAACCTGCTCGCCACGTCGTCCGAACCGCTCGGGACGATCAAGCTCTCTGAATGGCTCAAGCGTCATGCGATTGGCCTCGGCGTCCGCTACAGCAGCGAGCTCGCCCGCAGAAAAGACCGGCGGACCTCATACGAAAAACTGTAGCACCTGCCAAGGAGGAGACCTCACTATGCCCTATGTCAACATCAGGATCACGAAGGATGGCGCAACCGCGGAACAGAAGGCCAGGGTCATCAGCGGGGTGACCGAACTGCTTCGCGATGTTCTCGGGAAGAACCCTCAGACGACGGTTGTTATTATCGACGAGGTCGAGACGGATAATTGGGGAATTGGGGGGGAGACGGTGACGCAGAGGAGAAGAGAAGGAAAATAAAACGGCTTCCCGGATGGGGCGTTGCCCCAAACCCCAGTCACCTTTCTTGACGGCCAAGAAACGTGACCCCAAGAAGGCCGCCCCGACGAAAATTCTTAACGGCCCGACCGGCAGTCCTCGGAGAATTTTAGAAACTTGCCCCGTTCGGAAAAAACTTATTCCATATGCGGGACTTCAGACAGTCTAAAATTCTTTCCCTCCGGGCAGCCGTCCGGACCTAAATTTTCGTATGGGGAAACCCTAAATTCAAGAAAAAACAAGCAACAAACTGAAAAAGACAAGAAAGAGATCAATTAGTGAGGGATGAGGTCGCAGAAGTGGAAGCGGGATTCTCTGACTACTACTTCGCCCTGTGTGAAACGTACAGGTTTTTTGAAGAGGGGGCCGTCGAAGACGAAGGAGTGGAACTCGCCGTTTTCGCCGCAGGGGTCGACGTGGGGCGGGAGGGCTGAGAGGAACTGCTCATCATAGAGCCTGCCTGAAAATTCTCCACCGAGCACCTGAGAGTCGACACAGGTGACAATAGCCCTGAAGCCCTGGGCAATAAATGTTCGGGCCAGTTCCCCGGTATCACGTTTCCAGAGAGGGAAAACCACTGTCATATCGACCTCTTGAAGTTTCTTTTCACGGTAGATCTTCAGGTCTTCGAGAAAGAGGTCTCCAAATGCAACGCCGGTCACCCCTTCCGTCTTATGCCTGAGAAGGGCCTCTCTCATGGCTGTCTCATAGTTTTCGTTCGACGATTCGATCGGAATATAGACCTTCTCAAGGGGCAGACCGATAGCCTCTGCCTGCTGCTCAACAAGCGCGATCCTCACGCCATGCATGCTGACCCTCTCATATCCGGCAGTAACAGTGGTCAGCAGGCTTACCACATCATACTCGTCTGCCTGTCTCATCTCATGCAGCGCCCGGCCGCTGTCCTTCCCGCTCGACCACGCAAAAAGCACCTTTTCCTTCACCATCTCTCCTTTACCGGATAAAATAAGAACCTAAAAGTCCGCACCCTAATTTAACAGATTTAATCGACTTCATCATAGGACGCAGCGCTGCCCCAAACCCCGGTCAACCTCAAAAGAGATAAGGGAAATAGTTGACAAATAATTTTATTGGTAATACTATTTAATTAAGTAATGCTTTCCAAAAAGGTAAGGTTAATGATATGACGACTGCGGCGGTAAAGATCACGAGGAAGGGACAGGTAACAATTCCCAAGGAAATCCGGGACAGGCTCAAGGCCAACACTGTTTATTTCGAAATGGAGGGTGATGCCGTCATGGTCAAGCCGGTACTGGACGTTGCGGGTTCGCTGAGCGAATTTGCCGGCAACGTCAAGCCTGGTACATCCATGAAAGAGATGAAAGACAGGGCTTGGGAGGTTGCTGTCCGTGAAAAAAACATCAAGAAGTATTCCTGACACGAACACGATCGTCCGGTATCTTGTCGCCGATGACCCCACCCTGCACGCAAAGGCGCGGGAATTTTTCGACAAGGTTAAAAACGGCGGAGCCAGGGCCGTGATCCTCGAAAGCGTGATCGCCGAATGTATCTATGTCCTCACGAAAATCTATAAGGTCCCAAGAGACCGCGCAGCAAAGAGTCTTATAGATCTCCTGCACTACAAAGGGATCGTCAATGACGACCGGCCGGAGCTTATCAGCGCACTGACCCTGTTTTCAGAGCAGCGCCTTGATATCGTCGACTGCATCCTCTGCGCCAAGGCTGCAGCCATACTGGGCGTTCGTCCGAGCCTGAATTATCATCAGGGGACCTGTAAACATTAATCTCAACCAGACAAAATAATAGTAAATTGGGATGAGTGTCCCTAACAATTATCATGGAGCGACAGAATGGATTACAAGGGGTTTGATTTCCTCGGCTATCACTTCAGTCCTGAGGGGTTTTCTTTGCAGAAAAGACTATTGAGAATTTTGCTTCACATGCAGTCCGGCTTTATGAGCAGGAGAGAGGAGCCTTACGGCTCCCCTCTGATAGATTATCAGTAACACTGAACCCAAATTGTTTCAGGGGCTGAGCCGCCAAAGGTCACCCAATTTAAACAGTCACGTATAACAGACCCACAATCAGCGACCACTTGATTATCACCTCCCCCAGCGATTGTTCCCTGAGATGCCCAACTCAAAAAGAACATTTGCATCCAGCAATTTCCAAGGCCGGCATACTGAGTCGCCGGACATTTTACACCATAGGTTAGGACATTCATATTAACCGGACAAGTACAAAAACGATTGTTATTGCAGACCACATCGACCCTGGCGGCCTTATTCACGATGCCAGCCGGCCCCTGTGGCCCGGTTGCCCCTGCCGGCCCAGTAAGTCCTATCGGCCCCTGTGAACCGGCAGCCCCCGCTGGACCCTGAGGACCCATCGGCCCTACCACGCCCTGCGGCCCCATCGGGCCAGTAGCTCCTGTGGCCCCGGCTAAGCCAATTGGCCCCTGAGGACCAGCCGGACCCATCGGGCCGATTGGACCAATGATACCCTGTGGACCCATCGGTCCTGCAGCCCCCGCAGCCCCGGTGTCCCCTTTCGGGCCGCGTGGCCCCATCGGCCCCCGGTCGTCAACGCCAACCTGCAGCCCGTAAACACCCTTTACCTTAAACCTCATCGGTTCTGATCCGGGGATGAGCTCAAGATCAACATCCACATACTTAGTGCTGTTGCTCACCCCGTTCATGGCAAGCTTCGGGATGCTCAATATGCCTGTCTCTGAGTTAAAGGTAGCCACGACGCCCAACCCGGGGGCAACCTCCTGTGCACTGTTGAGTTGAAACTCCATTCCTGTACCATCCGTTGCCTTCAGGTAGGCATCATACATACCTGAGCCCGGAACATCCACCATATACAGATGCAGGTTCCCGTCGGACGAAAAGGTCGCATCCCCCCAGGCACTGCCCATTGCAGTCAAAACCAGCAGAACTACCATAACAACTGAACCGAGGTACCCCTTCTTTTGCTTTTTCATGCTGTCCCCCTTTTTAATTTGGCAAGCTTTAATTGCTGCCTCTTTCGGTTACTATATCTGACCGGATATACGGTCTTTTTTCATTCACCTCTGTTCATATCCACATTGTACCGCTAACAATGCCCATTGCAAACTCGTTATATGGATGGTCCGGGGCTTCTTGTAATTATCCCCCATATCTGATATATATTTATTACATATCATAGGTAGGGAGGATATATGAAAAGAATAGAGCTTTTGAGCACCGTGGTCATCCTTGGTCTGATCGTGACGGGCATGGTGGCCTTTGCCGACGACCGGTTTTCCCTGACGTCGCCAAACGGCCTTTCCTTCGGCCTGATAAAGGGCTATGAGAACTGGCCGGTGGTGGCCCCGAGCTACCGTACCGACAATAACGAAATCAGGATCATCCTTGGGAACCAGACGATCATGGAGGCCTACCGCGCCGGAGTCCCGGCAAACGGCAAGGCCTTCCCGGATGGATCGATCCTCGTCAAGATCGGCTATTCCGAGCGCAAGAACAAGGCGTTTACTGCAGCCATCGAGCCGGATGTCCTCCGGAGGGTTGAATACATGATCAAGGACGCAAAGAAGTTCGGCGAGACCGGAGGCTGGGGATATGCCCGTTTTGTCCATGATGCAGCGACCGGGACCTTCAAGCCCTACGGAAAAACGGCCGACTTCGACCGGGAATGCTTTCAGTGTCACAAGCTCGTCAAGGACAGGGACTTTGTCTTTACGGGATATCCCGTTAGGTAATGATGACCGGGCTGCGCCTGTTCTGTATATAGCGGATGCCTTTGCGGCAGTCGACAGGAGTCCTGATCGTCTTCGTTCTTTTTCTTACGACCGGGCTCCCGGCATACGCGGGCCAGGAGGTCGGCATTGCCGAAAAACTCGGGCAGGTCATACCGCTTGACCTTACCTTCAAAAATGAGCTGGGGAAAGAGGTGGTCCTGCACGACCTCGTCACAAAACCGACGATCCTCGTTTTTGTCTACCACAGCTGCAGCCATACCTGCCCCACCCTGCTGGCAGGGCTTTCTGAGGTCCTGTCGCAGATAGAACCGGTCCCCGGCCGCGATTTCTCTATCCTTACGGTCAGCTTTGACGAGACCGATACCCCGGCCCTTGCCGCGCAGAAGAAGAAGGACTACGTCAAGGCTGCGGCCCGTGATTTTCCGGAGGGATCATGGAATTTCCTGACCGGCGATGATGTCTCGATCAGCCGGCTCACCGCTGCAGCCGGCTTTGGGTTCAAGCGCGCGCCGAACGGTTTTGCTCATCCCGTCAGCCTGATCCTGCTCTCCCCGCAGGGCAAGATAACTCGCTATCTCTATGGCGTCAAATTCCTGCCGATGGACCTGACCCTGGCGCTCACCGAGGCCTCAAGAGGCCTTGCTGTGCCGACCGTCAGGAAACTTCTCCTGTACTGTTACAGCTATGATCCTGAGGGCAGGCGGTATGTCTTCAATATACTCAGGATAACCGGCATTGCGACACTCCTTTTTATCGGCCTTTTCATCGGATGGCTGACCCTTTCCGGCAGACGCAGGGGCCGCAGGGGGCCGGGTGCGCAGCCGTGAGCGGGGCGACTGATTTCTATACACCGGGAGACGGCAGGAGCGGGATACGGGCCTGGATCTTTTCGACCGATCACAAGCGCATCGGGCTGCTCTATCTCTTTTCTCTTCTTTTCTTCTTCTGCATAGGCGCGACCTTCGGGCTGCTGATGCGGCTCGAACTGATCGCCCCGGGAAAGACGATCGTCGAGGCCTCGACCTATAATTCGTTCTTTACGCTGCATGGCGTGATCATGATCTTTCTCTTCATCATCCCCGGTATCCCGGTCTCTCTCGGGAACTTTCTGCTGCCGCTGCAGATCGGTGCGCGCGACCTTGCCTTCCCCCGCATCAACCTTCTTTCCTGGTGGCTCTATATCCTTGGCGGCCTGATGGCCCTGATGTCGCTTTTCACCGGCGAGGGTCCCCCCGACACCGGCTGGACGTTCTATGCACCCTACAGTATCAGGACCGGCACGAATGTGACGCTCGCCGTCTCTGCGGCATTCGTCCTGGGCTTCTCCTCCATCCTGACCGGGCTGAACTTCATCACCACGATCCACCGGCTGAGGGCCCCCGGCATGACCTGGTTCCGGATGCCCCTGTTCGTCTGGTCGCTCTACGCGACCGCCTGGGTCCAGATCCTGGCAACGCCGGTGCTGGCGATCACCCTGCTGCTGGTGGTGATCGAGCGGCTCTTCAGCGTCGGGTTCTTCGACCCGGCAAAGGGGGGCGACCCGATCCTCTATCAGCACCTCTTCTGGATCTACTCGCATCCTGCCGTCTATATCATGATCCTGCCGGCCATGGGGGTGGTGACCGAGATCATCCCTGCCTTCAGCAGACGGACGATCTTCGGATATAAGGCGATCGCCTTTTCGAGCCTGGCTATCGCCTCTGTCGGCTATTTTGTCTGGGGGCATCATATGTTCACCAGCGGCATGAGCGACACCGCCCGGACGGTCTTTTCGCTGATCACGTTCATTGTCGCGGTGCCGAGCGGGGTGAAGATCTTCAACTGGACCGCCTCGCTCTATAAGGGGTCGATCAGTGTCGAGGCCCCGCTGCTCTTCACGCTTGCCTTTATCTTTCTCTTTTCGATCGGCGGGCTGACCGGCCTGGTCATGGGTGCCCTTGCAACGAACATCCATATCCACGGGACCTTCTTTATCGTCGCCCATTTTCATTATGTGATGTTCGGCGGCGCTGTCTTTGCCTTCTTTGCCGGCCTGCACTACTGGTTCCCGAAGATGAGCGGAAAGATGTACAGCGAAAAGCTGGCGCGGGTTGCCTGGGGTTTTCTCTTTGTCGGGTTCAATATCCTCTACTTCCCGATGTTCATTCTTGGCTGGCAGGGCATGCCGCGGAGATATTACGACTACCTGCCTCACTTCCAGGGACTGAATGTCGTCTCCACGGTCGGGTCCTGGATACTTGCCGTGGGCCTGATAATCCTTTTTGTGAACCTGCTGAAATCGGCCCGCAAAGGCGCTCCCTCAACCGCTAACCCGTGGGGCGCCACGACCCTCGAATGGCAGGTCTCATCTCCGCCCCCCGTGCATAATTTTGAAGAGCTGCCCGTTGTCACCGAGGGGCCATACCAGTATCATAAAAAAGGAGAGCGGGCTACATGACCCCGGAGAAGGACGATCAGGGTTCCCGCTTCGGGATGTGGCTCTTTCTCTTCACCGAGATACTTCTCTTCGGCGGCATGTTCATCCTCTATTCCGTATTCCGGCTGCAGCATGCCGGCGAATTCCACCGGGCAGCAGAGGATCTCGACAGGATCGCCGGGACCGTCAATACCGTGGTCCTGCTCACCAGCAGTCTGACGATGGCGCTGTCGCTTGTTGCGATCAGGAACAACGACAAGGCCAGGTCTGTTATGTTCCAGGGCCTGACGATCCTGCTGGGGACTCTGTTTCTCATCGTCAAGTATTTTGAGTGGAGCGCGAAGATCGGGCATGGCATATACCCGGATTCGAAAGTGCTCCTGGAACTCGGGAAGGGCCAGAACCTGTTCTACGGTCTCTATTTTGTGATGACCGGACTGCATGGTCTGCATGTCCTGATCGGCCTGGGTGCGCTGGCCTTCATGCTCCGGGCGACCCAAAAGGGAACGATCAGCAGCGCTAATTTCGTCCGGCTCGAAAACAGCGGGCTCTACTGGCATTGTGTGGACACGATATGGGTCTATCTTTTCCCGCTGTTCTATCTGATAACCTGAGGAACATTGATGAACGAACAAACGATACAGACCAAAAGCAGTTTCAGGCCCTATATCCTGACCTGGATGCTCCTGCTCGGCCTTACGGTGGTCACGGTGAGTGTCTACTATCTTGACCTCGGCAGCGCCGGGGCAGCCATTGCCCTGTTCATCGCCTCGGTCAAGGCCGGCCTGATCCTTCTGATATTCATGCATCTGAGGCAGGAGGGCAGGTTCCTGATAGGGATATTCCTTATCCCGGTGCTCCTGATCGGCCTGCTCATCGGCGGCACCTATCTGGACGTCTGGTACCGGTGACCCCTATGCAGAATTCTACTCAGACAGTCGACAGCGTCTTTCTTTTTATCGTGGCGATATCGGTTGCGCTCCTGGCCGGTATTACCATTACGATGATCTATTTTGTCCTGCGCTATAGCCGCTCCCGCAACCCTGAGGCCGAGAATGTCCCGGATAATCACCTGCTTGAGATCGTCTGGGTCGTCATCCCTCTTCTGATAGTCCTTGCCATGTTCTATTCCGGCTGGAAGGGATTCAGGTTCATGCGGACCGTGCCGGCCAATGCCATGCCGGTAAAGGCCATCGGCCAGATGTGGCGCTGGGACTTTGTCTATGAGAACGGCCGGACGAGCGATGAACTGGTCGTGCCTGTCGGTCGGCCGGTGCAGCTCCTCATCACCTCGCGCGACGTCCTGCACAGTCTCTTTATCCCGGCCTTCAGGATCAAGGAAGACGCTGTCCCCGGCCGGCAGACCTATCTCTGGTTCCTGCCGGACTCGCCGGGCGTCTACGACCTCTTCTGCTCGGAGTACTGCGGTCAGGGGCACTCCTCGATGATCACCAGGGTGCGGGCCGTCCCGGCGGCAGAGTTTGCTGTCTGGTACCGCAGGGAGGATAAACAACCGGCGGCCGGCCTGGACGGTGCAGCGCTGCTTCAGAAAAAGGGCTGCCTCGCCTGTCATTCGGTTGACGGGTCCAAAAAGATCGGACCGACCTTCAAGGCCCTTTTCGGGAGCAAGGTCCTGGTAACGACTGCCGGGCAGGAGCGTGAGATCAATGCCGACGAAGAATATCTGAGGAGGTCTGTCGTTGACCCTCAGGCCGACCTGGTCAAGGGCTTCCCGCCGGTCATGCCTCAACAGAAGGATAGCCTTTCAGCGGAGGAACTTGCCGCCATCGTCGAGTACCTGAAGGGACTGAAATGAGAGCGCCGGTCAGGACCCTTGCCGGGCTCGGGAGGGTACGGATCTCGCTTGCGGCAGGACTTTCGGCAATGGCAGGATATGTCCTTGCAGCCTATAGCGCCGGACCAATGGTCTTTCTCCTCGGCACAGGCGTCTTCCTTCTTGCCGCCGGCGCTTCGGGACTCAACCAGTACCAGGAGCGGCATACCGATGCCCTCATGGAGCGTACCCGTGCCCGGCCGCTCCCCTCGGGTGCCATGACCGCCAGGGGCGTGTTGCTCCTCTGCGGCATATGCATGCCGGCCGGTCTGCTGCTGATCTTTTTTGCCGGGGGAAATGGCGCGGCAGGCATCGGGGTCTTTGCCGTTGTCTGGTATAACGGCCTTTACACGAACCTCAAGAGGATAACCGCCTTTGCAGCACTGCCGGGTGCGCTCATCGGGGCGCTTCCTCCGCTGATCGGCTGGAGTGCTGCAGGAGGCAATCTTACTGATCCTGCACTCCTGGTCCTCTGTCTCTTCTTCTTCCTCTGGCAGGTCCCGCATTTTTGGCTCACCGCGGTGCGATACGCTGACCAATACTCATCCGCCGGTCTTCCCACTCCTGCCTCGGTCTTTTCGAAACGACAGTTATCCCGGATCGTTTTCGTCTGGATCGCCGCAGTTGCCGTAAGCTCCCTGCTCTTTGTCCCCGTTGGCCTGACGCTCCATGCACCGGCGGGGTACGCCCTCCTTATCCTCTCCGGTCTGCTTCTTCTCCAGGGCGGCAGCATCATCACCCGCAGGGAGAGCATCCTTGCCTGCGGCCATACGCTGAAGGCGCTTAATGTCTACCTGCTTGTGGTCCTGGCCCTTTTTTTTGCCGATCGCCTTCTGTCATGATATTTAAAGAGAGACGGGGAATAGCCGGGTCATTACGATAGATGCCTGTAAGGGCTGAGCGAGGTGAACAATGATGAAAGTGATGTTTCTCTGCACAGGTAATACCTGCCGCTCCCAGATGGCAGAAGGGTTTGCACGGGAATTGGGCCTGGGCCTGATAGAGCCGTACAGCGCAGGGCTCGTGCCTGCCGGTCTGGTCCATCCGGCGGCCATTGCCGTTATGAGTGAGGAAGGTATAGATATTTCAGGCCAGAGTTCAAAAGGAATTGATCCGGCCCTTCTTCAACAGATGGACATCATCGTAACCCTGTGCGGCAATGCGGAGGAGTCCTGTCCCGTCACGCCGCCTGAGATAACCCGGCTGCACTGGCCCATCGACGATCCGGTCAATTCCATTGAGACGGCCATGGGGACAGAAAAGGAAGATCTGAACAAATTCAGGAAGGCCCGGGATGAGATAAAGAGGAAGATAACCGGGCTGATAAATTCAATGGAGAAAGAGGCATGACCATGCCGGAAAGAGCGGGGAAAGAACTCTCTTTCCTCGACCGCTATCTTACGCTCTGGATATTCGGCGCAATGGCAGTTGGTGTCGGTCTGGGGTATTTCGTACCCGGCACCGAGGGTTTCATCAATCAGTTCCAGGCCAGCACCACTAATATCCCGATCGCCATCGGGCTTGTTCTCATGATGTATCCCCCGTTGGCAAAGGTGAAATATGAGGAACTGGGTGAGGTCTTCAGGAATAAAAAGGTCCTTCTGCTATCTCTCGTGCAGAACTGGGTCATAGGTCCGATACTGATGTTTCTGCTTGCGATCGTCTTCCTCTCCGGGTATCCGGAATATATGGTCGGTCTTATCATGATCGGTCTTGCGCGCTGCATAGCCATGGTCATTGTCTGGAACGACCTCGCCTGCGGCGATGCCGAGTACGCGGCAGGGCTTGTCGCCTTTAATTCCATCTTCCAGGTGCTCTTTTTCTCCCTCTATGCCTATATCTTCATCACCGTGCTCCCGGCCTGGCTCGGCCTGAAGGGTGTTGTCGTCAATATCACCATGGGGCAGATAGCCGAGAGCGTCTTCATCTATCTCGGCATACCGTTTCTTGCGGGCATGCTCACCCGCTTCGTCCTGCTCAGGATAAAAGGGCGGGAGTGGTACGAGAAGAGCTTCATACCGAAGATAAGCCCGGTCACCCTCGTCTTTCTGCTCTTTACGATCCTCGTCATGTTCTCCCTGAAGGGCAGCTACATTGTCAGGCTCCCGTTAGATGTTGTACGCATCGCGGTCCCGCTGCTCATATATTTTGTTGTGATGTTCCTGGTCTCGTTCTACCTCGGGAAGAAGATCGGGGCGGATTATCCGAAGACGGCGACCCTCTCCTTTACCGCGGCCAGCAATAACTTTGAACTCGCCATAGCGGTTGCAGTCGCGGTCTTCGGCATCAACTCCGGCGCTGCCTTTGCCGCGGTCATAGGACCTCTGGTCGAGGTGCCGGTCCTTATCGGCCTGGTCAATGTGGCGCTCTATTTTCAGAGGCGCTATTTTTCTGCCCAAAGCTGCAGCGTGAAAGCTGTCGATCTGTGAGGGGACAACCATGGATGCGACGTCGATAAGACGGCTCGGCTGGAGCCTGGCGGTCACCCTGCTCCTCTTTGTGGGCGAGGTGGCGGGAGGCATCCTGAGCCGCAGTCTGGCGCTCCTGAGCGACGCCGGACATGTCCTGACCGATGCCTTTGCCCTTGGCCTGAGCCTCATCGCCCTTCTGATCATGAAACGGCCTTCCGACTACAAGGCGACCTACGGCTATCAGAGGATCGGTCTGCTGGCAGCCCTTATCAACGGGATCAGCCTCGTCGTGATAGCCGTCTTCATCTTTGTCGAGGCCTATAAACGTTTTCATGCGCCGCCGGACATTAATTCGTCCGTCATGCTTTCGATAGCTGCGCTCGGGCTTGCGGGCAACCTCGTCATGGCCTGGATACTGGGGCATAAACATCATGACCTGAACATGAAAAGCGCCTGGCTCCATGTGCTTGGGGACACGGTCTCTTCAGCGGGGGTCATCATCGCCGGCCTGATAATCAGATTTACCGGCTGGGTGCTTGCCGATACCATAGCGAGCGCCCTTGTCGGCTGTATGATCATCTTCGGCGGGACCCGTGTCATCAAGGAGGCCCTCTGGGTCCTCCTCGACCTCAGTCCCCTGGGCTTTCATGCTGAGGAGCTCTCAGGGATGATCGGGGCGATACCGGGAGTGCGGGCCGTCCATGATGTGCATATATGGTCCATCGGGCACGGGATACCGGCCTTTTCAGGGCATGTCCAGGTCCATGACCAGAAGATCAGCGAGGCCGACACCCTCAGAAAGCAGATCGAACAGCTGCTTGCCGGACAGGGTATAAAGCATGCCGTTATCCAGATGGAGTGCGCAGACTGCTGCAGCAACGAGATCTACTGCAACCTGAATGCCGAAAACAGCCACCTGGGGCATCACCATTAAAATGAAATGCAACAGGGCTGTGTGCGGTGTATAATTAATTAAAATTCTGGAGGTGCATGGTGGACAACATGACAAAAGCAGTCATCAGCCGGATAAAGAACGGTCTCGCCTTAAAAAAGTTGTTACTGATCGTGCTCTGCGTTGCGGGGGCTGCAGGCATAGCCGTTGCCCTTAACTCAACGAAAGAGGGCCTGGTCGAATACATCGGGGCTCAGAAGGATATATTCACGAGCGGTAAGGCCCTCAGCGTTGTGACCCTTGAGGACCTGGCCGGCCGGAAAGGCCTCTACGCCATGGGCCCGATCGAAGGGCTTGACGGGGAGATCACTATCTTCGATTCAAAGCCTTACATCACCAAGGTGCGCGGTTCGGATTATATTCTGGATACTACCTATAAACACGGCGCCTTTTTCCTTGTCTGGACTGAACAGTCGAACTGGAAGGATGTTCCTGTCCCGGCGGCCGTGAAAGGCTACCTGGACCTGCAGAAATTCGTCAGGACCGAGGCAGCGGCAGCGGGCCTTGATGTGACAAAGCCGTTTCCGTTCCTCCTGGCCGGGACGCCGGTCGAGATCAAATGGCACATAAACGTTGACCGCACCGGGGGCAAGCCTATCACCAATGAATTATTTGTAAAATCGAAAGAGCCCTTTGTTGCCAGGAACGAGCCCGTGGATATCATAGGCTTCTATTCAGAGCATCATTCAGGCATATTCCTCTCCCAGTACGCTCCCGCGATCAGGAAAGACTCCGGGATGCAGAATGCGATCCATATCCATCTTGTCTCCCGGACAAGCAAGGCAGCAGGACATATCGATGATATTACCCTTGGAGAGAAAATGGTCCTGCGTCTGCCGAAGCTGAAATGACTGCAGGTTAAATGAAGGTTGCAGGCAGGGCCCTGATCGCGACAAGGGATAGTTTAATAGTAAATAGTGGTGATTGACCATAAACTTGGTCGATTGTTATCTCGCTGTTTTAGCAGCTGAACATAACTGTGCGATGTTCACCCTGGATGAGCATTTCAGGAGTATCAGGAAATTTATCAGGATCGAATTGTACTCGTAAAGCTCGCTGCTGTCCTCTGCATATGGTGACAACATGAAACTATTCGGCTTTAACAGAAATATTACGGTCGCCGGGTTTGTGAGCTTCTTCATGGACATAAGCTCGGAGATGATCTATCCGCTTGTCCCTCTCTTCCTGGCGAACAGCCTCGGGGTCAGCAAGTCGGCGATCGGTCTCATCGAGGGGATTGCCGAATCAACGGCAAGCATCCTGAAGGTCTTCTCCGGCTGGCTTTCCGACAGGATAGGGAGCCGGAAGTGGCTCATGGCCCTGGGATACGGGATATCCACCCTGAGCAGGCCTTTCGTGGCCCTTGCAACAGGCTGGCAGCAGGTGCTCGGCTCGAGGTTCATCGACCGCTTCGGCAAAGGCGTGCGTACAGCACCGCGGGACGCCATTATCGCAGAATCGGCTGACAGGGCATATCTTGGCCGGGCATTCGGCTTTCACCGCGCTATGGATACCCTGGGGGCAGCCGTAGGCCCCGCTCTCGCCTTTTTCTTTCTCGGAATATTTTCGAACGATTACCGCGCGATCTTCTGGCTCTCCATGGTACCCGGAATTATCGCGGTGGTCCTGATCATCTTCTTTATCAGCGAAAAGAAAAACGTAAAGGCCACAGAGGGTTTGATAGATCAAACCCCTGCAGATCCGGCCAGGCCGAAGCTGACCCGCAAACATTTTGACTGGAGGTTCAGGTTCTTTGTCGCTATCGCCGCATTATTTGCCCTCGGCAATTCAAGCGACGTCTTCCTGATCCTGAGGGCCGAACAAACAGGCATCCCGACAACGATGATCCCGATCGTCTACCTGTTCTTTAATCTCGTCTATTCCCTTTCGTCCATCCCTGCAGGCATGGCAGCGGACAGGTTCGGCCGAAAACGGGTCATCCTTTCAGGGTTTCTCCTCTTTGCCTTTCTCTATTACGGGTTTGCGGTTGCGGGCAGTGCAATGACGATCTGGGTGTTGTTCGGATCATACGGTCTCTTCATGGGGCTGACCGAGGGAATACAGAAGGCCTTTCTGGCGACGATCATACCCGCTGATTTCAAGGCGACCGCCTTCGGGATCTACAACATGGTCATCGGCCTGGCGATGTTCCCGGCAAGCCTCATCGGCGGATGGCTCTGGGACCATGTCTCACCGGCAGCAACATTTTATTTCGGGGCGTTCACTGCCGGCCTGGCCTCGGTATTGTTTGTGATCTTCATGGCAATGGCAGGGAAAACCACCCTGGAAAAGGTTTGAGATCACTTCGCACAGCGAGGGGGGCTTGACTTTTTCCCCTGATCCCGCCTATAGTAATTAAAGTAATTAACGACAAAGGCAAACTATCCGAGAGGCTAGGGCGCAAAACTACCGGTCCTTTACAAAGGACAGCGGGGTTACCGAACTAATTATGGATAAAAAAGAAAAACGCAAAGACGAAAGACTTCCCTACTCCGCACCGTTGCAATTCACTGTTCTGCCTGTTGATGAATCCCGCAATCCACGCATTGAAGCCCAGGGCCGAATCATTGATACGAGCAAATCCGGCATAGGCATTATGACCACAATTTCGCTCGAACCTGGGCATGTGCTGACGTGGGACGACAAGCATGAGCAGGGCAAGCTCCACATCGCGCTCGTGAAATGGGCCAGGGAACTTGGCGGCGGCTTTAGAGCCGGACTGATGTTCATCTAGGTGCATGGTGGCTAAAGAGAAAATAAATTGCTGGGAGTTCCGTAAGTGCGGGCGCGAGCTCGGGGGAGAAAAGGCCTTTAAACTTGGGGTATGCCCTGCTTCGACCTATATATGGTTCGACGGCTGTCATGGCGGAAAGAACGGCGGCAGGACCTGCTGGATAATAACCGGCACCATGTGCGGGGGAGAGGTTCTCGGCAGTTTCGCCGAAAAGTTCAAGATCTGCGGACAATGTGAGTTCTATGCCACCGTGAAGGCAGAGGAGGGGGATAAGATGACCCCGACCATGCTCCTCCTTCAGAAGCTCGAAAAACATTAACCCCGGATAAGCGCTGCCGGCCGGCTGTTCCGGCAAGCAGCTTTCCATCCGACCCCTCTCTAAGACCATCGGGCAGACAATTATTTTTCAACTGCACATACCAGATCCATGAAGTAAAGAGGGATCGCCACTGCAACCAGTAAAATCCCCTGTCCCATGATCAGAGTATTGGTCCCGGCTATCGTGATGAGGTAAAATGAGGTGATCAGTGTTCCGATAATGCTCCCGAACGTCGAAAGTGCGTAGAGGGTCCCGATGGTCTTACCGGACGTATGCAGGCTGCAGATCATCAGTTTTGCCGTGTAAGGGCTGACAATGCCGAGGAAGAGAGAAGGGATCAGAAATAAAGCGATTGATGCCAGAAACGGGCTCAGCCTGACTCCCAGGTCTTTCGTGAAGATCCAGTCTGCAATAGGTGCGCTGTAGAGCGGGAATGTCAGAAAAAATATTCCCGGAATAATGATCATCAGGCTCAATTTGCGGGATGAGGGTTTTTTGTCCGCAAGCCATCCCCCAAGGTAGTAGCCTGCAGACAGCCCTGCCAAAAAAACACTTATCAGACTTCCCCATACAAAAACAGAACTGCCGAAGTTCGGGGCGAGCACCCGGCTGCCCAGAATCTCAAATGACATGACTATTGCCCCGCAGATGAAAACGACAAATTTAATCATAGGTGCCTCCTCATGGTGCCGCTGACCTTTGGTGTTGATAGAGATTGACCGGCGCGAAGTCGTCGGTAAGGATCTTGGCCCGTCCCCACTCGTATGCTTCAGCGGGTTCGTACCGTGATGCAAAATCTTCAAGGTCAATGTCGAATTTCCTGGCCGACTGAACTTTGCGGGCCCGTGCCTCCACACTGTCCCTGTCCTTTATTTTACTGCCTGCCAGCGCAATGAAGATAAAGTTACCGGACTTCCTTCCTTTGAGAATATAGAAATGAGGAAAGGCCTTTTTGTAGGTCATGACCATGGAATCGAAGAACTTGTTCCGGAATGTCGAGGTTATGTTTGATACCACCACGCCGTCGTCCTTTAGCCTGCTTTTCACTTCCTTCAGGAACTCAAGGGTAGTGAGATGAAATGGGATGTAATCATTCTGATAGGCATCGAGGACTATCCAGTCGTACTTTTTTTTGGCTCTTTTGACAAAAAGCCGCCCGTCCTCAATATGGGTTTTCATCCTTTCATTATCTTTAAAATAGAAATACTTTTGAGCAACTGCCAGCATGTCCGGGTCTATCTCGGCAATGTCTATAACGGCTTCAGGATAATGCCATGCAAAATATCTGGGCATGGCCCCGGCGCCAAGACCGACAAAAAGCACATCTTTGGGGTCTCTATCCAGGAAGGCGAGGGATACAAACCCCATCTGGGTGAACTCAAAGAGGAGTTTGTCAGGCGCATTCAGATAGATCCCGCCCTGGGCATATTCCCTTTTCTGGTTGCGCACGTAGCGCTCTTTTTTGACAGAGTCCTCGACTACCGAGATATATTGGTAAAGGGAGTTCTTCTCGAAGATCTGTTTCTCTGACAGTTCGAGAGCGGCCCCCTGCAGGGGGGACAGAACAGAACATAAAACCAATAAACAAAATATTCTTACCATGATGACTCCTCGAATTCAATTATGCCAGACAGTTTCACAACAAGATTGCAGCTGCTTTCTGATGTTCAGGCAGTTGGAGGAGAAAGACCGGATAGATAATGGCAAGAATTACGACGGAAAGCAGAATTCCGTGTGTGCTTCGAAATCCTGCATGAGATCTGTTCATTAAGAATAAGCGGTTCAGCTGCCATGCAGAGATCTGGCCTCAGCGATCTGACTTTGTAACGAAGGGGTGTGTCTGTCCTGCCGATGTCCTTTATAAAATGCAGGTGAGAATCGTTGCCTGCTTGCCCGGAAAACAGTCCTTCCGGTGATGGACCATCATGAAGCACAGCATGATAATCGCTGTATTCCCCATAGTGGTCAGCGTCGTGGTTGTGGCTGTGATAAAGCGGAAGCAGAAACGCAATGCCAAGCATAATGATCAGGCAAATCGTTAAAGGTGATCCTGATTCACGAGGACTCTTAAGGGTCATGTTTCTAGTTTACAAAAATCGTTCATCGTTAAGAAACATTTTTTATTGCAGCAGTTCGATAGCCTGTTTTGCAGCCCTTCTGCCTTCATCCACGGCTGCGACCCAGTGCTGATGTCCGTTAAGTTCGGCATGGGCAAAGGCAATACGTCCGAATGGTTTGCGGATAATGTCCCGGGGTGCAGGGGTGCTGTCCTTGCTGAAGTAAAAACCGGGCTGCGGGTTCACATAGGCATAGGTCCAGCGGTTCAGGACAATGCCGGCGATATCACTATCTTCCTGAAATCCGCCACCGGAGAAGAGCTGCTTCATCTGCCCGATGATCAGCGCCTCAAATTCAGCATAGCTTGTACTCAGAAGTCTTTTTCTTCCACTTTCCCCCTGCTCCTCAATAGGCAGGCCCGGCTGATGAAAGGAGATATAAAACGTTAGCAGCGTGGGCTTGTCAGGATGCAGGGGCGGGCGGTAATCTCCTATATGCATCGGTTTCCTGATATTACAGCCGAAACCGAAACCGCCGGACCACTTACAGGCGGTAAGGCCCAATTGGTAAAGAAAGCGCCAGTTGGTAAGGGCTACATTTGCTACCAGTATGGGAGAGACATGGAACTGGGCATAGGCCTCTGCATGGCTGACGGGCAGTCCTGAAACAACCTTCCGTGACAGGCGGCCGCCGCATGCCATGACAACAGTTCGGGCCTTGAGGCGGTAAAGCCTTCCCTCCTGGAGATAGGTAACCGTAACGTTCTTTCCCAGGACTGAGCTGTTTCCCTGCTCAACCCGGACAACAGAGGAGCCAAGCCTCAACCGGACCTTGTTTGTTCCCCGATCCAGAACGGGAAAGCGTACCCGCCCGTTATGAATATCTTCAAAGCTCTTGCTGCCTTCAATGGCATCGGGGATGAGGGCCTTCATGAGACAGCGGGCGAAGGCGTCGTTGCCGCCGGGGAAGGAATGCCAGTGGCTGTTGCGCAATGAACGATGACCCTGAAACTCAGGGAACCCCGGCATCGAGACCTGGCGGGCTGCATAGGCACTGATGACATCGCAGCCGAGCCCCACCACACTGGCAAGCACCGGGTCAGCGTATTTTGTTATTTCAGGGTCGAGCTTCAGGATCTTTTCCAGATAATCCTTGTAGGTCATGGAGTCTAGCCAGCGGCTATAATCGCTTCCGTCATACTGCCGGTCTGAGATATTCTTCCACGTGAGGAAGGCCTTGCGGACCTTTTCAGGGTAAGGGGTCCCTGCAAGCTTATTTTCCCAGAAACCTGACACCCATTTGCCGGGGCTGTCCTTTTCCTGACCAGCATAGTAGTGGCCAATGCTCTTTGAATCGAACCAGAGCCGGTACCCGAAGTTTGTGGAATCAAATTCCAAAGGTTTCAGGCCTGAAGGCAGATCACCATATTCAAACTCTGTTGGTATGCCCAGTTCGCTGTATATATCGTATCCGGGAATGCCGGGGCGGTCTATGACGCCAAAGGCGTTCGAGGCCTGAGGCCCGATAAGTCGTTCCCCCTGGACCAGGAATTCATTTCTTTTTGCAGCACCGCCGAAGATCGGATGGTTTTCGAGGATAAGGCATTTCGCCTGCTTTGCAGAGGACGTGTTAAACTCATATGCTGCTCCCAATCCGCTCAGACCGCCGCCCACGATGACGAGATCGTATGTTTCACCGGTATCGACAGCATCCCCGATAAGAGATGCATAATCCCCACTTTCTATTTTTTTGAAAGCATTAATAACAGCAGCTGTATTCCCGTTCGAAGACGCATAATCGCCTGTGCCCCCGAAGCCGGGGAGCGGGTGAGATTGCGCGAACAGACTCCGCGGGGCCGGCAACTCAAGCAGGAGAGCCCCTGCTCCAAGAAGCATGCCGTTGAGAAAGTCCCTGCGGGTCATATGAATAGTCACCGTATCTCCTGATTTTCATTATACAGGATACTGGTATTGACTGGGTACTCAGCAGTGCGTTAAATTAAAAAATGAACAGAGAACCCCGGATAAAAAGATTGTCGGCGGCAGTGATGCTGGGGTTGTTCCTTATCGTTTCCTGTATCAGTTCTGAGGGCACGCTCCTTTGTTTCGGCAAAGACGGACATGTGGCGATAGAGCTTGTCGATGCCTGCAATGGAGCTGGACTTGGATCACAGTTAGCGGGGCAGGAAAGCGATGCATGCGGTCCTTGCAAGGATGTCCAGTTTCTCGGCAGTCCGGCTTACACAAGCAATACTTCACATAATACGCAAACACTCTCGCTGATTTATTCATCTCCTGTGTTGTCATCATTGCCACAGGAAGAGTATTGCAATAACCCTTTAATTCTGCCAGTATTTTCACACCACAAGACTCTCGCCAGTCTGCAATCAGTAGTTCTCCTGATCTGATACGCCTCCTTTCCCTGTTCTATGGTATTTGGATAGGGACTCTTGTCTTTATTCGTTCAGTTAACTAAGGAGGTTTTTTTATGAATCTTATTTTCGCTCTCATTATAGTTATGTCCGCATTAATCTTAAATACGTCGCCTGCCGCAGCGTTTGAAACGAAGGGGTTGACGCGTGAGCAGGCGGTCACTCTTGCCCTTGAGAAAAACCCTGACCTGCAGGCGCTCAGACTTGAAGAAGAAACAGCAAAGAGCCGGAATGAAAAGGCCCGGCTTCTGCTCATCAATAACCCGACGATCGAAGGAAATATTTCAAAGAAGGACAGGCCAGACGAGGAAGGGGGCGGGAAGTTCACGAACTGCGGCGTCAAACTCTCCCAGGAATTCGAGATCGCAGGCCAGCGTAGCGTAAGGATCAGTGTTGCTGAAAAAGAACTTGCAAGAGTGAAGTTGGAAATAAGAGACAAAGAGCGGATTTTGATTTCAGATGTAAAAGACGCCTTCACTAATACACTCGCGCTTAAGAAGAAGAGCGGCCTTGCGCAGGAGATTGTCAGATTGAATGAAGAATTGCTCGGCTACACAAAGATCAAGTTTGAGGCCGGTGATATTTCAGGGCTCGATGTCAATCTTTCAGAGGTTGAACTGAGCAAGGCAAAGAAAGAGCTTCTTCTGGCTGAACGGCAATATAAAGAATCGCTTATTGCGTTGCAGGGCCTCCTTGGCTTGGCTCCTGATATGTCATTTGCCATAGAAGGCGAGCTGCCAGCAGAAGTGCCGTCGCTGCCGGACAGGGGAGCCCTGAAGACATCGGCACTATCCCAGCGTCCAGATTCAAAGGCGAGCGTATTTGAGATGGAAAGGACAGAGGCTGCGCTGAAACTGGTAAATAAGGAGGCCGTCCCCAATATAACACTTGCGGGTTTTTACGATAGAGATGAGCGTCGCAATGCGGTGGGCCTGGCGATATCTGTCCCGCTGCCATTTTTTGACAGGAAGCAGGCCGAAAAGAAAGAGGCCTTTGCCAAGGCAGAAGGGGCAAAGATAAAGGCGGAAGGTCACAAGAAAACCATAGACCGGGAGATCGATCAGGCGTTTAACGACATCACCTCGGCCATTGAGGAGCTTTCGCTCTTCAAAAAAGAGATACTGGCAAAGGCCGCTGAAAACCTGAAGCTTCTGAATCTTGCTTTCAAAGAAGGAAAGATCGGTTTTTTTGAAGTGCGGCTCGCGCAGAAGGACACCATCGAAGCGCAGTTAGCCTATATTGAGGCGCAAACAAGGGCGCAACTTGCGCTTAATGCGATTGAAAAGACCACAGGAGGTGCAGTGAAATGATTAAACAGAAAGATAGAGATATACATGACGATATTAAACACGTGTTATTCCCGCAAGCGAAGCGCGCTTGTGCCCTATGTTTGGGTATCGGGAATCCTTCTTTTTCGGAAAGATTCCGGACAAGCTGGAATGACAAACCCTGTTGGACTGACGCAATTATGCATAGATTCGGTCTGCTGGTGATCCTCTTTATTGTTCTTGGTATCCCGCTATTGATGACCGGATGCGGGAAAAAGGAGACTGCGAAAGAAGAAGAGCATTCAGCGGCCGGGAAGACGCACGAAGGTGAACACAAAGGTGAGCACAAAGATAAGCATGAAGGTGAGCACAAAGATGAACATGAAGGTGAAGAGCCCGATGTTGTTACTCTGTCGCCTGAAAAGCAGAAGTCCGCTGGAATAGAGGTCAGGAAAGTTGCCCTTGAGGATTCTGCTGTGCCCCTGTCTGCAACAGCTGTTATAGAGATGAACATGGACCGGTCAGCGAAGATCAGCCCAAGGGTACCGGGAAAGGCGGTCAGGATCACTGCATCACAGGGTGACAGGGTGAAGGCAGGGCAGGTGCTTGCCTATCTCGACAGCATGGAGCTTGACCAGACATGGGCTGATTACATCAAGGCGCAGGGAAAGGTCGAGCTTGTGCGAAAAAACCTCCAGCGGGAGGAAACCCTGTTTGAGAAGAAGGTAGCGCCTGAAAAGGATGTCCTGAGGGCCCGGCAGGAACTGGGAGAGGCCGAGGCTGACCTTAACCTTGCAAAGGAACGCTTCAGGCTGCTTGGGGTCAATGTTTCACAGTTTAGTTCTTCAAAGGGCAATGGGAACCACCCTCTTATTCCTGTTACAACTCCGGTAAGTGGTGTGGTGCTTGAAAAAACAGTCACTCAGGGAGAGATGGTCAATTCCGAAAAGACACTTTTTGCTGTTGCCGACCTTTCGACTCTATGGGTAGTGATCGATGTCTATGAAAAAGATATTTCCCGACTTAAGCGCGGCACCGGAGTAAAGGTGTCGGTTACCGCATTTCCTGAGAAGACCTTCAAAGGGAAGATTTCCTATATCAGTGATGTGGTCGATGAAAAGACGAGGACCGAAAAGGCGAGGGTGACGATAGACAACTCAAGCGGACTGCTTAAGCCCGGCATGTTTGCGACCGTGCTGACCGAGGCTACAAGCGGCGGGACCGAGCGGCTTATCGTTATTCCTGAAGAGGCGGTCATTATTGATGGCGCGAAAAGATATACCTTTATTCAAACCGCACCTGAGAAATTCCAAAGGAGAGAGATAGAAACCGGCAGATCGCTTGGGAACAGGTTGGAAGTCAAGAGCGGCCTAAAGGTGGGGGAGCCGGTTGCCGTCAAGGGGGCCTTCATCCTCAAATCAGAGTTGAAGAAAGGCGAAATCGTCGACGAACATGGCCATGGCAAGTAAATTGCGCTTAATGAACGGGAGATAATCGATCATGTTAGAAAAGTTGATTGAATATACGTTAAAGCAGAAAGGAATGGTTATATTTCTTTCGCTTCTGATTATAATAATCGGATTTTATTCATATATAAAATTGCCGATTGACGCCTTTCCTGATGTAACAAACATTCAGGTTGAAGTAGTAAGCCACGCGGACGGACTGTCTGCCGTAGAGATCGAGAGAAATGTGACCTACCCGATTGAGATGGCAATGCGCGGCTTGCCTGATATAGAGCAGATGCGTTCGGTCACCAAGTTCGGCCTCTCGATCGTAACGATCGTTTTCAAGGATAATGTTGATATTTATTTCGCCCGGCAGTTGGTATTCGAGCGCCTCGCAGAGGCGAGAGAGAAGGTCCCCAAAGGCGTTGAAATTGCCATGGGCCCGATCGGCACGGCAATGGGTGAGATCTATCAATATACCCTTGAAGGAAAAATGCCGGAGGACCCGCTTCAGAAAATAGCGTACCTGACAAACCTGCGAACAATTCAGGAGTGGATCATAACGCCGCAGTTGAAGAGTGTTGCAGGAGTGAACGAAATCAATTCTTTCGGAGGATACTTCAAACAGTACCAGGTGATCGTGGCCCCGGAAAAACTGCTGAAATATGCCATAACCGTGGACGATGTCTACTCAGCCATCGGCAGCAACAATGAAAACGTCGGCGGCAATATTCTGGAACGGGGCACCGATCAATACATTGTCCGCGGGGTAGGATTGATAAAAGATGTCAGCGACATAGAAAACATTGTGTTGAAATCTGAACACGGGACGCCGACCTACGTCCGTGATGTCGCCCAGGTGAAGATCGGCGAAGCTGTGCGCATGGGCGCTGCCATGAAAAACGGCAAGGATGAATGTGTCGGCGGCATCGTCATGATGCTGCGCGGTGAAAACAGCCGGGATGTTGTACGCCGGGTGGCGGAGAAAGTCAAAGAGATCAATGAAAATAATATCCTTCCGGAAGGCCTCAAGATAGCTCCTTATTACGACAGAAGTGACATTGTGGGCGCCAGCGTCAGCACGGTAAACAAGGCGCTGATCGAGGGCTCCATTCTTGTGCTGATCGTGCTTTATCTGTTGCTCAACAGCATACGGGGGAGTATAGTTGTTCTCATCGCGTTACCGCTGTCACTCCTAGGCACGTTCATCGTGATGAAGCTTGCGGGGATCAGCGCAAACCTGATGTCCCTCGGCGGCCTTGCAATTTCGATCGGCATGATAATAGACACAACCATAATTCAGGTTGAAAACGTGCAGCGACATTTAAGTGAAGAGGGCGGTAAACATCCCAAATTATTTACGGTGCTTAAAGCCGTTATGGAAGTCAGAAAGCCGAGCATTTTCGGAGAGCTTATCATAGCGCTTACCTTCATCCCGATCCTCTCCCTTGAAGGGATCGAAGGGAAGATGTTCGGACCGTTGGCCTTGACAGTTGCGATTGCGCTCCTTGCCTCCCTGTTTCTCTCCGTCTTCGTTATTCCGGTCCTCTGCATACTGTTTTTGAAACCCCAGGCGGAAAAAGAGAGCTTTATCATGAAGCGTGCAAGCAGGCTTTATCTGCCGCTGCTTGAATATGCAATGAGCAACAAAAAAGTAATACTGGGCATAGCTGGTGTCTTTTTGATAGCGTCTCTGTTTTTAGCAACAAGATTAGGGACTGAGTTTATTCCGACCATGGATGAAGGCTCCTTTGATATGGATGTGTCCATGCTTCCAGGTGTTTCCCTTGCGACCTCGGTGGAAGCGAATCAGCGTGCAGCGGAAAAGCTGAAGGCATTTGATGAACTGGATATAGTGGTAGCGCGCACTGGACAGACCGGCATTGCCCTGGATACCAGGGGGACTGACAAAACCGCTTATGTAGGAATATTCAAGCCAAAGAAAGAATGGAAAAGGGACATTTCAAAGGAAGCATTGACCAATGAGATGCGGCAGTCCCTGGAATCTATACCGGGAATCACCTTTGGCTTCAGCCAGCCGATCCAGTGCCGGATTGACGAACTCGTCGCCGGGACCCGCGCGCAACTGATTCTCAAGCTCTTTGGAGAAGATATTGACGTACTGAGCGCTAAATCGGCTGAAATTGCAAAGGTGCTTTCAACCATCAAAGGCGGGACCGATTTAGCTGCGGAAAAGGTTTCCGGACAGCCCTATCTGACCGTAAATATAGACCGATCCAGAATCGCACGGTATGGCCTGAATATCAGCGACGTTCAGAAAGTGATCGAAATAGCTGTTGCCGGGAAATCAGCCACCAAATTTTACGAAGAAAACCGCAGCTTCGATATATCTGTCCGCCTGCCTGAAGAAAAAAGGAATTCGCTTGAGGCGATCAAGAATCTGATGATCACCACGAAAACCGGCAGCAATGTTCCGCTCGAACAGCTGGCGGAGGTGAAACTTATCGAAGGCCCGGTCCAGATAAGCCGCCAGGACGGGGGCAGAAGGATCGGGATCGAGATGAACATTACCGGCAGGGACATAGGCAGTTTTGTCGCGGAAGCAAAACAGAAGATAAAAGAGAAGGTCAAGCTGCCTGCCGGTTATTATCTTACCTGGGGCGGGCAATTTGAGAACCAGCAGCGTGCGATGAAGAAGCTGATGATCATAGGACCTGTTGCCATCGGATTAATAATGCTTCTTTTGTACGTTACGTTCAGATCGATCCGCCTGGCGCTGCTGGTTATTTCGAACCTGCCGTTTGCCTTGATCGGTGGGGTCTTCGCGTTATATATATCAAAACAGTATCTATCCGTTCCGGCGTCAGTGGGTTTTGTCGTCCTGTTCGGCGTTGCCGTGCTTAACGGGCTGGTGCTGGTGTCGCGCATCTCGCAACTGCGGGATGAAGGACTTGGTCTGCAGGAAGCGGTCAGGAAGGGGAGTCTTGACAGATTACGCCCTGTCTTAATGACCGCATCTATTGCAATTTTCAGTTTGATACCGATGCTGCTTGCAGGAGGCGCCGGCTCTGAAATACAAAAACCGCTGGCTACGGTTGTTGTGGGCGGCTTGCTTACTTCAACCTTGCTCACGCTGCTGATCATTCCGTCAGTATACAGCTGGTTTGAAAAGAGAATAGATGAAGCAGAAATGTAGTGCGCATGCCGCAAATCACGTGAAGTTCAGAGGAGGAATTATATGAAAGAGATAAAAGCGATAATAAGACCGTCCCGGTTGCTGGAAGTGACTGAAGAACTCCATAGAATAGATGGACTGCCGGGGGTGACCGTATCAGAGATCAAGGGGTTCGGAAAAAGCAGGGCGAAGAACGCTAAAGACAAAATTGTTTATGAAATGGTGGAATTTATTCCACGCATTCAACTGGAGGTTGTTGTAAATGATGAAATGGTCGAGGAAGTCATCAACGTGATTCAGAAGTTCTCTCATACCGGCAATACCGGCGACGGGAAAATATTTGTGGTCAATGTTGAAGAAGTAATAAAGATACGGACCAATGAAAGGGGGAACGATGCGATTTAGCAAAATGTTCATTAATGCGTGGGAGGGAAAAGGAGCATATAGTATGAATCAACGGCCTATGTTTCTTGTGGCTCTGCTCACAGGTTTTTTATTGTTTGGATGCAGGACCACTGCAAAAGAAATGAAGACAAGAGCGCATAGCAGCACAAAAGCCATTTTCACTGAAGTCAAGGAGGCGGGTACAATTCCCAAGGGTTTTGCCGAACTGACAATAAAGACGAATGTAAAGACGCATACCGAAGGTTACTATATCCTCGAATCAAAAGAATCTCAGCACGGCAAACAGAAGTACCCCTTCCTGGTGAATATCAGCGGTGAGGCCGCACGATGGGAGGTCGATGGTATCAAGGACAGCAAGCCTGCTTATGATGCCGACGGCAAGACAAGCCGTGATCCGGAAGCAGGGGAAGGCTGTAAATATGTACTTGAAAAAAAGATAAGACTGAAAGAAGGATCACACCGGGTGTTCTTCGGTTTGCCGGAAGATGCGTATTCTACTGAGGTGGAGATGTCTCTGAAGGAGGGAGAAATGAGCACCCTGGAATTCAGGCCTATCTATAGAACAAAGAATATACCTGCCCGGATACCGACCTTTATGAATGGAATAGACACGTATGAGGTGTTTCTGAACGAGAAGCAGATTTTATAGGCTGACGGGCAGCTATAAAAAAGGACTCGGTACAGGAGCTGTAGGGTGCCAGGTAAACTTGCCGGTCAGTATAGAACTTACTGATAGATTCGTTACGCACTGGAATGCCGGAGCCACGTGACGGGTCAGAATCAAGGGAAAAGAGTTTTTTCCTTAGTCCGGGAGTGAGCTATGCGATTAATTATGCCTCAGGCTTACCGCTGGTCAGGGCAGTTTCCCTGGCAGGAACAGGTGCCATTGCCCGATGCCTTCTCAAAGGCCTCTCTGCCTTCCTTAAAGGAAAGCCCGGCAATTACAAGCGCTCCGAGGGAATCAAGCATCCCCAGCCCGGTGAGCTCGTAGCCGATACTCGAAACAAGGAGGACCACAGAAAGGTACATACAGGCCCGGGTGCAGTGGGCATCGGCAATAAGGGCCTGCGAATTGAACTGCCTGCCGACCTTCAGCTTGTAATGGATGAGCAGCCACATGGTGAGGATCGAGATCACGGAGACGATGATACCCCACAGGGTCGTCACCGGTCTGCCGCCCCTGTAAAGACTGACCGCTGCCGTTATGACGAGACCGCCCGTGAGGAGATAGAAGGCAGTGCCGGTGACCCTCAGCGCGGTCCTTTCAAAGTCGTCAGGGCTTGCATTATTGCTCTGCTTCATGCGTCTGATCATGTGCCAGATACCGATGCCGGAGATGACCTCGACAAAGGAATCGACCCCGAAGCCGAAGAGCGCAACCGTGCCGTCCTCATATCCGAAGAGCACGGAAACAGCGCCTTCAAGGAGATTGTAGAAAATGGTGATCAGGGCGAGCGCATTCGCCCATCGGTAAAAGGTTGAGCTGTCTTTGCGCGGAGTGAGCAGGAGCGTCTCTATTTTTCTCCTCCCGGTAAAGTCAGAATTTCCAGGTGATGCCGGTAAGGACCGTGTAATCGGTCTCGGGTTTGGTAATTCCACCCTTGATGCCGAGATCAATGTCGAAGTTTTTCGATACAGAGTATATCAAGCCTCCCAGCACAAACGAGTCGGGGATGTTCAGGTTCCTGTCCGTATCTCTCTCAGCGCCGATATTTCCGACGACTTTAAGGTTTTCCGCAATATCGATCGTTGTAGCAAAGGATGCATGCCAGAGGTTCTTTGTCTCGCCGATGTTGTTTTCGTTCCTGACGTACCCGAGATTGACATGGAACGCCCAGGGTTTTAATTCATTGCTGGCTATAAAAAAAAGATGGTACGTTGCCCGCCCTGAGCCTAATCCTTTCTTCTCGTTTCCGGTCGGCAGGGTGACGCCGGGTTTCAGGTCAAAACTGAGCCCCTCTTTTTCGTAAAACCGCCATTTGGACTCAATGGTCATGTCCGAGATCCCGGCTCCTTTTATTGCTTGTCCCGCATCCTCTACCCGAGTCTGCTGATAGGGCAGGCTGACGATGACATCGATGATGTCGGAGAACCCGTACGTGAGGGTCGTGGAGATCTGGGTCGTTCGGGTTGTTTTCCCGTCATCCCGGTTGTGCCCGTAGCCTCCGTTGAGCTCGACCTGAAATTTCCCCTTCCCCTGCGTTCCCGTGTCATCCGTAATGAGCGGGTGGGCGGCAAATGCAGTCCCGGCAATTGTCACTATTATTGTCAGAACCAGCATGATCTGTTTAAACATTCCTGATTCCTCCTGTGTCACTGTTCATATGCACGCGTATGATGTTCGCCATCAATGATGCAGCAAACGAGTATAACACAGACACTTTTTCCGGTGATAGTCAGAGTTCGGGTTGAGCTGCTCTGAGCAGACGGCGGCCTGAGGCCCGTACGCTGCTGAAGGGGGGCAGGGTCAACACCCTCCCCCCTTTGGATTTTTGAGGCCGCATGTTTCTGAGCTGCAGCCTGAGCAATGGCCCTTTTTCTTCCATATCAAGCATCTTTGGTTTTCTCCCTTTTGTTGATGTTATTTCCAATTCCGGTTTTGTAGAGACCTCTAGGGTTAATCCCGAGCTTTTCAGCTTCATTGATATAAAGTCCTTTCAAGCCTGTCCATGTCTCCGGATGCTTATAAAGCATCCTTCTTCATACAAATGAATCGTGATCATTATGAGATCAAAATAAGGGGCGGACTATCCCGCCGCTTCAGCTCCGCTAATAGGCGACTTTTATACCCGTCATTTCTTCTTTGGTAATATCGGCCCACCGCTTGAGCGTCCAGTTGCCGACCCACTCTCTGAACAGTGAGAGATTCTTTTGCCTCTCTTCTTCGGTCGAACCGAGATATTTGAACATATTGCCCGGCCTGCCTTCCTTGGTGTTCTTCCCGTCGTCGAGCCTTCTCATGATTGCCCCGCTGTCGGGCCATCCGATGAAATAGATCAGATAGGTATAGCTGTCCATCCTCGGCCCTTTTGAGCTTTGCTCATACTTTCTCATATTTGCTTTAAACTCATGATATTCGGGGGAGTCGGCTCCATGACATCCAATGCATTGTGCATCGACTATCTGCTTGATGCGGGTTGTATACGTCACTTCATCGGCCTCAGCGCCGGAGGGCTGAACCAGTGCCAGTCCCTGCAACAGCAAAAATAAAGTGATGCTTTTCATAACATCCTCCTGAAAATGGTTAATGTTCATGATAATCATTATCATCATGGTCCCAAAAAAAAAGCCTACCTGCATTCCTTGCAGTAGCCGTATATCTCCAGTTTGTGCCTGACCGGACTGAAATCATTCGCCTCCGCAAGCTTATCCTGAAGTTTTTCTATTTTATCGTCATTTACCTCGATAAACCGTCCGCATTTCATGCAGATAAGATGGTCGTGATGCTCATGCCCGAATTTAGGTTCATACCGGGATTTTTGTTTTCCGATCTTTATTTCCTCGGCCAGGCCGCACTCACACAACAGAATCAAATTACGGTGGACCGTTGCATACCCTATCCCCGGGACCGTCTTTTTCAGCATGTTGAACAATTCCTCGACGGTAATATGTTTATCCGCAGAAAAGAATACATTGAGGATCTCCTCTCTCTGCCTGGTATTACGCAGTCCCTTTTCAAACAGATAGTCCTTGAAAATATCTTTTGCCTTATGAGTGATCATGTGGTTCATAGCGATAATGATAATTAATATCAATATTGCCGCATGTGGGAGAATATGTCAACATCGTTTTCCAACCCCCTGCGAAGTCATGGAGCAGGTGACCGGCATCGCGTTGCCCTGAGTCGTTATAGTAGAGAATTGATTTGTTTTGAAAATGTCAATTGTGTAAAATATGGGCCAATACAGGGGCAAGCCAAATGACCAGGGATATTCATAAAGTTCTCATAGCAAACAGGGGCGTGCCCGCTGTCCGGATCATGCATACCTGCCGTGACAGGAAGATCGGGACCACGGCTGTCTACAGCACGCCAGACAGGCTGGCGCATCACGTGTTCATGGCGGATACTGCGGTCCATATCGGCGAGGCGCCGCCGGTCGAGTCCTATCTCAACATGGACAGGATCATTGACGCGGCACGCAGCAGCGGTTCGGATGCAGTGCATCCGGGCTGGGGCTTCCTGGCCGAAAACCATGTCTTTGCCCGGAAGGTGATCGATGCCGGTCTTGTCTGGATAGGTCCCTCGCCTGAGGTCATAAGCATGATGGGCGACAAGATAGAGGCCAAGGCCCTTGCCATAAAGGCCCATGTGCCGACGATACCCGGCATCAGCAACGTGACGAACATCGACCAGATCAGGACATGGATGGAGCAGGAGCAGGTGAGCTTCCCGGTCATGATCAAGGCATCTGCCGGCGGCGGAGGAAAAGGTATGCTGAAGGTGGAGCGCGACGACCAGCTCGGCCAGGCGCTGAGTCAGGTGAGGTCAGAGTCAAAGAAGTCTTTCGGCGACGAGACGGTGCTTGTCGAAAAATATATAGAGCGCGGAAGGCATATAGAGGTGCAGATCGTTGCTGATTCGCAGGGCAATGTGGTTCATCTCTATGAAAGGGAATGCACCCTCCAGAGGCGCAACCAGAAGATCATTGAGGAGGCCCCATCCCCGTCGCTGGATGAGGGCCTGAGGCAGGAGATCTGTTATACGGCGACTCGTCTCATGCGCGAGATAGGCTACACGACCGCAGGAACGGTCGAGTTCATTTTTGACGCGCCCACGAAGAAGTTTTACTTCCTTGAGGTCAATACCAGACTTCAGGTCGAGCACGGCATCACCGAACTTATCACCGGCCTTGACATTGTCGGCATCATGCTCGATGTTGCCATGGGCAGGCCTCTGCCGTTCAAACAATCCGATATCCATCCTAACCGGTGGGCGCTCGAGGTGAGGCTGAACGCTGAAGATCCCAAGAATTTCAGTCCCTCCTTCGGCAAGATCACCCGCCTGCAGGTGCCGATGGGTCCGGGAGTGAGGGTCGCATCAGGAGTATACGAAGGGGCTGATATACCGCCGTATTATGATTCTCTGTTCATGCTGCTTATAACAGCAGGGGCAGACAGGGAAGATGCCATACGGGCTATGGACCGCTCGCTTTCGAGGAACCTCAGGATCGAAGGGGTAAAGACCCTGGCGCCGTTGCTGCTGAGCATTATCAGGCACCCTTCCTTTATTTCAGGAGAATTTTCGACCCGGTTTATCGAGGAGCATATGGACGAGCTGATATCCATGTTCAGGGACGAAAGCAGCGAAGACGAGGCCCTGAAGGTCGCGCGGTACGTTGCGGAGATATCCGCCCTCGGCCCCCAGACGTGGATGTGAGGCCGAAAATGGACACCATGAAAAGAGGAACAGCGCCTACAGATTTTGTCAGGCCTGGCATGACCCCAAAGGAGATCGTTGCTGCAGTGCGGTCCCTGCAGGGAGTATGTTTTACGAACGTGGGTATGAGGGATGCCGGGCAGTCGGATTTCAAGAACCGTCACCGGATATACGACCTCAAGACCCTCGCTCCCTATTATAATAATATGGGACTTTTCAGTGCGGAATGCCACGGAGGGGCCCGCTGGCACGTCGGCATCATGAACCGGCGCGAGACCCCCTTTGAAGAGGTTGCCATACTCAGGGAACTCATGCCGAATGTTCTCCTGCAGACCCTCATCCGGGAAACGAACCTCTTTGGATACAGGCCATATCCCAGGAACATTATTGAGTATGTCGTTGCGAATGTGGATATAGATGTCTGGAGATGCTTTTCATTCCTGAACGATGTCAGGAACATGCGCTCAGTCGCCGAGGTTGTGCTGAAAAGGGGAAGACTGTTCGAACCGACCATATCGTTCACCTCTGCAGACTGGACAACAAACGAATACTATCTTTCAGTTGTCCGTGACATTGTAGATCTCTGCTCCGGGACCGACGAGATAGTTCTCTGTATCAAGGATATGGCGGGTGTCGGTGACATCAGGCGGATAGCCAGCCTTGTTGATGCCATCAAGCAGAAATATCCGGACCTTGTCCTGCAGTATCACCGTCATATTACTGACGGCCTTGCCATGCCGGCCCTCCTTGCTGCAGCTCAGGCAGGAGCAAAAATATTCGATGTACAGGAAGACTCCCTTGTCCGCTTCTACGGACATTCACCGATCCTGAGCGTGCAGGCCTATTTTGAAGAATCCGGCATTCCGGTCCATCTGGTAAGGAGCGAAGCTGAAAAGGCCGTACAGAAAGTGCGCGAATGGATAGGTCATTATGAATGGGCCGAGTCGCCGTTCAAGGGCTTTGATCATACAGTCACCCGCCACAAGATGCCCGGAGGGGCGTTCCCGAGTTCCTTTGAGCAGGCGGAGAAGGGTGAGTTCCTTCATCTCATGCCTTCGATCCTGAAGGTCATGTCGTTATATAACCGGATCGTCAAATATTTTGATGTTACTCCCGGATCGCAGATCACCTGGGTCACCTGCAGCGGTATTGTGAACCGCTACGCAAAGGAGAGAGGTGACGCAGGTGTCAGGCATATCATCGATCTGATCGAACGTTTCGTGGAGGAAAAGGCGCAGGACCTCAGGGCCATGACCGAAGCCGAGCAGCAGGAGCTGCTCACGCTCCTGAGAAACGCACCCGGAGATTTCAAGAACATGCTCCTCGGCAATTACGGCAGGCTGCCTATGGGATGGCCTGACGAATGGGTCTACCGGAGCACCTTCGGCGATGAGTGGGAAAAGAAGATGTCTGAACGGAAAGAACTGTCTCCTCTTGATTCGCTCGGTAATGAAGATATCGGGGGCCCGAGGCAGGAGCTTACTGAGCATATTGGGAGGGTACCGACAGGGGAGGAGTTTATCCTCTATCTCATGCATCCCAAGGATGCGCTCAGCATGATCGAGTTCAGGGACAAGTTCGGCGAAGCCCCGCTGGTCCTGCCCACAGATGTCTGGAGGAACGGGCTCAGAAAGGCCGGAGACAGGGTTGACTTCGAACTGCGGGGCAAGCCCTATACCATCGAGCTGGTGTCTGTCGGGGCCGAGTATGAAGGCATCATCCATGTCGTCATGCGCGTCAATAACAAGACAAGGGTCTATTCGGTCGACACGCCGCGCGCGAAGAAGGTCGAGATACGCATGGCAAAAGGGCCGCAGGATATCGGGGCGCCGATCAACGGCAATATCTGGAGGATCGGCAATCCGGAGCGTGGCGCGATCAGGGCGGGCGACATCGTGCATAAGGGAGAAGAGATCGCCAACCTCGAGGCAATGAAGATGGAAAACGCGATCATCGCGTCATTTGAGGGGCAGATCTCGGAAGTCTGCGTAAAGCTGAACGATACGGTCCAGGAGGGACAGCTGCTTTTTGTTATAGAAAAGACATAGCCCGTGAGGTACTCATATCATAAAGGGGAGCAGCAGTATGCGAGGATGTCGTCAACACGTTCTCGACCGGCTGTTCAGCAGGCACGACCTTTATCGCAGCTGATAGGCATTCATGCGCACAGATTGCGGTAAGGGTCTTTTTTCAGGAGATACATGGAAAAATTGTATAAGGGTATCCATACATTCGGGGAGGCTTATTTCAAGAAGGAAGAGGACTTCTTTAAGCGCCTTTCCGAAGGTCAGGAGCCGGAGGTGCTTTTTATCACCTGTTCAGACTCACGGGTCGATCCCAATCTCGTCACGCAAAGCAGGCCGGGTGAACTCTTTATTGTGAGGAACGTGGGAAATATTGTTCCACCCTATGAGGCAATCAAGGATAAGAACAGTGTCGCAGCAGCGATCGAATTTGCGGTCCTGAGTCTGAAGGTAAAGGACATCATCATCTGCGGACATTCCAACTGCGGCGCAATGAAAGCCTTGCTGAGCGATGAAAAGGAATTCTCACAAATGCCCCATCTGTGGGAATGGCTGCAATTGGCAATGCCGGTCAGGCGGATTGTCGAAAAGTTCTATCCTCAGACATCGATCGAGTCCTGTGAGATGATCCTTGAAGAGGAAAATATTCTTATGCAGCTCAGAAACATCCAGACATATCCATTCGTTGTTCAGGCCTTGCAGGAAGGCAGCCTATATCTCCATGGATGGTTTTATGACATCAGGACCGGCAGTATAAGGGCTTACAGTCCCGGCAAAGACAAGTTCGAGAAGGTGGAATGAAGAGCTGCGTGCCGGAATTATTGCCACGTAATCTTCTGTTATAAGGTATTTTGAGACGATCCGCGTATTGACAACAGACCCTTTCTTTTGATAAGGTAAGCGACGTAAAGGGGAGTAGCTGAGTCAGTGGTTATCGTCAACACGGTCTGAACAGGCCCGGTACCACTGGTTAGATAAAACTAACAGGCAAGACCTTTATCCAGGCTCGTGCAACAGACCAGTTCGCGATCCGGGATAAAGGTCTTTTTTTTATCCTGCAGGAAAAGGGAGAGGACATGGACGGATCTATGACAAAGCTGCCTTCGGTGATGATGACGGGTATGCCGGTGCAGATGCCGGTAATAAGCGGAGGGCTGCCGGGCAGTCCTAAGGCGGGGCTGTGGCATTGACCAGGAAGAAGTACCTGATCATCGCAGTGCTTCTCTTTGTGGCCCTGCCTCTGAGCTTTTCTTTACAGGACCTTTACAGTGACTGGCTCTTCTTTGCAGAAACAGGGTTTGCGGCCGTATTTTTAACCACGCTCTCTGCAAAGGCAGGCACCGGGATATTTTTTGGAGGGGTCTTCCTCGCCTTTGCCCTGGTTAACAGTATCATTGCGAACAGGGTCAATTTCCCCCGGAGGGAATTTCTTGAGATACAGGGTATCATCCATCCGCTCAGCAGAGGGAACATTGACAGGATCATCAGGCCCCTGACCCTCATCGCGGCTTTGCTCCTGGCCGTCTTTGCAGGGCAGTGGGGTATGCTGAAGTGGGAAGAGGTCCTGCTCTTTACGAACAGCCTGGATATGGGCGTGAGCGACCCGATATTCGGCAGGGACATCGGATTTTATCTCTTCAGGCTCCCCTTGATCGAGACCTGCTGGGGGTTTGCGGGTTTTACCCTTATAGCCGTCATGCTGCTGGTGGCGGCAAATTACTTTCTGCGGGGCGGCATCTCTTTGGCGGAGGGGACCTTCTCCATTGACCGGAACGCAAAAAAGCATATCGGTATCCTGGCCGGCCTCTTTATCCTGAGTACCGGCTTCGGGTTCTATCTCGACACGTTCAGCCTTTTATTCTCCTCTCACGGAGTCGTCTCCGGCGCCGGGTACACGGACATCCATGCAAAGCTCTTTTTTTACCGGATCCTGATATTCCTCACCCCGGCAGCGGGGATCCTGTTCATCATAGGCATGGTCAGGGGGTCGGTCCGCCTGACGGTCCTCCCGCCTGTTGTTGTGCTTGCCGTCTATCTCATCGGTGTCGTTGCCTATCCGTCTTTTTTGCAGAAGTTCAAGGTAGCGCCGAATGAGCTTGCGCTTGAAACGCCCTTCATAGAGCATAGTATAAAGTTCACCCGCATGGGCTATGACCTGGAAAAGATAGAGGTGACGCCCTTTGACGTAGACTACAAGCTGACCGCGAAAGACATTGAGAGAAATGACGCCACCATAAAGAACATCCGGCTCTGGGACCACGGCCCGCTTCTGAGGACCTTCAGCCAGCTCCAGCAGATCAGGACCTACTATAAATTTACGGATGTCGACAATGACCGCTATTCGATAAACGGGGAGTATAGGCAGGTCATGCTCTCCCCGAGGGAGCTCTCCTACAACGATCTTCCGAGCAGGTCATGGATAAACGAAAGGCTGATATTCACCCACGGCAACGGCATAACCATGGGACCGGTCAGCAGGATCAGCAAAGAAGGGCTTCCCGAGTTCATCGTGAAGGACATCCCCTCAGTCAGCCCGGTTGATTTCAAGGTGACCCGGCCCGAGATATACTACGGTGAGCTTTCGAACGATTATGTCATCGTCAGGACAAAGGTCCCTGAGTTCAGCTATCCCACGTCCGGAGAAAATATCTATACCACCTATAGCGGCAGCGGCGGTGTCAGGCTCGATTCCCTGTTCAAAAGGGCGGTCTTTGCCGCAAAGTTCAAAACAGAGAAGATCCTTCTGTCCACGGACATCGGCAATGAAAGCAGGATACTCTACAACAGGAACATCACGGAAAGGGTCAGGAAGATCGCGCCCTTCCTGATGTTCGACAAGGACCCCTATCTCGTCGTCACCAAGGAAGGCAAGCTCTCCTGGATCATCGACGCCTACACGTCCTCAAACCGGATGCCCTATGCACGGCCGCTGAACCGGCAGATCAATTACCTCAGGAACCCGGTAAAGGTCGTGGTCGATGCCTACAACGGCTCGATGGGGTTTTATGTCAGTGATCCGTCGGATGTCATTATCAGGGTGTATGCCCGGCTGTTCCCCGGCATGTTCAGCCCGCTTGCAGATATGCCTGAGGATCTGAGGCAGCATATCCGGTATCCGCAGACGCTTCTCCAGGCACAGGCCACCATGTTCGCCTCATATCACATGACCGACCCGAAGGTCTTTTATAACAAGGAGAACCTCTGGGAGGTGCCTGTCTTTGGCGAAAAACCGATGGACCCGTATTACACGATCATGAAGCTCCCCGGCGGGTCGAAAGAGGAGTACATTCTGCTTCTGCCGTATGTCCCTGCAAAGAGGGACAACCTTGCTGCCTGGCTTGCGGCGCGGTGCGACGGCCCGAATTACGGCAAGCTCCTGGCCTATACCTTCCCGAGGGACAGGCTCATCTTCGGTCCCAAGCAGGTGGACGCACGGATAAATCAGGATTCCTACATATCGCAGCAACTGACGCTCTGGGACCAGCGCGGCTCCCAGGTCATTCGGGGAAGCCTGCTCGTCATCCCCATAGAACGCTCGCTCCTCTACGTCCAGCCGCTCTATCTGGCGGCCTCCGACAAGGTCGGGCTTCCTGAATTGCGCAGGGTCATTGTGGCCTACGAAAATGACGTGGTAATGGAGGAAAACCTGGAGCTTGCGCTTCAGCGGCTGTTCGGCGCCAAGAAGGCATCAGGCAGGCCTGCTGAAAAAACAGCTGCCGACGCAACGGTCTCTGTCAGCGACCTTTCGAAACAGGCCATGCGGGCCTTCGAAAAGGCGGTCGAGATGCAGAAACAGGGCAACTGGGCAGCCTATGGAGAAGAGCTTAAACGCCTGGAGCAGCTTCTGAAGAAAATGGCGAAGTAAAAAGAATTACCTGCTGTGGCAATTACCGGTAGGAGGAGATCATGACGGCCTTTATCGCATCACTCATATTTGTCGTGCTCGCGGAGATGGGGGACAAGACCCAGCTTCTTGCCATGGCCTTTGCCTGCAAGTTCAGATGGCAGACGGTCATGTGGGCCGTCTTCGTGGCAACGGCCGCAAATCATCTGCTTGCGGCAGCGGCAGGGAGCTACCTGACGACCCTTGTGCCGCTGGCCACGATAAAGATAGCGGCCGCGGCCTCGTTCATCATATTCGGCCTCTGGACCATCCGGGGGGACACCCTTGAGGGTGAAGACAAAAAGTACCATTACAGTCCTTTCTGGACAGTGACCATGGCCTTCTTCATGGCCGAGATGGGGGACAAGACCCAGCTTGCTACGGTTGCCCTTGCGGTTAAGTACAATACGATCATCCCTGTCTGGATGGGGACGACCGTCGGCATGGTCATATCCAACGGGTTCGGCATCATCGTCGGCAATGTCATGGGCAGGCATATCCCTGAAAGGGCGATCAAATGGGGGGCCGCGCTTTTGTTCATCGCCTTCGGCATCTACGGGCTTTTTGAGAACCTGCCGGGTCAGATCTGGAGCCCTGCGGTAGTCGGCGCAAGTGCGGCAGCGCTTGCTGCGGCCATGTATATCATGGCACGCATAGGAGCAAAAAGAGCGAGCGCGCTGCCTGTCTGTGAAACAACAGAGGTCCCTGCATCCGGCAGGGACATTTAGAGAAGACCGGGAGGAGTTATTATGGAATGGCTGACCGATCCGAATATATGGATTAGCCTCGCGACACTGACGGCCCTGGAGATCATCCTCGGGATAGATAACATCGTTGTCATATCGATCCTTTCCCAGAAGCTGCCTGCCGAACAGCAGCAGAAGGCGCGGTCGATCGGGATCAGCCTTGCCCTGGTGACGCGCATCCTTTTTCTGCTGAGCCTGGTTTGGCTGGCAAGTCTGGTAGCACCGCTCTTTTCGGTGCTGGGCAACCAGATATCCGTCAGGGACCTCATCATGCTTGGCGGCGGGCTTTTCCTGCTTGTCAAAGGCACCCACGAGATCCATAATGTATTTGAGAAGACGGAGGAGACGATCCAGGTGAGGCCGAAAGTGTCGTTTGCGGCAATTATACTTCAGATCGTTGCCCTCGATATCGTCTTTTCCCTCGATTCGGTCATAACGGCGATCGGCATGGCGCAGAAGATCGGCGTTATGATCGCTGCGGTTGTGCTGGCCCTGATCCTGATGCTGGTTGCTTCAGGCACCATCAGTGAGTTCATCCACCGCCATCCGTCGCTGAAGATGCTGGCGCTGAGCTTTCTGCTGATGGTCGGGGTCACGCTCATCGCCGAGGGGCTTGAGTTCCATATACCAAAAGGGTATATTTATTTCGGGATGGCCTTTTCCGGCCTGGTCGAGACGCTGAATCTCCTTGCCGGCAACAGGAAAAAAGAAGCGCACCCTGCGTGACCGGTGTTCAGGGTTTTGGCCCTTCTGCACAGCCGGCACTACGGGCATGATATTCGGAAAGAAAATCAAATAAAGGAGGAAGAACTGATGAAACCGAGTGAGAAAGAAGCAGAGTATATTGCGAGGACAGAGTTTGCAAAAAAGAAGCAGATCGAGGAGGAAAAACATAAGAGACTGCAGGCGGAGGAAAAGAAAAAGCTTCGGGATCTTCATAACATGAGATGTCCCAAGTGCGGGATGGAGCTGATTGAGATCGATTACAAGGCGATAAAGGTGGACAAGTGCTCTGAGTGTGACGGGATCTGGCTTGACGCAGGAGAGCTTGAGGCTGTTGCAAAGCTTGAAAAGGGCGGACTGGACAAGCTGTTCAGTGTATTCAAAAAATAATCAGTAAATTCAAAACAGAAGAGAGCCAAAGCCGGGGAACTGCTTCATTGCCCCAGATCGGAAGAGC